>NZ_JBSGBZ010000045.1:0-63942 GCF_053601495.1 Streptomyces sp. NPDC004721
TGGCCGCGACGGACGCCCTCCCACGGCTCCAGTCCCTGGCCCGGCCGGTCATCGCAGTCGGTTCCATGTCGCTGACCGCATACGTCTTCCACCTCTTCGGCATCCGGTTCCTGGGCATCGAGGAACTGCCCGGATCACCCCTGCACGTCCTGCTCGGCTTCATCGCGGCCGCAATGGTGTTCGCGACCGTCTGGTCACGCTTCCAGCAGCGCGGACCACTCGAATGGCTGATGACCAAGGCGACAGGTCTGGCCCGGCACATCCCCTGAGCGCAGAACCGGCCGAACCGACGCCCTTGACCCCCGGCGGTCGACGCCCCCTGGCTACGACCGCCGCGGTGCGCCGCGCGAGGCGTACGTCGTGCTGGGAACAGAATGCGGCGAGCCTGCGCCAGGACAGGGCCGTCGACCATCTTGCCGTCGAAGAGGAAGGCTCCGGCAGCGCTGCGCGCTCGCTCGTCGAGGAGGTTCGGGTCGCGGACTTCGACCCGATCTTCGCCGAGCTGACCAAGATCTCAGACGATGATCCCGGCGTCCTGTACCGGCCGGACTACCACGCGACAGGTCACCGCTCAAACTGCGCTACCGGATGCTCACCTTGCACAATCGCGCCCCATATTCGCAGTCGCGTATGGGGCAGCTGGTCGGCCCCTGCCGACGACCTGAACGTCATCCCGTTTCCCGGCGCAGCGCGTCCAGCGTCACGCCATCCTCGGCGGACTCATCCACGAGTACAGCGATGCATCCTGACGGAGATCACGGGGAACTGACGAACGCCCAGGTCAGAGGACGTGCGGACCTATGGCACCCCACACGGCCATCGTGGCCGCCCGCTACCCCCTGTCGCGATGACTGGTGTCGCACCACGGGTAGCGGCGGCTGCGGCGACAGGTGCACAGGGCGACGCGGAAGCGGTCCGAGAAGACGGTGCTGCCGTCCTCGAGTTCCACCTCGACCGGGCCGTCGACCAGGATCGGACCGCGGCGCTGCATCGTGACCCGGCGGGGCGGGTCGGGGCGCGCACCGGCGGCGGAGGTGTCCGGGCTGCCGCCCGGATTGTCATGCGGGTTGTCGAAGGGGACGTTCGGCACGGATGACCACCAGCTCTTCCTTCTCGTCGGCGGCTTCCTCCGCGGACAGCAGGCCGCGTTCCCGCAGCCAGCCACGCCGCGAACGCAATACGGGACCGAAGGCGATCCAGCGGCGGCGCACCACCGCGGCCTCGAGTCCGGTCGCGCGCAGCCGGTGCAGAGTGCGGTCGGGGCCGCTCAGCGCGGAGTGCACGATCAGCAGCACGCCCCCGGGGCGCAGCAGCCGGGGTGCGTCCCGGCAGATCCGGTCCAGGACGAGCCGCCCGTCGCGCCCCGCGTCCCAGGCGCGGCGCCTGCCGCGCGGCCCGCGCCGGCTATCAGGGGCCGGAACGTACGGCGGGTTGGCCAGGACCACGTCGAACGACCGTCCGCGCACCGGGCTGAAGAGGTTCCCGTGGTGGATGCGGACCGGAAGCCGGCTGAGCCAGGAGTTGAGCCGGGCGGTCCACACCGCGCGCCAGGAGACGTCCACCGCGGTCACCTCGGCGCCCCGCCGGGCGGCCACCAGCGCCAGCGCACCGCTCCCGGTGCCCACGTCGAGGACCCGTGCGCCCGGCTCCCACGGTTCGTCGGACAGGGCTTCGGCCAGCAGCGCGGTGTCGTCCTGCGGGGCGTAGACGCCCGGAAGTACCAGTGCGTTCACATCCGGCGGGTACCCCGGCATTCAGGTGATACCGGTCATTTCCACCGCGAGGGGTGTACGCAGAGACGACCAGCCGGCCCGCCAATCGGTGAGCAGCCGTCCGCCGAAGCGGTCCTCCAGGTGTCCGGTCGCGTCGATGCCGAAGGCCACGTCGGACGCCAGGTGCGGTTCTTGGGCCAGCAGCCCGCCGATGACGTCGTGGCGTACGACCTGCTCGTGCACCGCGTCCGCCTCCACGTGTTCGTCGTAGAAGAACCGCGCGGCCGGTCCGGCGCCCGTGCGGCGCATGGCCTCGGCCAGCCGGCGGGAGCCCGGGGAGGAGGTGATCTCGACCGCGGCGAAATGGCCCACCAGGGCTCCCCGCAGCTCGCGGTGCAGGCCGAACAGGGACATCAGGTTCACCGTCGCCAGGGCTTCCGCCGAGGCCGCGTCCAGATAGCGGCCGTACGTCGTGTCCAGGCCCAGGTCCCGCATCAGGTCGGCGAACAGCCGGGCGTGGACGCGCTCGGCACGACCGCCGCCCCACTCGTCGAACTCCACCGCCGCCATCGCCGCCTTGGCCCGGCCCCACAGGCGCGGCAGCACCCAGGCGTGCGGGTCGGCCTCCTTGAGGTGGTACAGAGAACGCTGTGCCGCGTACTCGCGCAACTGCCACAGCCTGCCCTCGTCCCGCAGGTAGTGGCTGACACTTGTGCCCTCGACCGGCTCGACGAGCAGGCCGGCGAGCGCGTCGTCCAGGCTGTCGTGCAGGGGCGTGTCGGCGCGCAGGGCGGCCAGGAAGCGGTGCTCCAGAGCCGAGCGGACCCCCAGCAGGCCGGGGTCCCACTCGTGCCGGGCGGCGACCTCCGCGAAACCGCGGTAATGCAGCTCGTAGCAGAGGTACAGGGCGAGCTGGAGATCGTCGCCGTACGGCGCCGCGCCGCCGGCGTCCTCGGCACGGGGCAGCGGACCCGTGCCCCGCAGGTACGCCGTCACGGCCGCGGAGACCGGCCCCCGGTCGGAAGGCAGCTCGGGTCCTCGGTGATCGTTGGCCATGGCGTCCGGGTACCCGCGACTTCCGGCGGAGCACCCCCGTCCTTCCCCGCGGACCGGCCCTATGAGTGCCGACAACCCCGCTATGGCGGCGCCGTTTCGGGGCACCCTTCGGCCATGGAGGACAGCCGGCTCACCCGCCCCCCGACCCGTGCCTTCGTACTGGGCGGCGGCGGTGCACTCGGCGCCTACGAAGTTGGCATGCTCAAGGCGCTCTTCGCCGCCGCCGTGCACCCGGACCTCGTCGTCGGCACCTCGGTTGGCGCGATCAACGGCGCCGCCGTCGCGGCCGAGCCGTCGCGGGCGTCGGTGGCCCAGCTCGCTGACCTGTGGACCGGCCTTGGGCGTGCCGGTGTGTTCTCCGGGTCGCTGCTCGGGCGGCTGAGCACGGCCGTGCGCAGTGGCACTCACCTGTACCACCCCACGCCGCTGCGGGAATTGCTCTCCTCCCACCTTCCGGTGACTGATATCGAGAGTTTGGCCCTACCGTTCCAGTGCGTCGCGGCGAACATCGAGCGGGCCGCCGAGCACTGGTTCGCCGCCGGGCCGCTGGTGGACGCGGTGCTCGCCTCGTCCGCAGTGCCCGGGCTGCTGCCGCCCGTCCGGCTCGACGGCGAGCACTTCGTCGACGGCGGCCTGGTCAACAGCATCCCCGTCGGCCGCGCAGTGGCCCTCGGCGCGACCGAGGTCTACGTCCTGCAGGTCGGCCGTGTCGAGCGAGCCCTGTCCCCGCCGCGGGCTCCCTGGCAGGTGGCACTGGTGGCGTTCGAGATCGCTCGCAGACACCGGTTCGCCCGCGACATGGCGGACCTGCCGCCCGGCGTTACGGTCCGCGTGCTGCCTTCGGGCTCGGGCCCCGAGGAGGGCACAGCCACTCTGCGGCAGTTGCGGTACCGCAGCTTCGGCCGGACTGCCGAGCGCATCGAGCGTGCCTACGCGGCCACCTCCCGGTACCTCGAGACCGCTCTCAGCGCACCCGACGGCGCGCCATGACCGATGCGGGTGTGCCCCGAATACGCCCGGCGCGGCTGACCGGTGCGGTGGTCACCGGGCTGCGCCGCACGACCACCATCGCGCTGCTGGTCGTCCTCGTCCCTACGGTGGCCGGGCTCCTCGTCGCCGCGGGCGTGATCTGTGCGCCGGTCTCGCTCGCCACGCGCGGCCCCTGGAGGCCGGTCCGGATCACCGGCTTCGCCCTGGTGTACCTCCTGGTGGATTTGGCCGGGCTGGTGGCCGCCGCCGGTCTGTGGGCGCGGCGGCTGCCCGACAGGCGGGACCGCCAGGAGCGGCGCGCCGCGGATGCGTTCGCCGTGCTGGAGAGGCTGCTGCGGCTGCTACGACGTGCGGGCGAGCGGGTCTTCCGGCTCCGGGTGGAGGTGACGCCCCCGCCGCCAAGCGCGACCGGAATCGCGGCGGCGCCGGTCCTGGTCTTCGTACGGCACGCGGGGGTCGGCGACTCCTTCCTGCTGCTTCAGACATTGCTCAGCCAGGTCGGACTGCGCCCCCACACGGTCCTGAAGCGGACACTACGCACCGATCCCGCTCTCGACGTCCTCATCGGGCGGGTCCCTCACTGCTTCCTTCCACCCTTCGGCGGACGGGCCGAGGACGCGATCGGGGGCCTGGCGGCCAGGCTGGGCCCGGGTGACGCCCTCGTGATTTTTCCGGAGGGCGGCAACTTCACACCGCGCCGCCGCCGACGCGCGATCGCCTCGTTGCGGCGCCGGGGGTTGCCGCGCCTGGCGTCCCGCGCGGAACAAATGCACCATGTCCTGCCGCCGCAGGACGCCGGCGCCCTCGCCGCGATCGCCGCCGCGCCCACGGCCGACGTGGTCTTCGTCGCCCACACCGGCCTCGACGTCGTCCACTCGGCGCGCACCGTTTGGATCCGGCTGCCGCTACGCGACAGTGTGCGGGTGTACTGGTGGCGCATACCCGCAAGGCGCGTCCCGCCGGGCGACGATGCCCGCAGCGAGTGGCTGCTCGCCCAGTGGGCCCGCGTCGACCGCTGGATCGCCGATCACGCCACCCCGGACGCGACGCACGCGTGAGGTCCAGAGCCGCACTCCCCCGGCCCCGGAATCCACCAACTCCCGCCCACGCAGGCGTCATCCACCTCACCCAGTGAAACGACAACGATCTTCACCAACCAGACGACACCATCAACACCAACCGCCCGCCACAACCCGTCCCGTCGAGGCCGTAAGCGCCGTTATGCTCGGCTTCGATGTCCCGTCGGGGGTATTCCTTCCGATGGCCTGCGTGGGCAGGTGCACGCGGGACTGTAAGACGTTCGGTGCAACTCCTGATCAAGGAAGATGCACCGATGACCAGAGAGAACGTGACCGAGCCCGAGAACGCCGAGTTGGCTGAGCCGCAGCCGTCGAAGTCAGTGGACGACCAGCTGATTGAGGAGTTGGTTGGCCGGGCCCAAGCGGAAGGTCTCCAGCTGACTGGCGAGAGCGGTCAGCTCCAGCAGCTCACCAAGCGCCTGCTGGAGTCCGCCCTGGAGGGGTGAGATCACTGACCATCTCGGCTATGACAAGCACGATCCGACTGGGAAGATCGGCGGCAACGGCCGCAATGGCACTCGCGCCAAGACCGTGCTTACCGCCATCGGCCCGGTCGAGATAGCCATGCCCCGCGTCCGCGACGGCTCCTTCGAGCCGAAGATCGTCAAGAAGTGGCAGAAGCTGGGGCTGGAGTGGGCAGCGGCGTAGGGGCCCTCACAAGGTCCGCTAGATCGTGCCTCGAGTAGCGACTTACAATTCCTTTCCGGACGCGTCTGGGTGTATAGATCCGGTTCGCACGGGTAGGCACCGGATAAGCGCCGAGTTGGAAGCCAGTCGGACCGAAGGACGACCCGCCAAGGCACTCGGCGAGCGAGCCGCGACGAATTCTCTTCTCACGGCGCAGCGCGGTTCTTCGTGTCCGCACCCGACGCTTTCCGGAGGCGACCACGTTCGTTTCGCATAGATATTTTCTCTCTGCGAGGAGTCTGGCCCTGGGGGGAGTCTGGAGAACGCGCTCGTCTCGAAGTTCGACCCAGGTGAGGCGAGGAGGGCAGGGGCCTGGCTTCCGGCGGATGAGGAGGACATGATGGCCGGAATCCATGAAGAGCTGCCGGACGAAGGTCTCTCCGTTCCGGGGGACACCCAGATGGCCGCCGGCGCCACACCGCCCGCCGAGTCAGGCGTTTCCGAACTCGGCCCCCCACAGGAAGCCCCACGGAGGAACTGGCGCCCGACACCCCTGACACCCGTCCTCGTGGTGTTTGTCCTGGTCCTGCTTCTGGTGGTGGCGCTGGCGATCTTCATGGCCGTGAGGTGAGAACAAGTCCCTGAGGAGATCACTGCCCGGGGAGTGGCTGAGGGGGAGCAGCTGTGGCCGGGCCCGTCGCGGGTACTCCGCTCGGCGCGGCGCCGTCGGGGTGACCCGTCCGGCGAACCCGCCGTGGGTAGCGGCGGAACTGTCGCCAATTTGGCGACGGGTCCTTCAGTACGTCCTCCGGGGCTGCTGTACGTCGGACAGGCCCTCGGGTTCCTCCCGTGCAGCGGCTCCTCAAAGCCGCTACACCGTGAGCCACAGGGGCCAGGAGCACGCGCCCGCGCGGGCGACGGAGCGGGTGCGCGGGGGGCGGTGGAGTCTGAGGATTATGCAGCGCAAGGCCGTGCAGGTCAGGTCACGAGCTCTGCGTCACCGCCCTGCAGACCGTCGCCGCGGTCGCCTACATCGAGGTGTAGCGGCACGGCGGGCGGGCCCGTGCACTCGCCACTGTCGTTAGGCGCCTGACCTGAGTACGGCCGCAGGCATAGCGGGTATGCGAATAATGTCCGCTTTTTTAGTCAGGGCCGCGGGTAGGCCACCGTGAAGAGGAGGATTGGCCTGAATCCCCATGGCGGCCGGGTCTCTTTACGCGGTTCAGCCGTCTTGCGGTCCGACAGGTACGCCGGTCGTGGGAGGCGCTATGAGGTGGTCCAGCCGAGCGATGACGGCCGAGCCGCAGGTACTGCCTCTGGGCCCGTGCCGCCGCGTCTTCAGCGTGCCGACGGAGCCGGCATCGGTTCATCAGGCACGCGTCTCCACGCAGGCAGCGCTCGCGGAGTGGGAAGTCGCGCCAGGTTCCGCCCTGGTGGACGCGGTGCTGCTGGTCGTCAGCGAGTTGGTCACGAACGTGGTGAGGCACACACATGATCGCTCTCCCAGCGCACAAGTCGTTATTACGGTGGGTGCCGATTACCTGGTGGTGGGTGTCGCAGACCGTGACCCGCACATTCCACCCACAACGCGCGCGGACGCAGGCGAGGGGCTACGCACGGTTGTCGACCTCGCCAAGCTGTACGGAGGCGGAGTGACCGTTGCTCCGGTTAAACACGGAGGCAAGATCATCTTCGTTCACTTCCGATACCCCGAAGCCCTTGCCTCCCACAATGCATCGCTCCAGCCGTGATCTGGTCTGCAGCTCCCCCTTTCCGCCTGTGTCCCGCTGCCTGACCATGCCTCCGGTGGTCCACGTAATCGGGAGTGGCTGGGCGATCGGGCGGGCTGCAGGAACCGTCCCGCCCTCGCACTTGATGGGCAAGGGCCAGCGCGCTTCGGCGGCTCCGCCGAGCCGACCAAGAACAGCAGGAAGCCGAGAAACGGCGCCGGGCCGCCGCTACGGCGTACTTGCCCGGGCCGAGGACTAAGCGCGTGCATCCGCGCAGGAAGTTGACCGTTCGACCGCACGCGCCAGGTAGTGCCAGCATCCGGTGCGCGCTGTGCGTAAAGAAGCGCCAGCCTGGTCCGTACCGGGTGCGGCTGAGGAAGATGAGGACGCGATTCGCACAGCGAACAAGCGGAGGGCACGTAAGACACGATCATGAGCCGAGGAGGGCAGGACGCCGCCAGCAGGCCACGCGTGGGCGGTCCGCGAGTTCCGCACGAAATGGGCCTATATCGCAACCAACCGGGCACATGGACGGTACTCCTCTTCCTGGACGATCGGAGGCCCTGGTGATTGCCCTCGGAGTCATCCTCCTCATCCTCGGTTTCGTGTTCGGCATCTCCATCCTGTGGACCATCGGGATCGTGCTGCTGGTGATCGGCGCCGTCCTGTGGGTCCTCGGAGCACTCGGACACGCCATCGGCGGACGACGCCACTACTGGTGATCGCACCGTGGTCCTCACCGCAGGTGAACCACGGCACTCACCGCGATTGGCTGCCGCCCCGGCGCCAACTCCGTTCGGCGGAAGCCCGAGACACGCTGCCGGCAGCGGCACCGTACGGACCGGCCTGGATCTGTAGGGGGAGAAAGCATGCGACTGCAGCCCCGGTTTCGCCGCCTCGGCGGCCCCTGGCAGGCCAGCGACGCAGTTCTGGCGATCCCGCTCGGGCTGATCGTCGCCATCCTGATCGCCGATATCCTGACCCCGCCCAACCTCCCACTAGGACCGCTGCTGATTGTGGCGCCCACGATGACCGCCTGGTTCGCTGGGCCTCTCCTCACTGGGGCGGTAGGCGCCATCGCCGTGGCGGCCCAGGTCGGTGCGGGCGTGGCACTCGGCATCCTGGACATGGCGTTCCTTGCGCAGGTTCTTGCCTTGGTGGTGGTCACGGTGCTCGTTACCGGGCTCTGCTACCTGCGAACCATGCACATCCAAGAGCTGGCGCAGGTACGGACGGTGTCCGAGGTCGCGCAGCGCGCGGTCCTGCGGCCTCTGCCGCACCGGATCGGCCCGCTGCAGGTTGCCTCCGCCTATCTGGCTGCCGAGGAAAATGCGCTGATCGGCGGGGACCTGTATGCGGCCGTCCGGACGCCTTCCGGCACCCGGCTGATCATCGGCGATGTCATGGGCAAAGGACTGACCGCTATCGGCGATGCCGCCCTGCTGCTCGGTGCCTTTCGGGAGGCCGCTCACCGGCGCGCAGAGCTGCCCGAACTCATGGCCCACCTGGAGCAGAGCGTGTGTGTGAATCTGGCCCAGCCCGCGGAGGGGGAAGAGGCCGGGGAGGGCTTCATCACTGCGGCAGTGCTCGACGTTCCCGACACGAGCCCCAAGGTGCAGATGGTCACCTGCGGGCATCCGCCCCCGCTGATACTGCACGCCCGGCAGGTCGCCGCGCTCCCCTCCGCCCGCCCCGCGCCTCCGCTCGGCCTGTGCGAAACGTTCAGCCCCGAGTACTTCGTGGACACCTTCGCCCTCCAGACGGGCGATCTCCTCCTGCTCTACACCGATGGCGTTGTCGAGGCCCGCAACTCCCACGGCGCCTTTTACCCACTCATTGAACGAGTCGCCAGGTGGCCCCAGAAGAGCCCGCCGGAGTTGGTCGACCGCCTCTGCGTCGACTTGCTTGAGCACGTTGGCGGACGCCTTACCGACGACGCTGCCGTGATTGCCATCCAGCGCACCCAAGACGCCGTATAGCTCTGCATGCGCACTACAGGGGACATCACAGCGCCCCGACAGCGGCGGTAGAAGTCCTGCAGCCAGCGGCGTGTGACGCAGCCAGCGGCGCGCCGGACGCGTACCGGTACGGCTTCGCGGGCGCCCGCCAGACCCTGCGTCCGCGTCATGATCCGCCGGATAGGCCCGCTTACGGGCTGCACCGCGATTGATCGCGGGGCAGCCCGTAAGACGGCGTGGAAGATCGGTCAGGTACACGAGCCAGCCGTCTGAATTCGCTTGTCCGCCGTTCCGAGTCCGGCTTACCGTGCCGTAGTGGATCTCTTCTCACACTCTTGGACAGCATTGCGCACGGCGGTCGCCGAACTACCGGACGAGGACTTCGAGCAGCCGTCCGGCTGTACCGGCTGGCTCGTGCGGGACCTGGTCTGCCACCTGGTCATCGACGCCCAGGACGTCCTGATCACCCTGGTCACGCCCACCGAAACCGAACCGACCACGGACGCGGTCACCTACTGGGGCCTCCTGGACGAACCACCGTCCGGCAAGGACCCCCTTGATGCGCTGATCCCCCGGCTGGCCGCCGCATACGGCGAGCCGCGGTGGCTCAAGTTCCACCTCGACGACGTGGGTTCCGCCGCGGGCCGAGCCGCCGAACTCGCCGATCCCACCCTCCGCGTCAGCACCCAGGACAAGGTGCTGACCGTCGGCGACTACCTGTCCGCGTACGTGCTCGAATGGACCTTGCACCACCTCGACCTGATCGCGCATCTGCCGTCGGCCGCCGAGCCGCCCGCCGAGACCCTCGTCGCGGCTCGCACGTCGCTGGAGAAGATCGCCGGGACCCCGTTTCCCGCCTCGTTCTCCGACCAGGACGCATTGCTGATCGGCACCGGACGTCGCACGCCGACCGACGCTGAGAACGCTGCTCTGGGCGATCTCGCCGCAAACCTCCCGCTCATCCTCGGCTAACGACGTTGTCGGCCGTTGAAGATCAGGCGCGTGGCCGTGACGTGGAGGGGACCGCACGGGTTCTTCGAGTGTGATCAAGAAGAGGTGGGCCCGTGCGGCCTTGTCTCATCCTGCCTTTACCGGCGTCTCCCGCACACATCTCGGCGATTTGATCGAGGAGTTGACCCCTCATCGTCCTGGCCCTGCTCGCCATCATTGGCCTCTTCGCCGCCTATACGGGAGGACACGCGGTCGCGCGCGCTCCCCCACTACGCCGCGACGGGGCTGCCGTCAGGCCTCGGAAGCCTGCGCCGGGGCCTGCCGCGTCATCCGGTGGAGCCGGCGGCACCGGGGGCTGTCGCGGGCACGGAGGGCAGGGAGGTGAACAGGTTCACCTCGACGGCCCCGGCGATCAGCAGGCCGATGACTCCCAGCGCCACCGCTCCCCAGGCGACGGCCTTCACCCAGGCGGCGTCGCCCCGCCCCGAGACGGGCTTGTGCCACAGCAGCACCGCAACCGCGACGACGACGGCGATCAGCGCGAAGACGCCATTGACGAGGGCGGTGGTGTGCCACGGGTCGCCGTAGATCGCGGCGATCTGGTTGGCAGGGGAGCTCGACTGGGATTCGATCTGGCCTATCAGCTGCTGGCGGGCCGACATCACGGTGCTGACCCACGTGCCGGTGAGGGAGGCGAGGCCTAGGCCTGCGGCGGCGACCGCAGCAGCGCCGAAGAGCAGGCCGGACGCGCTCCGCTCCGCGGCAGCCGCGGCATCGGCATCCGCCGCGTCGTCGTCCTCGCGCACGTCCTCGCCGAGGGCTTCCCCGTCGCCCGTCAGCGCCTCTGGGGCACTCTCGACCCGTACATCGGCTGTGTCGGCCGTCTTCTCGGTCACGGCATCGTCGGTCGCAGCCTCGCTGGCGAGGTTCCCGCGTGCCACGGCCTCCGCCGCGTCCCGCTCGGCTATTTCGTCCGAATTGTCTGTCCTGGTGGTGTCCATGGTCAGCGACCGTAGGGGCGGTTTCTGAGAGCTTGCTGAGAAATCAGTGTCTCAGGGGCCCCACGGACGAAGCGAGTTCAGATGTTCATCACCAGCGGCTAGTTCAAGAACAGCCCCGGTCCAAGAACCCGGCGGTGCGAAATGAAGCCGTGGAGCGTTGCGCGGGGTCGACGGCGGTCACTGCGGTGGCGTGCTGCACGAGCCGACCAGTGAAGCTCGATCCCCCACCCGTCCCCCAGGCTCCCCGTTGGATGGAAAGCCCCTGTTCGTCGGGCGCACACGCGGCCCGTTGTAAAGCTGCCGAGCTTTCGGCCCACCCGGGTGTCAGCGCTCGCATCAGCGGAGACGTACGTCGAGGTCGCGAGGACCGGACCGGGACGCGGTCACGAGCGGACGCGGCGGGAGCCGCACGCCGCGGCGCTGACCTGGGCGCTGTACCGCCTCCCGCTCGAGGAGGAGGAGTCCTTCCAGGGCCATGCGGCCCGCAGGCACGTATGTCTGACCTACCGTCGCATGAACGACTGGGAGGGGTGGGCGCGGCAACTTCCGCGGCCCTGACGGGACAACCCCGAACGTTGGTCGGAGGTCTGAATCATCATGCGCATGTACCGAACCGGCGCCCTCCTGGGCGCACTGCTCGTCGCTCTGCTCACCGTTACCGCGTGCGGTTCGCCCCGGGCGGGGAGCGGGGGGAAGGCCCTGGACCGTCCCACGCCGTGGACCGCGCCGAAGGGGCCGGGCGGTTACGGCGGGCTGCTCCTGGGCGCACGCTGGCGGGTGGACTGGGCCACCGTCGACGGGCGCAACATCGACGCACCGCCGAACGCCGGCGCATGGGTGGAGTTCGGCTACGACAACACAGCCGTGGGCGACTACGGGTGCACGCCGTTCATGGCGTCGGCCACGGTCACCGCCACGACGCTCACCGTCGGTGCGCAGGCGTCGAGGGCGGTGCCGGATGACGCGTGCCCGGCGAAGGAACGCGCCTTCGAGCAGCAGATGAGGAAGATCTTCACCGGCGGTCCGCTGGCAGTGGCCGAGCGGGTCGACGACTTGTCGATGACCCTGAAGAACCAGCAGGGCTGGTATGTCGCGCTGCAAATGCTGTGGCCTCAGGGGCTCTTCGAGGCACCGTGGCAACTCCAGTATCTGATCGTCGGCGACGCAACCGTCGCGATGACGGCCGCCAAAGAGGTCTACTTCGTCTTCCACCGGGATGGCACGGTCACCGGAAAGGGAGGCTGCAACGGCATCAAAGGCCGGGCCGCCTTCGCAGGCGAACACGTCACGCTGTACCCGCTCACCCGGACCACGCACCGGACCTGCTCACGGAAGATCATGTCCGAGGAGGACGACCTGCTCAACCAGGACCCACGCACGTTCACGGTCATGACCGGTTCCGGCATCAAGTTCGTGGACGAGACCCACGGCCTCAACTACTTCGGCTACCACTTCATCCGGCTGACCGGCACACCACCACGTCCAGGGGCCTAGATTCACAGTAGGCCCAGCTCGCTAACCGGCGGTGCGCACCCGGCCCCGGAGGGAGCCTCTGGGGCATCCATGGGAATCCAGGACTTTTTTGCGGCCGAACACCCTGGTCATGTGCTGACTGCCGCGCGGTCTGTAAATCTGCCGTGGGGCTGTCTCGGGGCCGTCTGACGGTGACCGGCGACAGCCACTATCGACCAGCAACGACCATGAGGGCGCGACTCACAGTCGCGCCCTCAGTGGTGTGTCTGCCCAGCTAGACCCAAGTGTCCAGCCACATTCGTGACCGCCAGGAGTCGATGGGAATCGACGTGCCCGTGTACAGGGGCCAGAAGTGTGGGAAGCGGCCGGGGCGGGCCTGATGGCGGTGCGCATCACGTACTGCGGCGAGCTCCTCGATGTCTGGCTCGGTTTCGGCCTGCTGCTGGTGTCGGCGGGCATCGCGACGCTCCGCGTGGTCACCGCCCGGGTGAGCGCCGGCGCCTACAGCCTGCGCTTCCAGACGCTGCTGCGCCGCCGGAGCGTGCCGTGGCGCGCAGCGTCACGGGCAAGGAATGCGGCAGCCGATCCCGTCGCCGGACCAGCCGTTGCCCGGGCTGGGGTCAGGCCCGGTGACGAAGTCATCGAGGGAGACCGAGATGTCAGCGATGATTCGAGGCATGCCAGGGAAGACCCGATCCGCCGCCCGAACTCATCGCTCACGCATGGAGCGTGTGCCGGATGCGAATTCGCCCCCACAGCCCACTTCTTGTTGACCAGCCCGAATAGACACTCCGTGTCCCCCTGGTCAGCCCCAGCGGGTGCCGCGCTCGGCGGACTGGTCCTGCGGCTCACGAGCGTGCGGGCGCCTGCCTCGTGGGCGGGCTGCTGACCGTCGGGCCCGCGCGGTGCTGCTCGGCGGGCGGCTGCTGTGTTACGGACTCGGCGTCCGCCCCGACGGGAAGGAGGGTCATTCGGATGCCCCGGCGGTGCCGGCCGCACACGGCCGCTCCGCGATCACCGGCGGCGGGCCGCTGCCCCGCAGCTCCTTCCCTCGGGGGCCTGACCGACGAAGTGCGCACACGGGTCGCCGGGCTGCGGGGGCGATTTCCGGAGACCGTGACCGACCTCGAGCACCTCGCGATCCGTCACCCGCAGAACGACGGGCACCCCCTAAATTTATTTCTCTCGCGAGCGAGATACCTTGGGAGAGGCCGGGCCGATGTGTAAGCACCACACGCCCGGAGGTCTCGCACGTATGGAGGATTGCCGTGGCCCTGCCCGCTCTGTCACCGCCCGACTCGTCGCCGCAGTCGACTTCTCCGGCGCGACATCGCTGGCCAGGCCGGGCCGTCGTCGGCTGGCTGACGACTACCGACCACAAGCGGATCGGCACCCTCTACCTGGTCACCTCGTTCGCGTTCTTCTGCTTCGGTGGCCTGTTGGCACTGCTCATGCGCGCCGAGTTGGCCCGTCCGGGCACACAGTTGATCTCCAACGAGCAGTTCAACCAGGCCTTCACAATGCACGGCACCGTGATGCTGTTCATGTTCGCCACGCCCATCTTCTCCGGCTTCGCGAACTGGATCATGCCGCTGCAGATCGGCGCGCCCGACGTGGCGTTCCCGAGGCTCAATATGCTTGCCTACTGGCTGTACCTGTTCGGCTCGCTGATCGCGGTGGGCGGCTTCCTTACGCCGCAGGGCTCCGCCGACTTCGGCTGGTTCGCCTACAGCCCGCTGTCCGACACGATCCACTCGCCGGGTGTCGGCAGTGACATGTGGATCATGGGTCTGGCCATGCAGGGCTTCGGCACCATCCTCGGCTCGGTCAACTTCATCACCACGATCGTCTGCATGCGCGCCCCGGGCATGACCATGTTCCGCATGCCGATCTTCACGTGGAACGTGCTGCTCACCAGCGTCCTGGTGCTGCTCGCCTTCCCCGTACTTGCCGCCGCGCTCTTCGCGCTCGAATTCGACCGGAAGTTCGGCGCCCAGATCTTCGCTCCCTCCAACGGCGGGGCGCTGCTGTGGCAGCACCTCTTCTGGTTCTTCGGCCACCCGGAGGTGTACATCCTGGCGCTGCCCTTCTTCGGCATCGTGTCCGAGGTGGTCCCCGTCTTCTCCCGAAAGCCGATCTTCGGCTACATGGGGCTGATCGGCGCGACCATCGCGATCGCGGGTCTGTCGGTGACGGTGTGGGCACATCACATGTATGCGACAGGCGGTGTGCTGCTCCCGTTCTTCTCCTTCATGACCTTCCTGATCGCGATTCCGACTGGTGTGAAGTTCTTCAACTGGATCGGCACCATGTGGAAGGGGTCCCTGAGCTTCGAGACGCCGATGCTGTGGTCCATGGGCTTCATGGTCACCTTCCTGTTCGGTGGTCTGACCGGTGTGATCCTGGCCTCGCCGCCGCTGGACTTCCACGTCACGGACTCGTACTTCGTGGTGGCGCACTTCCACTACGTCGTCTTCGGCACCGTGGTGTTCGCGATGTTCGCCGGATTCCACTTCTGGTGGCCGAAGTTCACCGGCAAGATGCTCGACGAACGTCTCGGCAAGATCACGTTCTGGACCCTGTTCATCGGCTTCCACGGCACCTTCCTGGTCCAGCACTGGCTGGGCGCCGAAGGCATGCCACGCCGGTACGCCGACTACCTGGCGGCCGACGGCTTCACCGCCCTGAACACGGTGTCGACGATCTTCTCCTTCCTGCTCGGTCTGTCGATCCTGCCGTTCTTCTACAACGTCTGGAAGACCGCCAAGCACGGCCAGGAGATCACCGTCAACGATCCGTGGGGCTGGGGCCGTTCGCTGGAGTGGGCGACCTCCTGTCCCCCGCCGCGGCACAACTTCGAAGAGCTGCCGCGCATACGGAACGAGTCACCCGCCTTCGGCCTCTCCCACCCCGAGATCGCCCTCAGCGACGACATCGAGGAGGAGCGATCGACGGCCACCGGTCGGCGCTGAGCAGGCCGGTCCCCCTTCGAACATTCAGGAGCCGTCCATGGACGCCAGCCATGAAGCCGCCCTCGGCCTGCACCAGATCGAGGGCTACCTCTACCAGGAGGCCAACCGCCGTGAGGCGCACCGCAAGGCACGGGACTTCGCCTGGGACCTGCCCGGCCTCACCACGGACCAACGCCTCATGATCGAGGAGGCGTACGCCCGCGATCAGGTGGAGAACGCCCGCCAGGTCACCCACCACATCGCGGAACGCATACAGCAGATCGAGACCCGCTACGTGGCACGCCACCGCCGCTTCACGCGGGAGGCGGCCATCGCCATGGCCGTTGTCACCCTCGGGCTGATCGGGCTCTGCATCGCGGTGATCCTCGGCTCGGCGGCGGGAGCCGCCTGACGTCACCCAGCCGGTCCCTCAACCGGCGTCCGCCTCCAGAAACACCAGGATCTTGCGCAGGGCGTCCGCCACTCCCGCGCGTTCCTTGGGCTCCAGAACGGAGAGCACGTCCCGTTCCAGAGCGAAGTGCCGTTCCACCGCGCGGTCGAAACTCGCCCGGCCCTCCTCCGACAGACGGACCAGAGTGCTTCTGCCGTCGACGGGGGAGGGACCGCGCTCGATCCAGCCTTCCCGCTCCAGCCGGTTGAGCCTGCCCGTGAGGCCGGCGGAGGACACAATCAGCGCCTGGCGCAGCTGCCCGGGCGTCAGCGCGTAGGGAGGGCCGCCGCGGCGCAGCGCCTGCAGCAGATCGAAGTCCCCGACATTGGCAATGGGCATGCCGCCCTGTCGGCGCAGCCCCGACGCGAACAGGTCTTCCAGCAGCCGAGCCGCACGCAGCAGGCGCGCGATGACCTCGCTGGACGACACGTCCAGTTCCGGCCACTCACTGCGCCACTCAGCCAGCATCGCGTCCACGCTGTCGCTGTCGCCGCCGGCTTCGATCTCCTCGTACTCACCCATCGCGGGCACAGCCTATCGGCAGCACCACCGAGCACGGTCTTCACCGGGGCAGTGCACCCGGCTCCTCCATCCCGCGGTGGGGAAGCAGGTCGGCGTGCAGACTCCGCCCGGCCTCGAGTACGGCGCCCGCGTCGCCGAGGGCCCAGTGCCAGCGACAGCCCGGTGAGATGCGCAGTGAGATGCCTGTCTCGCCGGGGCGCGGGAGCGCCTTCGCCACCCGCCTGAGGAAGTCGTGCTGCCGCTCCTCGCAGGTGGGGGCCTTGAAAGGCGTGGATGCGGCAGCCCGCCGGGTTGAACAGTCCGATGACGTGCTTGACCGTGCCGCCCTTGCCGCTCGTGTCCATGCCCTGCAGCACCAGCAGGATCCGTCGGCGGTCCCCGGCCGTCGCCGACGCCCACAGGCGTTCCTGCAGGCCGGCCAGCTCCTTGCCCATCCCAGCGGTCGCCGCGAGCCCGGCGGCCTTGTCGTCGGGACCGCCGGGGGTCGCTCCGGCGGTCAGGTCGACCGGCTCGCCGACGGGGAGGCGGAGCAGGTCACGCAGCGGGGCCTCGTCGCCCTTCCTCGCCATGGCGCACCTCCTCCTCGCGTCGGTTCCCCCGATGGTGCGCCGGGGCGATGGACCGCGCTACCCGTCCCAGAGACCGGTGCTCCGACGGGCGACGATGTCGCCGATGCGGACGTCCGAGCGCTGGATCACCCAGCGGATCGTCCGCTCTGCGCTTTGACGAAGCCCTTCATTGCCTGCCTCGCACGCGCGCGACACGCGCAAACCTTGGGGCGGCCCGCAGTGTCAGGGCGAGGCGGTGAAGAAGAAGTTCCTGCCGCATCGCGAGAATCGGGCGCAGACCGACCGCCGCCCGCTGGGCACCGCACCCGACCGCGCCGACGTCTCCCGCACGCGAGACACCGAGCTGCCGCCCGCGCCATGCGCCCAGCTCGCCACCGAACGTCTCCCCGCCACCCCGGCCGCCGAGCCGAAATCGCGCCCAACGGCGTCGCTGGCCATGTCGATGGCTTTGGGAGCCGTTTGTAAGTGACCACGGGAGGCGCCTGCTGACGGGCCTGGTGATGTCGCCTTGTTGTGACGACAGTTGGAGCCTTGCGGTGGGAGCCTGGGTGTGTTCCTCCCACCGGGAGGCCGGATGGGCAAGCTGCAGAGGACGGGAACCGTGTTATGAGTACGTTCGTCTTGATCCACGGTGCCGGCGATGTCGGCTGGTACTGGCATCTGGTCGAGGCGGAGCTTCGGGCGCGCGGGCACGACGTGGTGGCTCCGGACCTTCCGGGCGACGATGACTCGCTGACGCTCGACGACTACGCCGACGCCGTGGTCGAGGCGGTCGGCGACCGCCACAGTCTCGTGGTCGTGGGGCAGTCGTTCGGCGCGTTCACCGCGCCCCTGGTCGCCGTGCGCCGCCCGGTCGAGGCACTGGTCCTGGTCGCCGGGATGGTCCCCGAGCCAGCCGAATCACCGGACCAGTGGTGGAGCAACACCGGCTACACCGAGGCCGTGCGGCGCCAGGCTGCCCGGGACGGCGGCCTCACCGGCAGCGACGACCCTTACGTCGCGTTCTACCACGACGTGCCCCGCGAACTCGCCGAGGAAGCAATGAGCAAGGAACGGGCGCACCCGTCGTCGGCTGCGTCGGCCCAGCCGTGGCCGCTCGACGCCTGGCCGGCCGTGCCGACCAGGTTCGTGCAGTGCACCGAAGACCGTCTGTTTCCTCCCGACTTCCTGCGCCGGCTCGTGCTGGAACGTCTCGGAGTGGTCCCGGAAGAGATCGCCGCGAGCCACTGTGTCGCGCTCAGCCGCCCCGTCGAGCTGGCCGACATTCTGGCCGGTGCAGCCAAGAACTGACGTCATTACCCGTCTCCCGCGTAGCCCTACAACCCCGCAGAGTGACATCAGAACTCGCCGGTATCGATCACGTGGACGCTGCCTGAGTGACTCCCGAACTCGTCGACAAACGACTCCCGAAAAAACAGACATAGCCATGTCGCCGACTTCGAGGTGTGACTCGGAGCGGAAGACCCACCGGGGTCGGGCCGCCTGCGCGGGTGGCTACCCGATCCAGACGATGTCCAGGACGGACAGGTGCCGGGTGAGCCGATTGATCACGTAGACGACGGACAGCTGTCCGACGGAGGCGGCGCGGACGTCCTCGCCCTCCGGATCGCCGGTGTTCCACTGGGGCCAGCCCCACGGGGAGCGCACCGCGATGTCCAGGACGTCGCGGACCGTCTCCTTCACGTGCTCGGGGAGCACGGTGAGCGTCTTCGCGGCCTGCGGGGACAGGCGCACCGCCCAGGCTTCACCGGTCACCGGCGGGCACCGAGGACGTCGGCCAGGTCCACGAAGCCGGTCTCATCCTGGCCGGAGTCCATGAAGGCGTCGACGGCCGGGGCCGCGGCGAGTCGGCCCTGCCAGGTGCGGACGACGTCGTGCAGGGGCGTGAGGCTGTAGGTGTGGCGGGAGTCCTCCAGTGCCTTGGCCCAGTCCCGCTCGAAGGCCGGCACCCACGTGTCGGCGCGGCGGTCCTCGCGCAGCTGCGCGAGCAGTTGGGCGGCGGCGGCCGGGGCCGGCGGGGCGGGGGCTTCCTCGGGCTGCGCGCTCATCAGCACCTCCTGGCGGGTCGTATCGCCACCGTACGCGCGGTGCGGGGCGGCGGGAGCGGCCATGCCTGTTTTCCTTTCCCGTGCGAGCGCCGGTCGACGCCTGGGCGAGTTGGCCAGGACTGATCCGGGGCGATGATGTGGCCGAATCCGAGGGCGTGCAACCTGGCGCGATAGCCGAAGGCGTTGAGGATGCCGTCGAGCGCGATGTGCATCGCCGCGCGGGTGGTCTCGTACCTGCAGACCACGTCCTCCCCCTTCAGCCGGCCTCTTGCAAGTCAAGTGCCGCCTCGCAGAGCCGATCATGCATGCCATCGAACCTCGCAACCCCGACGGCAAGGGCTACACCCCCTGCTACGCCTCGGGCCCTACACCCAGGCCCGGCACGCCTCCCAGGACGCCGACCGGCTCACCACCGCGCTGGACGGGCGGGAAACCACCGTCGTGCCCGGGTTCAGGGTCTCCGCGCGGCCCGCACCGTTCGACGTGTTTTCGTGAAACAAGTCGGTGAATTCCGTGTACACCGCCGTAAGGCCGTCAGGCAGCGGGTGTTCAGGACCGGCGACGTGGAGTTGGCAGAGCATGAAGGCCATCAGCGGAGTGCGGGCCCGCTCAGACCACGGCTCGACGTCCTCCAGCCCGACCAGGCTGACGCCCTCGCCGGCCGGCCAGTGGCGTCCGGCTGCGCCTGCTGTGCGCTTCGGACAGCGTCTCCGTTCAATGGCGGCGAGTCCCGTAACGGTGTCCTGCCTGGGTACCGGCGTACAACCAAGCGCGTTCCTCACGTGTCGTGATCGGCGGCGAAGTCCCGCCGCCGATCACGACCGGAGGGACGTATGACCCGACCCAGAGGCACAACTGTCGCCATCGCCAGCGGCGTCGTGCTCGCCACCACGGGTGGTCTGCTCACCGCGGCCACTCCCGCCTCTGCCGCCGTGACCTGCGCGTCTCCCGTCTTCAAGCGGACGTTCTACGCGAACACCGCCTTCTCCGGGACTCCCAAGCGCACGGACTGCGACTCTGTGATCAACGAGAACTGGGGCACCCGCGCACCCGGCTACAAGGGCATTCCCGCCGACAACTTCGGCGTCCGCTGGTCCGTGACCCGTGACTTCGGCTCCGGCGGCCCCTTCACGTTCGCCGCCTCCTCCCGCGACGGCATTCGCGTCTACCTCGACGGCGTCCGCAAGGTCGACATGTGGAAGGACGTGTCCAAGACCGTCTCCAAGACCGTCAACGTGACCATCCCGAAGGGCAAGCACAGCCTTCGCGTCGACTTCGTCAACTGGAAGGGCGCGGCCAACGTCAAGTTCGCCTACACACCTCGTACTTCGGCGGCCGTCGACAAGGTCAAGCCCCTCGTCCCGGCCGGGGCCGCCGTCAGCTACAGCACGAAGACCGCGTCCACGAAGGTCGGCTGGGCCAAGAACAAGGAGATGGACCTCGCCGGATACCGCGTGTACCGGCGCCTGAAGGGCACCTCCTTCCCCACGAAGCCGATCGCCACCACAACGTCCACCTCGTACACCGACACGACCGTCCCCAAGGACGGCAACGTCTACTACTACGAGGTCCGCGCCTACGACAAGGCCGGCAATCTCTCGTCCGGCACCGCCGACCTCGGCATCACCACCGTCGACCGCACGGCTCCCGCCGCCCCGAAGGGCGTCGAGGACAACTGGGTCATGGGCTCCCCGGACACCATCACCCTCCATTGGCACAGCAACACGGAGCCCGACCTGGCCGGCTACCGCGTGTACCGCTCGACCTCCTCCCCGGTCGCACTCACCGCCGAGAACCGGCTGACCGGCGACGAGCTGTCGCCCGGCTACTACAGCGGGCCCCTGCCGCAGACCGGCGACATCTACCACTACGTCGTCACCGCCGTCGACACGCACGGCAACGAGTCGGCGCCCTCGGGCACGGCGGTGTACTACGCCCGCGACCGGACGGGCCCGGTGGACACCGCCCTCAACCTGGGGGCCACGGAGAGCGAGGCGGGCGTCACCCTGACCTGGGACGCCTCCGAGCGGACCAGCGACGACTTCGCGGGCTACGCGATCTACCGATCGCGCCAGCCGCGCACCGCCCCGGGCGTGCGCGAGCGGGTCGGCCAGGGAGTGAAGGGCACCTCGTTCACCGACGCCGCCCCTCCGCCCGGCGTCACGTACTACTCGGTGGTCGCCCTGGACCACAACGGAAACGGAGGCACCCCCTCCGAAGAGGTCGTCATCACCGTAGTCGGCAACACGACCGCCCCTGCCGCGGTCACCGGCCTGGCCGCCGTCCCGAAGGAGAACGGCGTCACCCTCTCCCGGGACGCGAGCAGCGCGCCCGGGCTCGACCACTACCTGGTGCTGCGTGGCTCCCTCGTCGACGGGCAGTGGACGTACATCCCGGTGAAGAACCCCTTGGACTTCAAGCCGTGGCGGGTCACGTCCACGACCTTCCACGACCCCGTACCCGCCAACGGGCAGCAGGTGCGCTACGGCGTCGTCGCCGTCGACCAGTACGGCAACCAGCTCACCCCGGACACCGGCGCGGCCGTCATCGACGTCACCGAGCTGGACCTCCGCCCGACCGCTCCGCCCGCGACCGGCGCTCCACTCGCCTACCTCAGCACCCACGCGGGCGGCTTGATCACCTGGGCCCTCTCCAGCGCCGAGCGCGAGAAAGGCAGTCCGGTCTCCGGCTTCGCCATCCACCGCTGGAATCCGCGGACCGGGACGTTCGACCTGATCGGCACCGAGCCCGAGGACGCCTCCAGCACCGGGCACTGGGTGGACGACACCCAGCCGGCCGCCACCACGGTGTACTACCGCGTCACGGTCCTCTACGCCGACGGCACCGAGTCCGGCGCGTCCGAGGCCGTCGCCGTGACCCGCTGAGCACCCGCGCCGAACACACCGGCCCGGGCGGCGGATGCCTCGGGGGGCTGGAAGCCGGACTTCCAGTCCCCCGCTCCACGCATCAGCGTTCGCCGTTCGCCTGCATGAACACCGAATGGGTCTGCGCCCAGCGCATCGGGCGACGAGGGCGGCAATGTGCTCAAACAGCCACGCGGTTCCTAGTGCTCCAGTTGGCGGCTGTCGCCAACTGAAGCTCTCACTGGCGCTTGCTCTCGGGTTGGCTGTCAGCCAGGTCCGTTGCGTCGTGGCGCGCCTGTATGCGCGCGATGACGCGCTCCTGTCCCAGCCTCTTGGCCTGGCGGAGCTTGGCTTCGGCAACGAGCACGGGGACCCAGAACAACCAGCCCCACAGGCTGAAGTCCTGCACTCCGCTCCACACCAGTGCCTTGTTCAGGCCAAACGATGCGACGAACGTCAGCACATACGCTTCGACCCGGTGCGCGAGAAGCAGGCGCAGCGGTGCGTTCCGGGCCCCCTGCAGCAGCTCAACTGCCGCGGCCAGTTCGGCGGCCCGGAGGTCTTCCCCTGTGTCCTCGCCGGACTCACCACGAGTGGCTCGCCGCAGCGCGTCGGTGACCAGCACGCTCTGCTCCGCGAGGGCTGCCTGCTGAGCTTGCCCGCGAGCAGCGCCCGCGTTCAGGTCGTCCCAGTAACCCCGCCCGGCCCAGCCAGTCGCATCATCGACGCGCTCGCGTTCAGCTGACCCGGGCGGCGCCAGCTCTTCGATTCTCTCTTGCAGGACCACCGCACGGCGCGCCCGCTCCGGGTATTCGAAGGAGTCCGAGCGAAGGCACAGCTCCAAAAACGACACCAGGAGCCCGAGATCGTCCGCTGTTAGTGCGAGGCCTTTGCGATACGCGGCCTCGGCCTCACGGTCATGGTCGTCCTCATCCTCCGCAGCGTGTGCTTGTCCGAGCCAGCGGAAGAGAACCGGATCCGGCCCGCACTCCTCGAGTCCCGCCTCTGCCGTTGCTCTCACAGCGGCATAGCCACCCACCGCGAAAAGCTCTGAGCACCGCTCCACATACTGCTGCCGTTCCACGTTCCCACCCCAGCCGTCCGAGCAAGCACCTTCTGACGTACTCAGTGCCGCTGTCAATCACTGCTTGATCACGAACACCAGGTCAGTTCCTTTGTTCTGTCCGCCGCTTCGAGGTGCGGTGTCGATCGTGCCGGTCGCTTCATAATGGGTGAGTCCTTTGGTGAACAGGGCGTGGCGGTGCTGTCACTTGGCATGTTTGTCCGGTCGGGGGGCCGGATCGGAAGTTCCCGCCGGGCGGAAGGCCATCACTAGATCCTTACCGCAGAGCCCGCCAGGCGGACCGTCCCGCCAGCCGTGAACGGTAAGCAGGCACCGTGTGCCCAGTCCGCCCGTGATCAGCAGATACGCAGGACCCTGCCCGCTCTGCCGCACGCCGTTACTCCTGGACGTGTACCAAGTCCGCTCCGCACAGTCCGACTTCCCCCCGGCTGGACGGATCAACAGACGCCGCTGCCCCGGCTGCGGGCGACCCGGCCCGAGCGTTCAACTACAGGCCAGCACACTCGTACCACGAACTTGACGCTGGCTCAGTAACAACATCTCTTGGCACCGCAGCGGTACTTCACACGTGCACGCCGTTCTCCTCGTCCGGGCTCACCGTGGTGCGGCAGCTCGCCCTTCAGGACATGCTCCCGGGGGCGTGCTGTCATGCTTCCAGTCCCGCTTTTCCAACGTTAGAAGGTGCCCGCGCACGCCCTTCTCCTCGCCCGGGCTCGCCATGGTGCGGCAGCTCGCCCTTCTGGACACGCTCCCGGGGGCGTGCTGTCATGCTTCCAGTCCCACTTTTCCAACGTTAGAAGGCGCTCGCCCCGTCAGGTCACCGTGCCGCGCGGGGACTCGGCGCTCACTCACCACCGGCCGAGCAGGCAGGCAGCCGGCACCAGCCGCCCGGCCGTACCGCTGAGACGCAGTGACAGGAGGAGTCGTGAGACGAAAAAAGCCATGGCACGCCCTAGGTCCGGGTCGTCGGCGACGGCGCGTACTGGCGGCAGCGGCAGCGGCCGTGGGCCTCGTCGGCGCGCTGTTCGCGGGCCCCGCCGTGGCCAGCCCCGAAAGCGGCTCCGGCGCGGCCGCCCAAGGCTGGACGCCCAAGACGCCCCCGCTCAAGACTCCGTGGACCGACCAGGTCGGCCCGGACAACGCCCACCCGGAGTATCCGCGGCCGCAGTTGACGCGCAAGCAGTGGCAGAACCTCAACGGCGTCTGGCAGTTCGCCGGTGCCCGGGGCGGCGACGCGCCGCCCTTCGGCAAGGACCTGGACGAGCGCATCCTCGTGCCGTATCCGGTGGAGTCCGCGCTGTCCGGCATCAAGCGCCACGAGGACCAGATGTGGTACCGCAGGACCTTCACCGTCCCGCGCAACTGGACGGCCGAGCCCGGCCAGCGGCTCCTCATGCACTTCCAGGCCGTGGACTACGACACCAAGGTCTGGGTCAACGGCCATCTCGTCGCCACCCACCGCGGCGGCTACGACGCGTTCACCGCGGACGTCACCGACGCGCTGAAGGGCACCGGCCCGCAGGAGGTCGTGGTCGGTGTCACCGACCAGACGGACAAAACCTGGCAGCCGGTCGGCAAGCAGCGCAACGCGCCCGACCGCGGTATCTTCTACACCTCCAGCTCCGGCATCTGGCAGACGGTCTGGATGGAGCCGGTCTCCACCGGCCGTATCGACGCGCTGCGCACCACGCCGGACATCGACACCGGCACCCTCTTTGTGACACCGCGCGTCACAGGCGCCGACGGCATGACCGTGCAGGCCACGGCGTACGACGGCGACGGCGCGGTGGGCACCGTCACCGGCCCGGCCGGCTCCACGCTGAAGCTGCCCGTCCCGCGCGCCAAGCTGTGGAGCCCCGACTCGCCGTTCCTGTACGACCTGCGGGTCCGGCTGCTGCGCGGCGGCAAGCCGGTCGACGACGTGGGCTCGTACTTCGGGATGCGCGAGATCGGCACCGCCAAGGGCTCCGACGGCAGGATGCACATCACGCTCAACGGCAAGCAGACGTTCCTGATGTCCACGCTCGACCAGGGCTTCTGGCCGGACGGCATCCACACCGCGCCGACCGACGCCGGGCTGAAGTTCGACCTGGCCGAGCACAAGCGGCTCGGCTTCAACACCGTGCGCAAGCACATCAAGGTCGAGCCCGACCGCTGGTACTACTGGGCGGACAAGCTCGGCCTGATGGTGTGGCAGGACATGCCGTCGATGAAGGTCGACTTCTCCAAGTCCCGGACCGAGAACACCCCGCCCGAGGACGCCCGCCAGGAGTTCGAACGGCAGCTCCGCACCATGGTCGACCAGCACGACAGCTGGACCTCGATCATCGGCTGGATCCCGTTCAACGAGGGCTGGGGCGAATGGAGCCGCGAGGCCACCGGCCGGATCGCCGACGACGTGGCCAAGCAGGATCCGAGCCGGCTGGTCAACGCCCACTCCGGGGTCAACTGCTGCAACTCGCTGGGCGACTCCGGCAAGGGCGACGTCGTGGACTTCCACCAGTACGTCGGGCCTGCCTCGCCCGTGCCCGAGGGGCGGCGCGTGGCCATCGACGGTGAGCACGGCGGCTTCGGCCTCCAGGTCCCGGGCCACATGTGGTTCGAAAACGGCCACGCGTACGAGATGGAGCCGGACTCGGCGACGCTGACCCGGCGCTACGTCGAGAACCAGCGCGACCTGCTCACGGCAGCCCAGCAGTGCGGCGTCTCCGGCGGCATCTACACCCAGTTCACCGATGTCGAGCACGAGGTCAATGGCTTCTTCACCTACGACCGGCAGGTGACGAAGATGGACTTCGACCAGGTGCGGGACATCAACGAGAAGGTGATCAAGGGTGCCGACGGCTCCGCACCGCCGCCGGCGTACCCGCCCGGCACGCCCGGCCTGACGGGCACTGCCGCCTGGTCCATGGACGAGGGCAGCGGCACGGTCGCCAAGGACGAGGCCGGCGATCACGACCTGACTCTGCGTCAGGGCGCCACGTGGGGCACCGGCACCTCCGGTGCGGACCTGCAGTTCGACGGCGTCGCCGGCCACGCCGAGACGACAGGACCCGTCCTCGACACCTCGGGCAACTTCACGGTGTCGGCGTGGGTCAAGCTGGACCGGCTGGACGGCTGGCGCACGGCGGTCGGCCAGGACGGGAAGGTCCAGTCGGCGTTCTTCCTACAGAAGACCGGTGACACGAACAAGTTCTCCTTCAGCACCAGCGGCGGGCGCGCCCTGTCGACGTTCTCCCCGCAGACCGGCCAGTGGTACCACCTGGTGGGCGTGCGCAACGCGGAGACGGGCGAGCACTCGCTGTACGTCGACGGCGTGAAGCAGAACTCGTTCAATCAGTGCCTGAACCCGAAGTCCGACGGCCCGCTCTCGGTCGGCCGCGCCCGCTTCAACAGCGGCAAGGTCGACTTCTGGCCGGGCGGCGTGGACCAGGTGCACGTCTGGGACCGGGCGCTCAGCAGTGACGAGATCTCCCGGTTGTACGTCTCGGGCAAGTAGCCGAGGGAGAGCATCCGCGGGGCCGGGCGGCGCGTGCCGCCCGGCCCTCGCTCGCCCCAGAGCGGCCCGTCTGATGGCGCCGTCGGGGCGTGATGGGCTTGCGCTTCGGGCCTGGGGTCAGGCCGTGGTGGACCGGCCAGCAGCGCCGGTGATCTGGTCCCAGATGGCCAAGCGGACGGTCATCTCTTCGGCCCCCCGGCACCAGTTGGCCGACTGGGAGGAACGAGGGGGATGTGTCCGGTCATGCCGTGGAAGGTGGACTGGGCGGTCGTCGCTAGGGGAAGGATGGCGTAGCAGGCGCGTGATCTGTCGGACAGTGGTCTGGTGTGGATGTTCCGAGAAGGGATGTCCTTGGGCCGGCGTCCAGACGAGAATCCCGGCCCGATTGCGGCGGGCCGGGATCCTGTGTTGTGCGCCTGGCCGGAGGACGTCGGCCCGATTACGGCGGGCCGGGGTTCTCCAGCGTGCGCATCACGCGGTTGCTGGTTTTAGTCTTCGTCGAATCCGCCGAATTCGCCGCCCTCGCCCTTCTCGTGGTGGCGCTTGATGACCCGGAAGCTTCCGACGACTCCGTTCTTGACCTTCACGCCGTCCTCCATCTCCTCGTGGTGCTTCTTGTGGTGCTCACCCTTCTCGTGCTCACCCTTCTCGTGCTCGCCCTTCTCGTCCTCGTCCTCGTCCTTGACCTTGCCCGGGCGGACGTTGTTGGCCTCGCTGCGGGGGCCGACGGTGGCGATGGGGGCGCCGTTGTCGCAGGTGACGCCGCGGAAGAACTCGACGGTCTGCTTGCTGTCGTTGCGGATGTTGAAGCTCTTGGAGCCCAGACCGCTCACCACGGTGATGCAGCCGTCGGGGTGAGCGGAGAACGACCGCTCGTTGATGAAGATCCGGCCGATCTCGTGGTGGCGGCGCTTGCCGTGCTCGCCGCGCTCGCCCTGCTCGCCGCGCTCGCCCTGCTCGCCGCCGCGGCCGCCGCCCTCGTTGCCCTTGCCCTGTCCGCCCTCGCCGCCCAGCGGGGCGTAGGCGGGAGCGGGGGCCTGCTTGACGACAGCCGGGGCCGTCTGGGGTGCGGTGGCGGCGGTGGCGTAGGTGATACCGGTCGCGGTCAGTGCCGCAGCGGCCGCGAGGGCCGCGGGGATCGCGTGGGAACGGTTCATGATCATGTCGCTTGTTCTCCTTCTGAGACGGAGAGAGAAACACCCGCTGTGGCAGCCGGTGCGTGATTGAACGTACTAACACCCCCTATTGCTGTCATATCGAGCAAATCGGGATCTCCGGCTTTGTGGGGCTGATCGGGTATGTAGAGGTCCTTTACGCCGCTCCGAAGAAGGACTGAGTGACCGTCAAACAATCGCTTGCGCTTGGGGATTGAATGACAATTAGCCCTTGCGGGTGATCTTCTGACGTCCGCTCACCCATCGTGGCGGTGGGTCGCCGGGAAGTGTCGGCGAGTCGCTGCTTGACATGTGGTCTGTCGTACGCTCCAAGGAGGCCACGTGAACGGTGGTTGTCGAACGAACGCGGCACGGTCGCAGGGATCGGAGACCCCTCCGGCCGGATCACCGGCGAAGGCATCGGAGGCGCGGTGACCCGGGCCGCAGCCCGCGCCTGCCCATCCCTCTGGGCCCGCGACCGCAGCCTCTTCGGAATCATCGGGCCCCAGTCCACCGACGGTGGTCCGGAGGGTTCCGCCATGCGGGTGGCACCGTCGTGGAGGGGCAGGTCGTCCTGAGCACCGCCGGGTGCTGGCTGGAGGATCGGCCCACCCGCGCATTCCCCGGTCCGTTGGCGGAGGTCCCCGGAAGCCACTCGTACCGACGCGCTGCGGAGGTGGGCTTCCAGACCGTCCCGCTCAGCGAAGTGGAGCGCCTCGCGAGCCACTGATCGCAACCGGGTGCGCAACTCTGCCCTGCGATACGGCCAGGGTCCCGAGGCTGGCCCGGCCCCCCGTTTCCGTCTAGCAGCGATCTTCGCGGGGGCGGTTTCGGCGCTTGCCCTTCGGGAGGAGCCGACGGCCATCTGCGCCTACACTTCAGGCTGACGCACCGTTAGGAGGGGTCTTCAGGCGGCGCCAGCAGATGATGCTGCAGCCGAGGATGAGGAAGGCTTCGTGAAGGTCGTCGCGAATTTCCCAGCGGGTACGCGGGCGGCGGAACCAGTGCAGGAGCGCGAAGGCGGCTTCGACGACCCAGCGGTGGACGCCAGGCCGGAGCCGTGCTCGGTCCCGCGGCGGGCGATGACCGGACGGATGCCCAGGTGGCTTTGTTCACGAGAACCGGTTCTGGCGCAACTTCTATGGCGCGGACATGCGTCGGGGGCACCGACGACGAGGCACTCGCTACTACTCAGGCCAGACGTGCCTCTGACGGCCGGGCCGATGTGCTCCGAGTCCTCTTCAGAGAAGTTGAGACAGAGCCCGAGAACCGACAGCACCCGTACCCGAGATTGGGCAGCGCTCGAAGCAGTGCAGAAATCGAACAGTTCATGGCTTCGGGCAGCGCGGGCCCCTGCCGAGTTGGCAGGGGCCCGCGGGATAGAGAGCTGAGGAGAGCCGGGACCTGTCCCCGATGAGCGGCGTCCTGGGCGACACCGCCTACCGTCTGCCGGCCTGGCGGCCCGGCCTCACTTCAGGTGCCGGCCGAAGAACCGGTTCCCGTCCTCCACCTCGAACCACGGGGTGCCGGTGTGTCCGCCCATATTGGCGTGCAGCGTTTTCTCCTTGGTGCCGAAGGCGTCGAACAGGTCCAGGGCCCGCTGCCGGGGGTTCCCTTCGTCGTCCCACTGCAGCAGGAACAGCAGTGGAATGGTGACCTGCCGGGCTTCCTCGCGCTGGGCGCGGGGCACGTAGCCTCCGGCGAAGAAGCCGGCGGCCGCGATGCGCGGCTCGAGGACCGCCAGCCGAATGCCGACGGCGGTCCATCCCGAGTACCCGACCGGGCCGCCGATTTCGGGCAGCGCAAGGAGGGCGTCCAGGGTGGTCTGCCATTCCGGGACCGCCTTTTCGACCAGCGGGCCGATGAAGGACTCGAAGATCTCATCGACCGGCTCGCCGGCCTGCATCGCCCGGCGGAGGTCGGCGCGGGCCTGCTCGTCGGCGGCGGAACGGGGCCGGTCACCGCACCCGGGGGCGTCGATGGCGGCCACCGCGTAGCCGTACGCCGCGGAGTGCCGGGCCCGGGCCACCAGCCGGGATTCCCGCTTGGGCAGGCCGTTGTTGTGGGCCATCAGGATCAGCGGGGCTGGTGCGGCGGATTCAGGCGTCCACAGGGTGCCGGGGATGTCTCCGAGGGTGAATTCGCGTTCGAGGACGCCGTCGTCGAGGCGCTGTTCGGAAGTGAATTGCATGGTCGTGCCTTTCGGGAGTGCTCTGGAACGGCGCTCCCGGACGACCTATCGTCCGACCGTGACCCCGGAGGGGAGCACCCATGTCGATACTGCGTTCACGGGTACCACCTCCTTGTTCTCTCGCACGGCCTCCGGAAACGTAGCAGTGGTCGCCGTGGTCCGCCAACGGGTTTTTGCGGAGGCTCCGTGGCCGGATGCCACGGAGTCGGAACACTGCGCAGAGCTACTTGGGGCCTCATCGCGGCCTCCCGAGGTGAGGCCCTGCGACGGCGGGGCGCGCTGGGGGCGCTGTCGTTTCTCTTGAACATCGAACACGACGTGCCGCCGACGCCTCCCAATCTCGTGTACAGGTGCTGTCGGTTCCCGGGTTCTGGCACAGCTTCCGTGCAGCTGTGACTGAGCGTCGCAAGGCGGCAAGGTGTTGGGGCTCCGTGAACATGGTTCTGACCGCAATTCCGTGAATCCGCAGGTAAGCCACTGGCTGCGGGAGCGATCCTTCCGGGGGTCGCCTGGTCATGGTGGTTTCTCGGGCGGCGACACCGGCAGCCCGGGGCCGTATGGGGCGGCGGGCGGCCGAAGGGAGCCGAGGTCTATCGTCCGGGCATGGATTTCGACTTGCCAGAGGGACTTCCCCCGGGGCGGTTCGTCTCATCGGGGTCGGCGTGCGTCTGGATTGCGGACGAGCTGCCGTGTGATGTTGACGGGGTGTGGCGGCCCCTGCTGTCCGGGCAGGAAGACACCGGGCTGGTGCCGCTGCTGGGTGGGCCGTTCCTCGGCCGTCCGACAGAACTGGCAGAGATATCCGCTGTCCGTCTGGAGGATGTCCTGGCCTCAGACTTCGCCGAGTAACGGCGCAGCCGTCTGCCTGAATGGACGGACCCGACGCCGGTGCCGGTGCCCGAGGGCATCGCGCCGTGGCCGCGCGATCCTGGCCCACCCTTCGAGACATGGCCGGGTCTGGCACCGGCGACGCCGGACACGGACGCTGGTCCCTCCCCGGTGGACGCCGCAGCGCGCACGATCGGCCACTCCAGGCATGAACCGGCCGAGCCGTCGATCACCACAGCCGACCACTGTTCCTACGGCCCCGAGCGCATTAATCGCGACGGTACGGACACCCGGGAAGATGGCGCCTGCCGTGGTGCATTGCGCGTCAACGCTGAATGCGGAGTTGTCAGGGTGCCGCGCCGGAGCAGACACCAGATCGCCCTGGGTCAGGCCGCTTCACTCCGCCCGCTGCCCGAAGTGAGCGACGTTCCGCCCTGGAGAAGGCGCCTGAGGATCCGAGGCGAGGTCGACTCGGCGGAATTCCTCCGTGAGCACGGACATGCCGCCTGACCACGGCGGATGATCATTCGGCACCCGCAGGGCCTGGGTTTGTTGGGCGACCACCGTGCTGGTGGTCTTCGTGGCAGCAGCCTGCAGTCCAGCAGGTGTGGCAGCATCACCAGCGGTTCCATCTGCACTTCGCTCCGGCGAAGCTGACGCATGTCGAACCGACCTGTCAACGGTCACAGTCGTCCCGGCTCGGCGAGCGTCATGTGTTTGTATCCGTGCGTCGCGACGATGCTCGGACCCGGAACCGGGCCGTCGTCAGGACCGGTCCCGCGCTCGAGTCGCCCGCGATGCGTGCCTGGAGGAGGTCGAGCAGGGCCAACGTCGTTTCAGCGGCGTGGAGTTCGACTGCCGAGATGGCGGGTCGGCTGTGTCGGGTGTGCTCGGAGTCGGAAGCCGCGGCAAGCATCGTCTGGTCGGGCACGGCGACGCCGCGGGACGTGAGGCCCGCGAGCACTCCGGCCGCCTGACGACCGGTGTGGCACAGGATCGCATCGGGGATCCCCTCGTCCACGATCGCGTGCGCGATGTTCTCGCCGCCGTGCTCGCCGGCGCGCTCGGCCGACGCGTAGACGCGTGGTGTGATCCCGACTCTCTCGCACCATTCGCGGTACAGCGCCTCGCTGTCGATGTTCCACGCGTTGGGGTCGGTTCCGCGCAACAGCACGATCGATCGGGCACCGGATGCGGCGAAGTGTTCGTAGATGCGGCGGAAACTCAAGCTGTCGTCCTCGGTGGCCCAGTCGGTGAACTCCGGACGGCTGGGATCGCGTCCCAGCGTCACGTACGGGATCCCACGCCGTTCGAGGAGACCGATCATCGGATCATCCACATGCGGCATCGTCACGATGTACCCATCCAGCGACAACGCCAGTGGCGGCGTCGGCCGCCTCGTCGGGTCAGGCACCAGCATCAGACTCAGCCCGCGGTCCATCGCCTGCGCCGAAACAGCGCCGATATAACGACTGAACACATCAACACCCCGCGGCGCATACTCACCCAGCGCGTCCAACGACCGCATGACGAGTCCGATCGCCCCGACCGACGAACGTCGCAGGCCGCGCGCGAGGGCGTCGGCCTCGTACTCCATCTCCTCGGCGATGGCCCGCACGCGCAGTCGCGTGGCCGTGCTCAGCGTCCCGGTGCCGTTGAGCGCCATCGAGACCGCCGCAACCGAGACGCCTGCGCGCTGGGCGACGTCGCGAATGGTGACGCCCTTCGATCGAGCCACGGCGACCTCCTTGGTTACCGTCCGCTGTTGCCTCACGTCGCCGGTCCGTGGTCGCCGACGCAGGCCGGGCGGCAGTGAGTACAGAGAGTGACGTTGGCGACATCATTGTATTAAACGTTTTACCTACATAGCGTGTCGCCCGCCCCTCACCGTGACCGGACTCACAGGCAAAGGTCGGACAGCACCACCATGAAGCTGCACACCCTGCGCACGACCACCCCCCGCTCCCGCGACCGTGGACGCGAGATCGGCACGCGATTCGCGGACCAGGTGCGTGACGTCAGCGCCCGCTACCTGACGCATTTCAAGGTTCTGGGCATCTCGAAAACGACCGTCCGCGACATCGTCGCCCACAGCTACGACGCCTTGCGCGACTGGTACCCGGCTCTCGTCGAGGAGTCCGACGGAATCGCCGAGGCGTCAGGAATCGAGCCGTGGCGGGTGGCAGCGGTCGGCGCACGGACCGAAGTACTCGCCGCCGCGCCCGGAAAGGGTGAGTGCACAACCGCCGTCCACGCACCGCCCTTTGGCGGCCCACCCGAGACGATCCAGACGTGGGACTGGCACGACTCGCTCACGCCGGATGGTCTTCTGTTGTCGCTCGAAACCGAAACCCAACGCCGGGTAAAGCTCTTCACCGAGTTTGGCGCAGCCGCGAAGATCGGGGTGAACGACGCCGGCCTCGGCCTGCATTTCAACATCCTGAACCATCGCTCCGACAACGCCACCGGCGGCGTGCCCGTCCATGCTGTCGCGCGTCGCGTCCTCGAGGAGGCGACCACGGTGGCGGAGGCCCGCGACATCGTCGCCTCCGCGACCGTGAGCGCATCCACCGTGCTGACCATCGCGACCTACCGGGACGGCCACGCCGCAGCGGCGTCCATCGAGATGTCGCCCTCCGGATTCGCCGTGGTGTCACCCGACACCGACGGCTGGGTCATCCACACGAACCACTTTCTCGATTCCGGCCTCGCCGACGGTGACACCAGCATTCCTGCATCGGTGTCGGTCGAGCGGCACCAGCACACGCAGGCTGTGCGCGGCAGCATGTCCGGCCGCTCCGCGCCGGAGCGCGCGGCCGCCTTCTGTGGCGGCGACGGTGCCGCCGCCGTGGTGTGCGTCCATGCCGACGATTCCCAGCCGGGCCACGAGCGGTGGAGCACGTTGCTCACGGCATCTCTCGACCTCCCCGGCTTTGCCCTGGAGTACCGGGCAGGCAACCCCGACGCTGCGGCCCGCGAGGGCCTCGACCGCTTCTGAGGAACCCGATGGACAAGGACACGACCATGCCCGCTCATCTCTACCGCAACGCCCAATTTTTTACCTCCGCCCAACGCCCCTGGGCCGAGTCGCTCGTGGTGGTCGGCGACCGGCTCGCCTACGTCGGCGACGAGGCCACCGCGGCGCGTGTGGCAGGACCGGATGCCCTGATCCACGACCTCGACGGCGCGACCGTCCTCCCCGGATTCGTCGACGGCCATGCGCACGTGGTCGGCACCGGCGAGGCGGCGGCCCAGGTCGATCTCTGGGGCGCCAACACGGTGGAGGAGATCCAGCGGCGCGTCCGGACGTGGGTGCAGGAGAACCCCGACGCACCTCGCGTGCTTGCCACCGGGTGGAAGCACGGTGACATCCCGGGCGGCCTGCCTGATCGGGGCATGCTCGACGCCGTCGTCGCCGACCGGCCTGTCTATGCGCAGGCCTACGACTTCCACTCGATCTGGCTGAACTCGGCCGCCCTCGCCGAAGTCGGCATCGACGACACCACGGCGTCACCACCCGGGGGAACGGTCCACCGGGACGAGCGGGGCGCGGCCACCGGCCTGGTCGACGAGACCGCGATGCACCACCTCGTGTGGCCGGTGCTCGACAGCTTCGCCAGTGACTCCGACCGTGACGAGGCCCTGGCAGTCGCCCTTGCGGCGTACGCCGAGTCCGGGATCGTCGGTTCGACCGAGATGGCGCTGGGCGAGGGCGACTACGAGGCGATGCGTCGTGCCGATGCGGCGGGCGTCCTGACCACTCGCATCGCCGCGTTCTGGCGCGTCCAGCCCACCGGTGACGAGGGCGGGAACCTCGCCCAGGTCGAGCACGCCGTCGAACTCGCCACCCACCGGTCGACCCCGTTCCTGCGCGTGACCGGCATCAAGGTCATGGTCGACGGAACCGTCGACGGGTGCACCGCATCGCTCGGAAAGCCCTACGTGAACGGCACGAACGCCGACCCGATCTGGAGTCTTGCCGAACTCGCGCCGGTGGTGGCCGCCGCGGACGCGGCCGGCCTGCAGGTCGCCATGCACGCCATCGGGGACGAGGCGATCCGGGTCGCGATCGGCGCCGTCGAGCACGCCGTCGCTCTCAACGGCCCCAAGAAGCGTCGCCACCGCATCGAACATCTCGAAGTCGTCGACCCCGCGGACATCGACCGTCTGGCAGCACTGGGCATCACGGCGAGCATGCAACCCGTGCACGCTGATCCTGCCATCCAGGAAAACTGGCGACGCGTGCTCGGCGACGAGCGGGTCGACCGCGGCTTCCCGTGGCCCGAGATGACCGAGGCCGGAGCCACACTCGTCCTCGGCACCGACTCCCCCACGTCGCCGCACGCCCCACTGCCCAACATGTTCATCGCGGCGACACGGCGCTCGGCCCTGGATCCGTCACTGCCCGCCAACCACGCGCACTACGCCCTGCCACTGGCGGACGCGATCGTGCACGCCACCCGTGACGCCGCCTGGGCGAGCCGCTCCGAGCACCTTCACGGCCGTCTCACCGAGGGGCTGTACGCCGACTTCATCGTCCTCGACCGGGACATCTTCGCCCTGCCACTCGAGGAACTGCTCGACACGCGAGTGCTGCGGACAGTCGTGGGTGGCCGCGTGGTCCATCACGCACAGCCGGGGGTGAACCGATGAGTGACGCCACCATGTCGGCACCCGTGCCATCAGGGCAGGTGAAGGCGAAGCAGCGGCCCGCCGGGGTGATGCTGCGGTTCATCGCCGCTCGCATCGTGGGGCTGGTGGTGACCTTGTTCATCGCGAGCCTGGTCGTCTTCGGAGCGCTCTACGCCGCGCCGGGAAGCCCACTCACCTATCTCACGCACGGTCGCACCATGAGCCCCGACGCGATCGCCGCGATCAAGGCCGAGTATCACCTCGACGACTCCATCTGGCAGCAGTACCTGAGGTGGCTGCTTGGCGTGGTGCACGGCGACTTCGGAACATCGATCACCTACAACCAACCGGTGTCGTCACTGGTCGGAAGTCGCGCCTCCGCGACCGCGCTTCTCGTTCTCATGGCGGCGGCGATCGTCCTGGTGCTCGGGTTGGCCATCGGCACTCTCGCCGGCCTCAAGCCCGGCTGGTTGTCGCGGTCCGCCATGGCCGGCGCGACGGGCGTCATGGCGGTGCCGACCTTCGTCGGAGCGGTCGTGCTGATCATCGTGTTCGCCGTCGACCTGGAGTGGTTCCCGGTGTTCGGCGCCGGCCGTGCGGGCCTCGACGAGGTCTACCACCTGGTCCTTCCCTCGATCGCGCTCGCTCTCGCGTCCGTCGCGTTCGTCGCGCGACTCGCCCAGACCGCGATCCGACAGGAACTGTCGGCCGATCACGTGCAGACGGCGATCAGCCGAGGACTGCCCCGCAGGGCAGTCGTACGCAGACATGTGATGCGCAACGCCGCGATGCCGGTGCTCACCGTCGCGGGTCTCACGATCGCGGGCCTGATCGCGGGAAGCGTCGTCGTGGAACAGGTCTTCCAGCTCGGCGGGCTCGGTCAGTTCCTCGTGAATTCGGTGCAGCAGAAGGACTTCCCCGTCGTACAGGCGATCTGCCTGGTGTACGTCGCCGCCTTCATCGTGCTGAACACCCTCATCGACATCGCCTACACACTGCTCGACCCGCGCGTGTCGATCGGGAAGAAGGACTCATGAGCACGACAGCAGCGGTGCGACGTATCGGAGCCCGCAAGGCCGGCCGGCGGCCGACGCGTCGTACGAGGGGCATCGGCATGTCCGGTTGGGTGGCGATCGCCCTCCTCGGACTCGTCGTCTGCTTCGCCGTCCTCGCGCCCCTCCTTTCACCGCTCGATCCGAACGCCGTCAACCTCTCCGGTGCGTACCAGGGGTCGAGCGGCGCCCACCTGCTGGGAACCGACGCGAACGGGCGGGACCTTCTCTCGCGCCTCGTCCACGGTTCCCGAACCGCGCTGATCGGACCGTTCCTCGTCGTGGCGATCTCGACGCTCCTCGGGACGGTCCTCGCGCTCGCGGCCGTGTGGTTCGGCGGCTGGTTCGACCAGATGGTGGTGCGCGTCGTCGATGCCGTGTTCGCCTTCCCCGGTCTGCTGCTGGCGATCCTGGCGACCGCCCTGTTCGGGTCCGGCCTGAACGCCGCCGTCGTGGCACTGTCCATCGCCTACGTCCCCTACATCGCACGGATCGTACGGAGCGCGGCACTGCGAGAGCGCTCGCTGCCCTACATCGCGGCACTGCGGGTGCAGGGCGTGCACGGGTTGCGGATCGCCTTGCGGCACATCCTGCCCAACGTGGGTGGGCTGATCGTCGCCAACGCCACGCTCGCCTTCGGGTTCGCCCTGATGGACCTCGCCGGCCTCTCGTTCATCGGCCTCGGGGTGCAGCCACCGACCTCGGACTGGGGCGCGATGGTCGGCACCGGTATGGCCGGTGTGCTGCAGCAGCACCCTCAGGAGGCCCTCTTCGCCAGCGCACTCATCGTCATCACCGTCGGTGCCGTGAACATGCTCGGCGACCGACTCACGGAACGCTGGGAGGCACGCTCGTGAACGCACTTCTCGAAGTCGACGGTCTCACCGTTCAGTTGCCGGTCGCGGGCGAGTTGCGCACCGTGCTGCGCGATGTCTCGTTCTCACTCGACCGTGGAAGCACTCTCGGCCTGGTCGGCGAGTCCGGTTCGGGCAAGTCGATGACGGTTCGCACCATCGCACGCCTGCTCCCCGACGGCGCCGACGTCCGGGGCAGTGTCCGCTTCGACGGCGCCGAGGTGTTCGACCTTCGCACCGTCGCCCTGCGGTCCTACCGGGCGAAGGACGTCGCGATGATCTTCCAGGACGCACGGGCCTACACGAACCCCGTACGCACGATCGGCGACTTCCTCACCGAGGCGATGCGCACCAACGACCGGATGCCGAAGGCCGCTGCGCGCAAGCGCGCACAGGAGCTGCTCGCCGAGGTCGGAATCGGGGACCCGGAGCGCCGGCTGCGGCAGTTTCCCCACGAACTCTCGGGCGGCCTGCTGCAACGGGTGATGATCGCTGCCGCGGTCGCCGCGCGACCGCGGCTCGTCCTCGCGGACGAGCCGACGACCGCGCTCGATGTCACCACCCAGGCGGAGGTGATGGCGATTCTCGGGCGTATGCAGCGCGAGTACGGCATGGCGATGCTCTTCATCACGCACGACCTGGAGCTCGCCGGTGCCGTGTGCGACGAGACGATCGTGCTGTACGCCGGCCAGGTCATGGAGCGCCAGGCGTCGGTGCGGTTGCACGAGGACCCGCTCCACCCCTACACGGCCGCGCTGGTGCAGGCGCGGCCCGAGATCGGCCGGCGTGTTGATCGACTGCCCGCGATCACCGGTCATCCGACCACCGCTTACGAGGCGCCGGACGGCTGTGCCTTCGCACCGCGCTGTCGCTTCGCACAAGAGGAGTGTCGGGCGGGAGTGCCGCCCCTGTTGCAGATCGGTCCGTCGGAGACGCGGTGCGTCCAGATGCCCGGCCTGCGCGGCCAGATGGTGCCGCAGGAGCACGTCGGCTCCGCTTCGAACGAGGAGGCCCAGCGATGACCGAACCGCTGCTCGTGGTCGAGCACCTGACCAAGACGTTCGGCCGTGGGCGTGCCGAGGCGACCGCGGTCGCCGACGTGAGTTTCGCCCTGGCTCCGGGCGGAGCTCTGGGCATCGTCGGCGAATCCGGCTCTGGCAAGACGACCACGGCGCGGATGATCATCGGCCTGGAGCGTCCCTCTGGTGGCCGCATCATGTTCCGGGGCGAGGACCGCACGCACCCGGCGCGTTCCGCACGCAGTCGCCGTGAGCGGGGCCGGGACATCCAGATCGTCTTCCAGGACCCGTACACCTCGCTCGACCGCCGTCAGCGCATCGGCGACTGCCTCGCGGAAGTCGTGGGCGTTCATTCCCGGCTCGGCCGCGACGAGACCAGGAAGCGCGTGAGTGAACTCGCCGAGCTCGTCGGACTCGACGACCGGCAGCTCGCGGCACTGCCGAGGTCGCTCTCCGGAGGGCAGCGCCAACGCGTGGCCATCGCTCGCGCGCTCGCCGCCGATCCGGACATCCTCATCCTCGACGAGGCCGTGTCGGCCCTGGACGTCTCGATCCAGGCACAGATCCTCAATCTGCTCTCGGACATCCGGGAGAAGCGAGGCGTGAGCTACCTGTTCATCAGCCACGATCTCGCCGTCATTCGCCAGGTGACCGACGACACGATCGTCATGCGTCACGGCGCCGTCGTCGAGCAAGGGCCCACCGCCGCCGTGCTCGACAACCCTCAGGACTCCTACACCCGCTTGTTGCGTGACAGCGTCCCTCGCAGCGGGTGGGACCCCGAAGCCATCACAGCCCGACACTGACCAGGAGTTGCGCCATGTACTCACCCCGCCCGCACAGACGGGCAACGGCACTCGCCGTCGCCGCCGCCACCACCCTCGCGTTGGCCGGTTGCTCCGGAGGCACATCCGGCACCAAAGCGACCGGGTCCTCCGACGCGCTGACGACGTTCACGCCCAGGGGCTCGGGCTCGGTCGACTCGATCACCTGGAATGTCTTCCAGGGCGAGCCGCAGACCATCGACCCCTTCCAGTCGGCCGACTACACGCCGAACATGATCAACTCGAACATGTGCGAGACGCTGCTCGCCCAGACGCCCGACTTCCAGATCAAGCCCAATCTGGCCACGTCGTACTCGAACCCCGACCCGACGACCTGGGTTTACAAGCTCCGCGGTGACGCCACCTTCTGGGACGGCTCGCCGATGACCGCCGACGACGTCGTGTGGAGCATGCGGCATAACATGACGGACAAGTCGAGCTTCTACGGCTACCTGTACTCGAACGTCGCCTCGATCGCGAAGACGGGCGCCGGCGAAGTGACGGTCAGGCTCAAGAAGCCCGACTACCTCTTCAACGACGAGTTGGCGAGCTTCGCCGGTGTCGTCGTCGAGAAGAAGTTCTACGAGCAACACGGCAAGAAGGTCGGTACACCGGGTGTCGGTGTAATGTGCACCGGCCCCTACAAGTTCGACAAATGGACACGGGGTCAGTCGATCAGTGTGAGCCGCTACGACGGCTACTGGAACAAGTCGCTGCCACTGAAGGTGAAGAACATCGACTTCACTTTCCTGACCGACGACTCCGCGATCACCTCCGGCCTGCTCTCGGGCCAGATCGACGGAACTTACGGTCCGCCGACGGCCGGGCTGGCACAGCTGAAGGCATCGTCGGCGGGCAAGCTCTACTCGGGTGCCGCGCCACTGGCGGTCACGCTCGTGGTCGCGAACCACAAGGGCGCGATGGGCAACGCCGACGTGCGCAAGGCACTGCAGATGGCCATCGACTGGAAGGGCATCGGCAAGCAGGTGTATGCCGGTGAGGGGACCCCCGCTTCGCTGCAGACCGTGCCGGCCGTCTACGGCTTCGCGAAAGACGACCTGACCTCGTACGCCGACTCGGTCAAGACCGACGGCTCCGCGAAGATAGACGAGGCGAAGAAGCTCCTCGCCGGCGTTCCGGCTGACGTGAAGTCCAAGCAGATCAGCCTCGTGGTTCCGCAGCAGGCGGAGACGCAGCAGCTGGGCGTCGGGATCAAGGACGCGGCCGACAAGATCGGCTTGAACTTCAAGCTCAACGTCGTACCCGCAACCGGCTACTCGAACTACCTGTACGACCCGGCGACGCGTGGCAACACCGACCTCCTGTACACGCAGTTCTGGCCCAACATCCCGAACCCGCTCGACTGGCTGGGCCTCACCGCGGTGACCGGCGGCACCTTCAACCAGTCCGGCTACAGCGGCATCGACGGCCTCTACGCCAAGGCGATCGGCACGAAGGACGACAGCGCCCGCTCCAAGCTGGTCGTGCAGATGGAGCGGAAGCTGCACGACGAGATGAATCCGATGTTCTCCGGCATCCAGCTGACGAACGACGTGTGGCTCGGAAGCAAGATCACCGGGGCGCCGGCAGCGTTCGACTACGTCTACTACCCGTGGGCGGCCTACCTCAGCGGAACGGGCAAGTAGTCCCCGCGGGAACGGTGCGGGGCTTCGGTGTAGTTGCCGGACGTCCGGTTCGTCGCGCCGGTCCCGCCCGCCTTTTGGCCAACTCGGCGAGCAACCTGATGCCGTACCCAAGGAGAACCCGGGATCCCGGGCTTCCTGGACCGACTGGCCGAAGTGCCGGACCCGCGAGATCCGCGCGGTGTACGGCACGCTCTGGTCGCGGTACTCGCGCGGACCGCGTGCGCGGTGCCGGCTGGGGGCGACCTCCTCGCCGGCGGTTGGCGAGTGGATATGGGCTTGCGCTGAACCTGCTTCGAGGTCCGGCGGTGGCGGGGAGCTTGGGGGCGTGGCCGGGCGGTGCCGCCCGGGGCTTTACGGGTCAGGGGGTCAGGACGACCTTGCCGGTGACGGTGCCGGATTCCGCCAGGCGCAGGGCCTCGGCGGCCCTGGCGAGCGGCAGTTGGGCGGCGATGGGGGCGGTGATGTCGCCGCGGCGCAGAGCGGCGAAGACCTCGGTGAGATCGGTGTGCAGCCGGGCGCGGAAGCGGTTCCTGTGCAGCGTCCGGTCGGCCCAGATGTTGTAGAAGTGGGCGCGGCGGCAGTTGGGCAGGATGTTCCAGAGCCAGGTGCGAGCGAGGATCTTCTATCGCGCTCCTGGCGCCGTCGGCGCCGCATCGACGCCGTGCAGCTCTCCGGCACCACCAGCACCGATCACGCCGAATCACCGATACCCGCAAGCGCACCGCCGAGCTGGAAACCGAACTGGCCATCTGCCGCCGGACCGCCGCACCGGACCAGCCTTCAAGCAGTCCACGCCCGAGGGTGTGGCCAGCACCACTCCGACCAATAAGGCAAATCATGCCATCATCGGCATCGTGCAATATTCAACCATTTTCGCTCGGTGGCCGCTTCCAGCGGCACCGTCCTGACCTGCGGGGCCGCGGCCGACTGGGCACCGCGACTGCTGCGGACCCTGCGGACAATGCGTCCCCGGCGGGCAGCCAGCGCGTCGGTGCAGTGGGCCAAGGCGCTGATCGCGGCGCTGTTGTCCTGGGAGGTCGCCTCGCGGTGCATCCCCGGGCAGCAGCAGTACCTCGCCGTGGCCACCGCGCTGCTCATGGTCAATGCCCCTACCGTCTACCGGTCGGTGACGCAGGCCGCTCGCAGTCTGGCCACCCGCGTGGCCGGACTGTCGCTGGCCGTGGCCGTCGTGTGGCTCTTCGGCTCCAGCGCGGGAAGTACTGTGGCGGTCCTCGCGATCGCGTTGGTCGCCGCCGGCCGTCAGAGCTCCGACAGCCGGCTGCAGGTCGCCTCCACCGCGGTACTCACCCTGGCCGCGGCCACCGCCGCCCCGGTGGGCCAGGTGGCCGCGCTGGCCCTGGAAGCGCTGGTGGGTGCGGCGGTGGGAACCGCGGTGAACGCGCTCATCCTGCCGCCGCTGCACCTGGGCGCCTCCCACGCCTCGGTGCGAGGTCTGGCCACGGCCATGGGCTCACTCCTGGACGACATGGGCCGCGGACTGCGGGAACGGAAACACACCGACCGCGCGCACACCTGGCTGGAGCAGGGCCGACGCCTGGAGGAGCTGGTGGTGCAGGTACAAGAGGACGTGCACCGCGGCGAGGAGAGCCTGCGCTGGAACACGCGGTGCGCGGTGCACGGCGGACGGGAGCCGTCGACCCACTGCGAGGCGCTGCGCGCCCTGCACCGGGTGTCGTTCCAGGTCCGCGGCATCGCCCGGACACTGGCCGACAACGTCGCGGACCGGCACTCCGACCACCGCCTGGGCCAGCTCTTCGCCGACCGGTACGCGGCGACCCTGGAGGCAGCGGGGCAGGCGGTCGAGTCGTTCGCCGCTCCCGGGCAGGCCACCGACTCCGGCGGAGTCGAGACCCGCAAGCGGCTGCGCAAAGCCATTGGCGAAGCCACGGCCTGGCACGAGACGATGACCGGCCTGATCGAACGCGGCGCACTCGCCGAACCGGGAGCCTGGCACGTCTACGGATCACTGATGACCGACGTCGAGCGCCTCCTTGCCGACCTGGACCACGCCGACCGGTCGACCGCAGCCGTCCCGAGCCGCCCGGCCGAGGATGGCCTCCGCGGCCCGCACAAGCGGATCCCCGCACCGGCGACGGCTGCCCGCGCCGGCCTCCGCCCCGTCCAGCATCGACCGTGGTGGCAACGCGGGCTCCTGGCACGAAGAAGCACAGGCGGTCGCAGTTCCGGATGAGTGGGAAGAGGCCGTCGGCCGCGGCGTGTCTGAGGCCGGGCTTCGGTCGCCGCAGTGCGGAGCGCAGCGCAGACTGGGACCTGAGGCCTCTCCACGACCGGCTCAGGAGCGCAGGGAGACGGCGGATGAGAGACAATCGCACGCATCCGGTCGGCCAGAGGCGTTGGCCGTCTTTTTTGCCTGCCGCAGTCATCGTGGCCGCGATCGTTCTCGGTCTGTTCACCCGAGGGGTCAACACCTTCCCCCTCCTGGCGGCCGCGCCGTTGCTGGCCGCACCCGTGCTCTCCCTGCAGGGCACGATCGCCACCGGGGTGGTGGGGATCGTCATCGGGGAACTCGAGGTGGCTGCCAGAAGCGGGGGAGCCTTCCTCACCCATCCCGTCCAGCTCGTCACCGTCGTCGCCCTGACGGCCCTGGCCGCCGTCCTCAACCGGCTGATGGCCCGCTACCGGCAGCAGCTCAAGGACACCCGCGAGGTCGCCGAAGCCGTCCAGCTCGCCGTGCTCCCCACGCCCCCCGACCGCATCGGGCCACTGGCCGTGGCCGTCCGGTACGAGGCCGCCATGCGGGAGGCCGCCATCGGCGGCGACCTGTACGCCATCCACGCCACCCCCCACGGTGTCCGGCTGATGATCGCCGATGTGCGAGGCAAGGGGATGGGGGCGGTGAGGACCGTCAACGGGCTGCTGGGCAGCTTCCACGAAGCTGCGACCCGGGTGCCCGACCTGCCCGGCGTGGTTGGCCGCCTGGAGGAACGCATGCAGGAGCTGAACGCCGAAAGTGCGGAGGGGGCGGAGTCCTTCGCCACCGCCGCCGTCATCGAGATCGCCGACGACGGCTCCGTCCTGTACCTGTCCAACCTGGGGCACTGCGCGCCGCTTCTCGTCCATCAGGGCCGGGCGCTCCCACTGGATCCGACCGATCCCACGCTGCCGCTGGGCTTGGGCGACCTGGGCCGCATACGGGTCCCGGTGGAGCAGTATCCCCTGCCTCCCGGCGCAACCCTGGTGCTGTTCACCGACGGCGTGCTGGAGGCTCGCGACCGCCACGGCGTCTTCTACGACCCCGTGCCACACCTGTCCCGCCCCCTCCCATCGGACCCGGCCGCGATCCTGGACACCCTCCTCGCCGGCCTGGCACGGCACACCGGCGGACGCCTGGACGACGACGCCGCGCTCCTGGCCGTGACCCATCGGCGGGACGCGGGCGACGGTGCCGCCGCCCAGTCCGCCGAGCGGACGTCCGAGGGCGGCTGACCCCGGCAGCCGGCGGGTTCACCGGGTGGGTTCGCAGCCTTTCGAGTGGTCCCCCGTGTGCAGCTGGGCCAGGATCTCGTGCAGGGATTCCAACTGCGCCTGCGACAGCCGGTCGGCGAACATCCGCTCCACCACCTCGGCGTTGGTGCGGGCCGCGCTGCGGATCAGCTTCCGGCCGGCCCCGGTCAGCCGAATCGTCGCACCGCGCGCGTCGTCCGCCACCGGGGAGCGGCTGACGAGTCCGCGGTCGGCGAGCCTGTCGCACAGGCGGCTGACCGCGCTCTGTGTCAGGACCACCTGCTTTTTCAGCTCCCGCAGTCGTATCCCGCCGAGCGGGATGTTCACGAGGGTGTCGAACTCGCTGACGGAGAGGCAGTGGCGTTCCGCGAGTTCCTTCTCGATCTCGCCGAGTACGTCATGCTGCACCTGCAGGAACGTACGCCACACTGTGACCTTGAACGCCCTGGTGCCGGTCGCGGGCCTGGTCCGTGACATCACGGGCCACCTCCGGTCGGCGCGGATGATTGTGCATACATCATCTTCGCAGCCCACTGACAGGTGCCCGAAAACAGCGGCCGACCTCGTCCTCGTACGGTAGGGAGCCACCCCGAGGATGCCTGGCGGCGGGTGGCTTCAGGACGGCCCGTTCAGGAACCGGTCGAGATGGCCTTCCAGGTCCAGGCCCAGTGCGTCGGTCTCCTGGGCGGCGGGCACCAGTTGGTACGTGCGTAGCAGCCAGTGCTCGACGGCCGGAAGTGCGGCGATGAGGTGGGCGAACCCGCCCGGAGGAGTCAGGCGAAGGTGCAAAAGTGCTTCCGGGCCGGTTCCGGTCGGCCACACCCGCACATCCCCCTCACCGCTGGGTGCCAGCAACCCCCGCAAGAGCAGCTCGCGTGAGATGGCCCAAGGCACTGGGCCTCGGACGAGGTCGTGGAAGAGGAACTCCACCACAAGGGGGTCCTGCGACCTGTAAAGCAGTTGAGTCGGCACCCGGAGCCGTACGCCCAGGGGCGACACGAGCTCCGTGTCAAGCATGTGGTCTACACAAGTGATCATGGCTCTGAGTGTGTTCGGGGGCCGGGGTGGTGTCGGATGTCGGCAGTGGGAACATTGCGCGGGCCCGGCACCGACGCGGCCGTGCGGTCCACGGGAGAAGCGGTCTGCCCGGCAGTCACGGTGACCGTCCGAGAGGTGGTCTCGGTGCGCTGCTGTGCGCATGAAGCGGGAAGCGGCCATCGCGCTGCTGTCGGCCCAGGATCATGTTCCATCCCTTGGGATTCGGGTGCTGAAGCAGGACGACGCATGATGACGGCCCCCTTGAAGAGGTTGCGCTCGGCCCGTGGGGGCGGTGGCTGGGAACGTCCGCTGAGGGCGCGGGGGCGGCGTTCGGTGTCATGGCTGCTGCTGTCCCTTAAGCAGCCCCGATTGCCGCCCCCGCTGTCCTGTGATGCCGCCCGCATGGGCCGGGGTGGCTCAGACTGCGTCACTCGCCCACTGGCGTGCGACAGCCCAAGCAGTGGCGGCCTCGATGACTGCGGTCCTCAGCGGTGTGAACGACCGTCGTGCTCCAGGCTCCACAAGGTGTACCCATGGCCGTCAACCCAGCGGAGTTGGTCGAGGACCCACAGACGACGACCTTCGTCGATACGCACCCAGTAGCCGCCGCGGTCGTCGTAGCGGATCCAGTAACGACCTCCGTCGTGATCCCGGACCAAGTAGCGACGTCCACCCTGAACCCGGTCCCAGTGGCCACGATCGCCGCTACCGCGGCCGCTGAACGCGCTGTGCCGGTTCCCGCGGTGACTGTGCCGGTCCCCGTGATGGCCGTCAGCGGTTCGGACGGCGGATACGGCGCCCGAGTGGCTGCTGCTCGGGTACGTCGCCGCCGAGGCGGAACCACCGGTAGCCAAAAGCCCGGCTGCCGCGACGACGGTAGAAGCGATCGCGACCACAACCCGACGCACAGTCCTGCTTGCCATGATTCCTTCTCCTTGCTCACCCCGTGATGTGAATGGGCGGCTTCGCTGGCGTTTGCCTGCCCTCAGACGCTTGAGACAGTAGTCCGAGCTTGTTGAACAATGAACTACCCAGGCGGTGAGGTCCGCCACGCGGCAAAAAGTCGTTGCGTCGGAATATTTCTGCGACAGCCGCTGTTGCGAGCCGGCTTTCGGGCCGCAAGCCGGGACGCCCGCTCCCCTCGTTCCACTTCCGGGGGAGCAGCCGCCGGGCGGCCTCCGGCGATTTGATCCGCTGCTCGAACAGCCCGGCCGCCTGCATCCGCACCGACTCCCGGCGAGCACGAGCGGTGGCTTGACGAGCTGGTGAACGCCGTCGACCAGCGCGACGAGCGGTCGCAGAGCCGGGCCTCTACAAGGCGTTCGCCCGGCTCGAACTCCGAGGCCAGGCTCAGGGGCGGTCAGGCCAGGTTCCGGTCACCCCGGCCGACGGTGGAGCAGGGTGGCCCGCAGGTGGTCGATCGCGGACGGGGGTGAGGTCCGGGGTGAGCACGGACAGGACGTCTACCGCCTCGTAGACATAGCGGTACACCATGGCGATTCCGATTCCGATGCCAGCCGCGAGCTGGGCGTAGCTGTGACCGCAACGCAGATGGGCCAGTACCAGCAGGGCCTGGCGGGCGGTGAGTCGACGCCAGCGCGTCCTGTGCTCCAGGCGCCGCGCGGACAGCAGGCGGGCCAGGTGACGAAGCGTCGAGCTGGACAGATCGATCCCCGATGGGTAGTCAAGCACCTGAAGCTCCGGGCGGACAAGTTAATCTTGGTCGACAACCGATCTACCAGGAGCTTCACCATTTCCCAAACGCCACCACCACGCCAAGTGGCCAGCCTCTCAAGCAGGTTGGAGACGACTCAATGAGCTGAGGGCCGCCGTGTGGTGCAGTTGCCCAAGGGACGCGAACGGGTTCGAGAACGCGGTCAGGTCGCTCACGCGGACCAGGCTGAGCTCGCTGGGTTCGATGTCGGAGCCGGACAGGACCACTTCAGTGCTCTCCACGCATCCCGGTGCGACCCAGTAAGGGCTGCTGTTGCGCCAGAGTTCGAACGTCATGGGTTTCCCGCCTGTGGTGATGGTGACGGGTTCGGAGGCCGGCAGGCTGGCCGGGGGTTCCTCGCCGGGGTGGTAGTAGATCTCGAAAGCCCGTTCCAGGGCCTCGCTGGCCTCTGCATTGCCGGAGGAGGCGCTGAAGACGGTGACGTGCTCGACCTGGGGGTCGAAGTACGGAGAGCCGAACCACAGGTACACGTGGATGTCGCCGGTGGCTCGGTTGTAGCCGTGACCCGTGGCCTGCCGTGATTCCGGCCAGTTGGCGTCGACAGCGAAGACGCTGAACCCTTCTGCCGAGCCAGGGGTGCCTTGATCGTTCATGGGATCTCCCGCGTGCTCGTCCGTGATCAGGCATCCTGCACCGCAAGAGAACCGGCGGAAAGTCGGGTCGGCGTCCACGGCTCGGGCCTGGGGCTGGTCGGTGCACGCACACACGATGCAGGACCACCCGCATCACCGGCTTGGTCAAGGCCGTCCTCACCCTTCACCTGACAACGGCAAGCTGAGGTTGGAAAAGCTCACGGCCTAGTAGGCTCTGCGCCGCAGGCTTCGTACGAAGAGCGGCACCGACAACAGGAGCAGGGCGCCTTCGACGGCCAGGCTGACCAGCCCGAGCGGTTCCGTCCAATTGCCGATGTCGTCGCTGTAGTCGGGGAGTCCCGTCCCCCTGGAGAAGATGTAGCCCAGCAGGGGGCCGACGGCGACCACGGCTGCCAGCAGCCATCCCAGTCGGACGAGGCCAATGAGGAGCAGCACGGCAGCGACCACGGCAGCGATCTCCAGGACGTGGTAGGCGACGCCGACATAGTAGGGGTCTCTCGTCGTCGTGATGCCGCCTTGGTCCACGACATGGATGGCGGCCACCACGAGACACAGCAGAGCTCCCGCCCACCTGGCCACCCACGTAGCCTCCGGCGCCATCGCGGTGTGGTGTGACATGCGGCGACACCTTCTCCCTCCTTCGGCAGCGCGTGTCCGCCGTGCCGCGACCCCATCTGCCCGGTCGGCTCCCGAAGAGGCAGCGCGCCGCACTTGTGTCAGGTCCCAGTCTCAGCGGACGGCTGCTCGCCGTCGCCTCCGACGGTGCAGATGAGTGACACGGAAGAGGCGCCGTCGCGCACAGCGCTCCTCCACCCTCGGCCCAGGCGTCCATGGCGTTCAGACTTCGCGGGCCTGGTGGGCAGAGCACCGTTGCCGCGTAAGGGCTCCGGCTCCGACGCGCCACCCCCTGAGCTGCCAGTGACCGAGGCCTCAGGCGCCCTGCGGGATCGCGGCAGCGCTCCGTTCCTGGGCCGTCTGTGGGCCGTCCAAGGGTGATCAAGTGACGCTCTATGACGACCAGTGATGACATTCGTCCGGAGCGGCAGCCGCAGGTCACCCAAGTGGCTCTGCGGCACTGGTACCACCATGCCCAAGCCCGGAGAACTGACCAGGGCCCCCTCGCTGCACAGTGTGGCGATGGACAAGGGCGCTGTGGGAACTCCCGAGCCGTGTGATTGGTGCGGCCGTCCCGGTCAGGTGATCGAACACAACTGCTGGGAACAGGATGGGCGTCTGGCGTATCGCGAACCGGCGTTGTGCTCCGCGTGCGAACTTTTACACGACGCCGACGTGGGCGGTATCGCGGATGCCGAATCCGAGCAGGTACCGGACCTCGACGCACGCCTTGCAAGTTTGGAGGACGGCCTTGCGGACCGTTGCGCGAGAAGGTACGCCAGGGACAGCGGCTGCCCCAGCGGAGCATCCGCCGACCGAGCGCATTGCGGCTTACGTCGCCGCGCGCCTGGAGCGGTGGTGCAACTTGACCGAGGACCTGGAGGACACCTCGCCCTGGTCGACGGGGCTGTTGATCGGCGAAGCACGCGGCCCGTTGACGTGCGCCACGGCCGGCGGCTCGTCGTCCGCCCGCCAACGCAAGCCCCGCTCTGCCCATCCGGGGAGCACCAGCTCGGTGAGGGAGTCGGCGATCAGGCCCGCGCCGACGCTCCTCGGTTGGAAGACACCCGCCGAAGCCCTCAACGACCATCTACTATCGATCAAATAAGCCGGTGTTGCATCCACTGGTTGAACCTGCCCAGTACACGAGTCGTGCGTTCGCCGACGCCTGCCGCAGAACGGCGTCCGCCAGTCCATGAGCGCGATCGGCTCCAGCGCGGACAACGCGCTCGCCGAATCCTTCAACGCCACGTTCAAACGCGAGACGCTCCAGGGCCGGAAAAGCTGGTCCAGCGAGCGCGAGGCCCGCCTCGACGCGTTCCGCTGGCTGCACCGCTACAACACCCGACGCCGTCACTCCCGCCTCGGGCAACGCAGCCCGATCGCCTACGAGGCAGCGTCCGGAACAACATCAACTACGCTGACACCAGCCGCATAAGCCCTGTCCAAGATTCGGGGTCAAGGCCGGCTCTACACCTGACCATCCCGACCGGTGGCAGCACGCTCCAGCAGCGCGGTCAGGCGGCCTGAATGGACGTCGCCTGCACGGGGAACCGGGGGTCTACTCGTCATCTCCGACATCCAAGCAGACTCCCCACGCCCCGCTCCATGCCCGTCACGGCCAAAAACCTCGACCCAAATCCCAGTACCACCGCCGTGCGGGACGGAGTCGTCAGCTTCGAGCATCCGGTACACCACCAGCACGAGTTCGACACGTATCGCCGCCGACCATGACCGACCGAGCAACGGCTTCTCGATGGTGGTGTCCGGTGGATCTCGGGACGGCAGCACCGGCCCGGGCTACGCCGGTGTCCCCGCGCCCCTGCATGGGATGGATCCAGGCTCAGGGTGGCTGACTCACTGCCAGAAACACTCATCGATCACGATCTGAGGATCGGTGGTCCTCCGGGTGAAGTGGTACCGGAGCCACCCCCGGCCGTGATCGAAATAGATGACGTGCTCGCCACCGGGGCGGGTGGACTGGACGGGTTCGACACTCATTCCGCCTGGGAGGTCGCGGTCGCTGTCGATGCCCCGGAAGTACGGGTCAGCGGCGGTGACGAGTTCGGCGCGGGCCTCGTTGACCAAGACACGGGCCTCTTCGGGGAGGGCGTTTCTGTCGTCCTCGGCGTTCTTGGTCCAGTCGGCTTGCCAGGGCGGCCCCATGAAGTCGTCGGTCACTGGCCGGGCTCTGCCTTCGCTGCCGTGCGGCGGATGCGTCCGGCTTCTTCAATGAGTGACTTGGCGCGGGCGTAGTCAAGTTCCCTGCCGGCCTCGTCCTCCAGACCGTGCACCTTCGCTTCCAGTTGGGGGTCGCGGGCGAGGGCGAATTCGCCCCACCAGCGGGCCATGAAGGCGGGAACCGGCGCGAGGTCGTAAGCGTCGGCGATGTCTCGGCGCCAGTGTCGATCGAAGTCGACGAGGAGTTGCGGCGCATGCTGGGCGATGGCGGCGCGGAGCGCCTTCGGTGTCCTGTCGGGCATGGGGGGCACGGCCCCAGAGCCCAGGGTGGCGGTAGTCATGAACGGCAGTTCCCCTACTTGGCGGTCGGTCAGGCGGCAGTTGGCTTCATCCGGCCTGGGACACTGCCGTCAAGCTCTTCGGCAGCTGGTTTCTGGTTGTCCTTGGTGGCGCTTTCTGTGAACCGCTGCCTGGCCCGGGCGAGGCTGTTGTCACGCAGGGTGTAGATCATGCTGGAGTCCTTGTAGCCCAGCATGCGGGCAAGTCTCACGACGCGTCCGTACGGCAACTTTCCGCCGACGGGTGCGGTGACGGCGGCACGAACGTCGTCTTCGAGTTGTTTGCGGAGCTGGGCGAGCTGCTTTTCCGCGCGGGTGATCTCGGCGCGGGTATTGCGGACCTTCTGGACGTCGGGGTCCTGGTCGTCCTTGTTCTGCATCGCCGACATGCTTCGCATCATGACACCGCAGACCATGGTTTGCAACACTGTGGATCTCGGCACTATGGTTTCGCAGACCACAGTATCGTCACCTGCGCGATCGGCGCGTCGGCGGTGAAGTCCCGCTGGAACAGACCCGCGTCCGATGGCTCCGGCATCGTCGTGGTGACCTTCTTGCGCGCTGCACCCCGACGATGTGGAACTTCCGCATCACGCGGGCGACCATCTTCTCGTTGATCATCATGCTGGCGTCCCGCATGGGACGCGAGGTGGACGGCCCCTATCCTGTCGGCCAGGGCCTGGTCGGCGCGCCGCGGCGACGACGGCTTCGCGGTCTCGGTCCAGGCCGCGGGTGAAGGCGTGCAGATGGGGCAGGTCGGCTGCGCCGACCTGGGCGATCCAGCGCGCGAGCGCGTCGGCGTTACCTGAGTGAGGTGTCAGGAGCTGGGCGAAGTCCCTGATTCTGCTGGCCAGTTGGGTCGTTTCGGGGCAGACGGCGGCGAGCCGGGTCAGGAGGGCGTGGTGTTCGGCTTTGAGGTTGTCGGGCCTGGGAAGCAGCATCCGGGTGAATCTGCGCGAAGAGATGTGTCTGCGGTCGGCGTCCGCACGGCCTTGGTCGATGTACTTGTGCAGGAGGTTCAGACAGCCCGTGAAACGAAGAGCCTTGATCTCTTCGAAGAGGTGCACAACGGGGACGGCCGGGTCCTCGGCCCGGCGGTTGCGCAGGTGCTCGCGGTAGGGATCGACGAGGCTGGCGCGGTATTTGGGGACGCGGAACATTAGCTCGGGCCGGTCGGCTCGGGCGTAGTGTTTGACGGTGTTCAAGGCCAGTTGCAGACGGCGGGCGCACTCGAGCAGGCCCACGCCCGGGTCGAACAGGTCATGGACCTGGTGCCAGCGTTCCAGGGTGGTCTGTGCGCGGGGCCGGTCGTAAAGGGGCGCGTCCAGCACGGTGGCCCAGCAGTTGCTGTGCGCCTTCACCTCGCTCAGGGCGGCTTCGCACAGGTTGTGCCACAAATGCCAGCGGTCGTTGACCTGCACCGCGGAGGGCAGGGCGCGGCGGATAGCCTCGGCCCAGGTCGCGGAGCCGTCACGGCACACGACCTCGACGCCCGGATGGGCACGTAGCCATGCGTGATGGGTGTAGGCCGTACGGTCGGGCAGCACGTCGATCCGCTCATGCGTCTCGGCGTCGATCACCACGGTGGCATAGCGGTGCCGCCGGCGCAGAGCGAAGTCATCGACGCCGATCACGCGGGGCACACGCCTGGTGGGCAACGGGATGCGCAGTAGGGTGCGCAGGGCCGTGTGACGAGACAGGCCCACCGCGAGTATCGCCAGCAATCGTGCCCCAGCCCGGCTCGCTAACTCCGCGACCACGGACTTGCCTTGCCTGGTCAGACGGGCAGTGCGTCGCTGGTAGCGCTCCAGCACCCCGGGCACCTGTTCGCGGAAGGTGTGGCGGCAGCCGAGCGTGGGACACACCAGACGCCACACCGTCACCCTCGTCTGCCACATCCTCCAGGACCAGCGGGTACAGACCCAAAAATACCGTCTGCACTGCCCTGTCTCACATTCAGTGGTGGCGGGCGATGTGGGCTCACCGCGCGCTGCAGGCCATACGCGCCGCCCACACCGCACACGGCGGCCCTGCGCAACTCGCGCGCAGGGCCGCCATGTTCACTTACCGGGTGTCAGAGTCCGGCGCACTGGCCCGACATCGGGCCGGACGCGGAGTTGGGTTGGTCGGCATTGGTCGGCGCGGGAGAGTTGCCCGTGCAGGACAGTGGCCCGCTGACGTGGTTACCGGAGACGATCGCGGAGCCGGTGTTGTTCTTGATGGCGAGCGGGCCCGCCACGGTGGCGCTGTCGATCGTCACCTGACCGGCCGAACCGCTGACCTCCACCGGGCCCCCGACTGTCGTCGGCGCGCACTCGCCGTTCCGGTTGCCGAGCCAGACCCGGGTTGCAGCGGTCACGCCCACCGGTCCGGACACAGTTGTACCGCACAGCAGAACGTTGCCTGCTCCGGACGCCGTCACCGGGCCGCGGAACACGGACCCGGATGCGTAGAGCGAAGCACCCGCAGCCACTGTGACCGGTCCCGAGACCGTCGCGCCGTCGAGGCACGTGACGCCTGAGGACAAGGTCAACGGGCCCTGGTGCGTCCCGGTGACCATCGACGTACAGGACGGGACGCCGGTCGCGACGAACGGCACGACCCAGGTCTTGTCCTGACGGCTGTAGGTCACTGTCCCGTGGTACGTCCCGTCCGCCGGGTAGGTGTGGCTTCCGCTGACCGTCATCAGGCTTCTGCCCTGACGTTGGCTCGCCGCGTAGTCACGTGCTGCGATGCCGGCGGATTCGGTCGGCGATCCGTCGCCCCAGTCGATCACCGCCGTGAACTCACCCGGCGGAAGCGAGCCGGCTGCCAACCGGCCCAGGGGTGCGTTGCTCAGGGTCCTGTCGACGCCGAGGCGGGTGACCGTGCCCATCGACTCCGGACTCCAGGTGACCTGGGCGATGGAGCCGTAGTTCACGTTCGCGAACGCCCACCGCGGTCCGGCGACGCTGAGCCGCTGGCGGTACGCGTCGTAGTCCTGGGTGAGCACCTTGGGAGACCAGGCCTTCTCCAGGATTCCGGCCAACCGTGGGAACACCATGAACTCGTTGGTGGCCAGTCCACGCATCTGCTCGCCCCAGATCGGCGCCTCGATGCCGATGATGTCCTCCGCCTTCGGTCCGCCGTATGCCGGTTGCGCCCAGACGGAGCGGTATTTCTCGTAGACCCATTCCGGGTCCCACCCGTAGGCCTTGTCGAGCTCGGTCTGGGGCGTCCGGCCGGGCGACCCGTCGTACCCGAAGTCGAGGTAGGCGTTCCACTCCGGGGTGGTGATGACGTCGCGGCCTTGGTTGAACCACTCGGGTTTGATCAGCGGCGGACCACCGCCGGTGTAGTCGGACCAGTAGTGGTTGATGGACGTCGAACCCGGTGCGTAGCCCTCGAGTGCGGGGTTCCAACCCATCATCCGCTTGCCGTTGGCGTTGACGATGGACTCCATCTGCCCGATCCACCACTTGTAGTCCTCGTGGGGCATCCCGATGGCCTCGTCGCCGCCGATGTGGATGATCGGTGCGGGCGAGATCGCGGCGAGCTGTGCGATCGCGTCCCGCCAGAACGCGAGCGCCCGCGCACTCGCCGGGTCGTTCGGGTTCGTGCAGAAGCGGTCGGTCTGGGTCTGGCCCTGGCAGCCCATGACCGCGACGCCACCCAAGGACCTCACCGCCGCCGTGGCGTGCGCCGGGCTCTCCAGTTCGGGGACGATCTCGATGAACCGGTCGGCGGCGTACTTGACCAGGCTCTTGAAGTCCTCTTGCGTGTAGAAGCCCGCGATACAGCCCGACCCGTTGCACCCGATACCGTCCAGAGCCGGGTAGCCCTTGATCTCCAGGCGCCAGGACTGCGAGTCACTCAGGTGCAGGTGCAGCCGGTCGCCCTTCAACGCTGCCAGTTGGTCGATCATGGACCGGATTTCGGCCACGGTCATGAAGTTGCGGGCAGGGTCGAGCTGAAGACCTCGATGCGCGTAGCGCGGGTAGTCCAGGACTGTGATGGGCTGTGCCGTCCACGGCCCCACGCCGGTAGCGGACGAGTTGATCGCCGCCGGCAACAGCTGCCGAAGGCTCACGAAGCCGTTGAACAGACCGTGTGCTTGCGGGGCGACGATCTTGACGCCCGTACTCGCCACTGTGAGGGAGTAGCCCTCGTCCGCCTTGTCCTCTGGGATGCTGGACACCGGTCCGAGCGAGAGAGAGATGTCGGCGGAGGTGGCGGAATCTGTCACCACAGGGAGTACGAACCCGGTGGCCGGTCGCAGGTAGCCGGCGAGGACCTCTGCGGTGGCGGCGAGGGCACTGCTGGAGACGACGATCCGGGACTTGTCCGTGAGCACCCACGGCTGACCGCTGCCGGCCGTCTGCTTCACCGGCACGGGGATGATCTGGCCTACGGTCGGCGGCGGCTTGGGACCGGACCATAGCTCGAACTCGTTGAGCGTGTACCCGGTGGTGGACCTCGTGGCCAGGGCCTGCATCCGGACACAGGAGATCGGATCCTTGCGATCGATCACCTGCGAATCCTTGTCGGACGGATTCACCACGTGGGCCACCGTCGACCAGGTCTGACAGTGGGCGTCCGTGGAAACCTGCAGGTCGTACTCGGTCGGCTTGGACGGAGAGGTCCAGCGGCTGAACACCTCGTACACCGGGGCGGGTGTGGCCAGCTTGACCTGGAACCAGTCCTGGGTCGGGTCGTAGCCGTTGCCGACCGATGCGTAGTTCGAGGTCCATCCGTTGTGCACGAACACATCGATCGCATTGGCAGGCGCATACGTCGCCGCGGGTGCAGTCATGCGTTGGGACTTGGCAGCGGCGACCGCGCCCGGCAGCAGGGCGAGGTTCACGCTCTCAGAGGTTGGCGGATCGGCGGACGTCGTGGCGGTGCCGGCGGAAGCCTGTCCCACTGTGAGCGGAACCAGAGTTGCGGCCAGAAGCGCAGCGATTGTCAGGGCGGGGACAGCGCGAGGCCGAGACCGATGGCCTGAGACTGGTCTCTCCTCGGGTTTCGGCGACAGGAACGGGAATCTCACGTCACTCCTTACCGGTGCTGGCGGTGTCACGCGGGCCTGGAGGGGCGACCGTACCGGCGAAAACTGCGACGAGAAAGACGTACGGCGCGACGAGCACGCCCCGATCGGTTGTACGCCGATGCTGCGGCCGACTGGGAATCACCGGACGGAGGCACGCGCGAAATCCGTTGTGAAATAAACAAGTTGGATCTCAGGCAAAGCATGGGGCGAACCGGCATATGTTACGTTGACGCGCTCCCTGGACTTTGGAGGGTGTCTCACGTGGCAAGTTTCGCGAGCTTCTTGTAGCAGGTCAGGGCGGCGGCCAGGCCGAGGAAGGCGAGGAAGTGCGAGCCCTTTCGTTCGTATCGGACGGTGAGGCGGCGGTAGCCGAAGAGCCAGGCGATCGACCGCTCGATCTTCCAGCGGTGTCGACCGAGGCGTTCGCCGGACTCGATGCCGGGCCGCGCGATGCGCGCGACGAGCCCGCGCTCGCGCAGCCAGGCCAGGTGTTCGGCGGAGAAGTACGCGTTGTCCGCGCGGAGTTTGACGGGTCGGCGCCGCCGTGGTCCCAGGCGGGACCGGACGGCGGGTATGCCGCGGATGAGCGGCTTGAGGGCGAGGCTGTCGTGCATGTTCGCGCCGGACACGGCGACGGTGAGCGGGATGCCCTGGGCATCGGACAGCACGTGCGGCGGCTTGCTGCCCTTCTTGCCGCGATCGACCGGGTTCGGCCCGGTCAGCGATCCCCCCATCTGGCGCGAACGGAGGCCGCGTCGACGATCGCCGAGGTCCAGTCCACCTCGCCCCGGACCCGGAGTTCGTCCAGCACCGCCCAGTGCAGCCGACGCCACAGGCCGGCCTCGGTCCATACCGTGAAGCGGCGATGCGCGGTGGCGGGCGACGTGCCGAACGTCGGCGGCAGATGCCGCCAGGCACAGCCGCTGGTCAGCACGTACACCACTGCCGTGAACACGGCCCGCTCGTCACACGGAGCGGTCCCACCACCTTGCGGACGAGCAGCGAACGACGGCAGCAACGGGGCGGCCAACTCCCAGATTCATCAGGAACCAGACGCTCCGATAGATCAGCACCCACGACCGGCATCATGCCGCACGAACATCAAGTCACGTGAGACAACCTCTAAGCCTTGATTGGTGCGGCCGACCTGGCGGCCTGCTCGATCTTCGCGCAGTAGGCTGCACGGGCTTCCTCGTCGATCTGCTTCTCGAGTTCGGCGCGCAACCCGGTCCGGCCGTCGAGGCCCTCGCGCAGGATATCGGCGTGCCCGGCATGCCGGATGGACTCGCCGAGGACATGGACCATGATGGCGAACAGGTTCGTGTCGGCATAAGGCTCCGGCCACCACGGCACGTGGCCGGGGGCGTCGAGGGGAAGCTCGTTGATCGTCGCGTCCGAGTGTTCCCACGTGCGCCGGTAGAACCCGATGATCTGATCGCGGGTCTCGTCCTCGGTCGCCCACAGATCGCTGCCGTTGGAGTCCTGCCACCGGGGCAGCGGTTCCGGGGAAGGGCGGTCGAAGACCTCGCCGAAGTACCTGGCCTCGACGGTGGCCACGTGTTTTACCAGGCCGAGGAGGTTGGTCCCGGTCGCTGTCAAAGGCCGGCGGGCGTCGTATTCGGACAAGCCGTCGAGTTTCCAGAGCAGCGCCTTGCGGTCACGCCGCAGTCTCTCGTGCAGGTTGCCTTTCGCGAATTCATCGATCATGCGGCATGAGCCTGCCATGGGCTGCTCGTGGTCTCAAGATCCCGTACATGGCCCGCAACGACTGGCAGAGCCGAGGCCTGGCCATGGCCGCCGCCCTGACCTGCTACAAGAAGCTCGCGAAACTTGCCACGTGAGACACCCTCCAAAGTCCAGGGATTCCGGCCTGGGTCGTCTGCCCCTTCCAGGGGCTTCCTGCTTCAACACGCTGTGCCGGGACTTTCGTCCTGGTCTTACCGGCGCTCCACGAGGCGTTTATCGTCTCCGCCCGTCCGGCGGCGACGATACGGCGTCCTTCGAAGAGGACGTTGCGGGCTGCCGCACATAGCCGAAGACGACCCCCGGGTGCCGGTGCCGGGAGACGATGCCGGCCGCGGTCACCTTGAGCAGGTTGCACCACTGCCCGGTCACGGTGTTGAACATCAGCGGGCGGAACCACACGTTCGGCGCCTGCGGCACCCAGACGCGGTCGTCGTCGGGCACGGCGGCCACGGCGATCTCCGGCGGTACGGCAAAGGACGTGGGAATGACGGCCATGGACATTGATCCTTTCCAGGAATTCAGGGAGCGGGCCTGGGTTCAGGCGGCCAGATATCCGCCGTCGACCGCCAGCACGGCGCCGGTGATGAATGCGGCGTCGGGGCCGGCGAGAAACGACACGGCGCCGGTGATGAATGCGGCGTCGGGGCCGGCGAGAAACGACACGGCGCCGGCGATGAATGCGGCGTCGGGGCCGGCAAGAAACGACACGGCGCCGGCGATATCCGCGGGCGTGCCCCAGCGCCCCATCGGCGTGCGGTCGATGATGCGGCGGCTACTCTCGGCGCTCTCGTGCAGTTCGCGGGTCAGCCCGGTGCGGATCCAGCCCGGTGCGACGGCGTTCACCCGGATCCCCTTGTCCGCCCAGGCCACCGCGAGGGACTTGGTCAACTGCAGCACGCCGCCCTTGCTGGCGCTGTACGCCGGGACCCGGCCGCCGCCGAAAAAGCTCAGCATGGACGCGATGTTGACGATGCAGCCGCGCGAGCCGGCCAGCGCCTCGCGGGCGGCCAGGCAACTGCGCATGGTGCCGGTGAGGTTGACCCCGACAACGTCAGCCAACACCTCGGACTCGAACTCCCGGCCGCGCGCGATGATACCGACCGCGTTGATGAGGACGTGCAGCTCATCGAACGTGCCCAGGAAGGCGCGCAACTCGCTCTCCCGCCCCACGTCGAGCTCCACTCTCCTCACCTCTCGGGCAGTTCACGCGCGGCGCTCCCGGCACCCAGTCCCGCGACGATGACGTGATCCCCGTCGGCGGCGAAGCGGCCGGCGATCGCGGCGCCGATCCCACTGGTCCCACCGGTCACCACCACGGTCCGTCCCCCAGGCCCCGCCACGCGGTCATCGTGCACGGTCGTCTCCTCCAGTGTTCGACTCCGATACGACGGACCCGATTGAACACAGGCGGGCGAACGGCCGTCAGCTCTCATACGAGACGGGAATGAGGGCCATTCGGATGCCCCGGCGGTGCTGGCCGCACACCGCCCGCTCCCCCGATCACCGGCGGCGGGCCCACCACCCCCACAGCTCCTTCCTCCGGGGGCCTGTCAAGTTCTTCCGGTGAACAGAAGACCTTGGGATATGAGAGGGGCCGGACCTACGCCGACCGCCCGTCCGCCGTTCCTGGCCTGCCGAAACACCCGGCGTCCACGTCAGCCCCTCCGGCACAGCCGCCGGGGCCGGCCGCATCCACACCCGGTGCGCCACCCCCGTCCGACGCCGCTGACCAACCCACCCCATTTCCAGAAGGAGGCCTGCGCCACGGGTACCGGGGGAAGTACGCATCCGATCGCGCGGGCCGGCTGCGGTCAACCAGGCCAAAGCCGGCCCCCCTTCTGGCCACCACAGGGCAGGTGGGACGGCGGCCCCTGCCCAGGGCGCTGCGTGCAAGGGCCGCCCGAGCCTTGCGGTCCTGTCACAGCGCAAGGCATGACGACGCTAAATCCCCAGCACCCGACCGCGCCCGCCCCGTGTGTCGGCCGGGTGAACGCGGGTTGAGCCGGAGCACGGCTTCGAGAAACGGGGGGTCTCCTCCTCCAACTTGCAGTTGGGCTGAGCGGCCCCGACCATGAGCCCGACCACGGCAGGCCGGCACGCCGCGGCGGCACGAGCCGGGTCCGCCGGCACCGCCCGCCGTCCGGCCTGGAGCAGTGACGCCGGCACTCGAGGACTGCCCGTCGGCCTTGTCCACCTCGCCCGCGCGAGCAGGGCGGTCGGCGCGACGCCCCTACGGCCGGGCATGAACCTCGAGGTCGTCGAACGGCCACGGGGCAGGTTTCCGGCCCCGGCGGACGCGGTGAGGCCGAGCGCACCTTCGGCCAGTTGATGCCGCAGCGCCGCCCCGTGCGGGACTGCGGGGTACCTGGCAGCGTCATTCCGCCTGTTCCACGGGGCTACGGATCCCTTCCGGCCAGCAAGCGTTGCGGCATGTCCACGCCACGCTTCGTACCGTAGTATCCGTTCGATGATTTGACGGGGTGTGCCGGTGGACGGGCTGTTGTCCGGGTCAACGGCCGGGGTACGGGGATGGGCAATCGCACCGTGGCCCACCGGGACGTCGCCACGACAGCGAAATCCCCTTCCGGCCGCCGCAGCACGCACAGGACCACGCGCGCCGACATGGACGCGGCGCTGGGCACACGCCTCGCCCCGCAGCTGAGGCAGATCGCGACCGCTTTGCTCGATCACGCGGCAGCCAAGGGGCGGCTGGAGGGCGGAAACGCCAGCTACCCGAGCATGTCCGCCTACTACCCCGTCGCCGGCCGGCAGGTGCCGAACCGGACACTGTCCCTGTACGACAACCCTCCCAAGGAAGAACTCGCTTTCAGCTTCGGATCGGTCACCCACCACCTCAGCCCGCACCGGGCGGCCGAGTTCGCGCAGTCGCTGCCGACCGTTGCCGAGTTGGAGAAGAACTGGAGGTGCAGCGACACAAGGGCTACAAAGGCTGGCCCCCGGTCCCCGTGAGCGCCCTTGCCGCCGAGCCCGCTGCTGTAGAGGGCATCCTGGCCGCGATCCAGCAACTCATCGACAGCCAGGAAGCCTCCGCCTGATCGGCACGCGGTGACGGGTGCCTCGTCACCGGATCGGTGCAGCTGACGGGGAGTGCTCGAGCTTCCTTGGTACAAGCCATCCAGTGTGGACCGCGAGGCGCTTGAAGACCTGCCACTGGCGCCGGCCGACGCACTGCGCAGCAATGGTGACCGGCTGCCTGCACCATCGAGTTCAGCGTGCGCCACCCATGCTTGAGCGTGCCCGCCGCAAGCAGGCTCTTACCGCAGCAGCCCGGCCCCACTCGCATCAACGGCCCCGCTGTGACGAGCGCCCCGCCCGGTGCCATAGCACGGACGCGATGCACGCTGGTCACCGACAGGCCGGAAAGACGCAATCTGCTCCCCTTCAGGGACAAAGTACCCCGGCGGTAACAGCCTGGTCAGCGGGTGATGGTGACCCGCAACGGGATTCGGCTGTACGGGGTTGGCCTGGCATGCGCAATGACCCGGTTAAGCAAGACAAGTCCATATCCGACGCCGAGCCGGCGGCCGCCTGCTGCCCAGACAGCGACCGACGCGGGACCACGCGTGAGCGGACTGTCCCTGGTGCCGATCATTGCAGCGGGCCCCAGAGGGCTGCCGTCAGCCGGCGAATCGATCTGCCCGCCGCGCCAGAAGGCCACAACCCGTAGAGAGCGAAGCACGCAGGCCATTCGAGGCACGGGGACGGCGCGAGTGTGAAAAGGAAACACGCACAGAACGGAGCAAGATCATGCAGACCTTCACCGCAGCAGCCGATCGAGCGTGGGAGCATGCCCCGGCGGATGACTTCCTGCTGGCGCCGCCCCATCCCGCAGACCGCCTTGTCGGCCGCGTCCATCCTCGCGACCTGCGCCGCCTGGACCTGTACGCGGCGCTGACCGCGGCCGGCACCGCCCCCTTTCCAGGAGACCGGGAGGCGATCGAAGCCCTCAGCGCATTGCCCGACAGCGTGCACGAAGCCCTGCACCGCTGGCTCAGCACCGGCAGGTGACGCGCTGCACGCCGGCACGGCATTCCCTGTCGGCAGCGGCTGAAGCATGCCCCACTTCGGGACTCTCCGCCGCACTCGTCGGCGTCGCAGTCGCCATCGAGCACCACACCCGCTGATTCAGACTGTGGCAATACAGCTCTCTCCCCCAGCCGGCGCACGCCTGGACGAGAACGCGCACCAACCCGAGGAGCCCGGCCCTACAGTGCAGCCATCTGCAGCTCGAATCCGCGTCATCGGCGCAGCACGCGCTCCCGGCCGCCCGTCTGCTCGATGAGCCGCACCACGACGTGTGGGTCCTTGCTGCAGAGGCCGACCCACTCCGTGTAGCGGTCGCGGGCAGCGCGCGTACCCGGGCGCACCGCCTCCCCCCTTGCCGCCGCAGGTCGTTCGCCGCGCCACCGGCGGGGGAGGCGGTGCGTGCTTCCTTCCGTTGAGCTGCTGTCTTCTTCAGCGTGTGCCGGTAGGTCAGGTGCGGTGAGGACAGCCGCTGGATCTGGTCGGCGGTGGCGACCTTCAACACCCCGAAGACGCGCAGCACGTCGCCGCGCAGGTCGTTGGTCGACCCCGCCTCATTCGCCTTCCCCTTTGCTACCATCCGGCTCGCCCTCCCGTCGTCCGCAACCGGCCACCGGCCATGGAGGGGACCAGGCCCCCGGATCCGATGATCGCCCCCACCACCGACAACCAACTCAGGAACAAGGGGAGAGAGGAGCCTTTTGACGATCTCGCGCGGCCCTGGAAATCCGTTGCGACAAGGGGGAATGCAGGACTCGCTGGTGCCGGGCACGGAAGTGGCTTCGGCAGTGGGAACGCAAGCGCCGGCGGCAGGGCCTCCCCAGGGCTTGCCCAGGCCCGGACCTGGACCAGGTACCGGCCGGGCGGGACCGACGTCCGCCGGCAGTCACGTGCCACGCGCACCGGAGGCTGGCAGTCGGCCGCGGGCCTCTGCGGCTCCCTGGCAACCGGGGTTCGGTCGGCGTGCCCCCCAGCACCCGGCCGGCCGGTCACCCGCGCGGTCGCGCGGTACGTCCGGTGCTGGCGCCGTGGCCGGACAGGGCCAGCACTGCTGTGTGGGTGCGGAATCGAACAATGCCCAACCACATAGCGGTCATCTCACCCTCCTCCGGCCTGCCGGGCCTCCTTCCGCTCCCCTACGAGTTGGGACTCAAGCGGCTGCGTGAGGAGTTCGACCTGGAACCGGTGGAATACCCGACCACCCGAAAGATGGGCTCCACCCCCAAGGAGCGCGCCGACGACATCCACGCCGCGTTCGCCGACCCGACCATCAAGGCGGTCATGGCCAGCATCGGCGGCGACGACCAGATCACCGTGCTCCCCTACTGGACCGCGAGCTGATCCGCGCCAACCTCAAGCCCTTCTTCGGCGTCAGCGACAACACCAACCTGCTGATGCTCCTGCACAGCCTGGGCATCGTCGGCTACCACGGGGCCTGCGTGATGACCGAGATCGGCTGCCCCCACGCGCTCCACCCTCTGACCGCCGACTCGATACGCGCGGCCCTGTTCACTTCGGGCCCATACGAGCTCCACCCCACCGAGCACTACCGCGACACCGACCGCGACTGGTCCGCCCCGGCCACCTTTGCCACAGAACCGGACTCCCAGCCCACCGACGGCTGGATCTGGCACCAACCCGAGCGCATCGTCGAGGGCCGAGCCTGGGGCGGCAACCTCGAGATCCTCTCCTGGCTGCTGATGGCCGACCGCGAGATCGAACGCGACCTCACCGCGTACCAGGGCGGCGTGCTGTTCCTGGAAACCTCCGAGGAGATGCCGAACGGGGAGGAAGTCTTCCGGGTCCTGCGCAGCATGGGTGAGCGGGGCCTGCTGGCCCGCTTCCCTGCCCTGCTGATGGGCCGGGCCAAGGCATGGTCCTTCCAGCAGCCAAACAGCCCTGAGGCCAGGCGGCGTTACGCCGCCGAACAGCGCGAGGCGGTGCTGCGCGCGCTAGCCGTCTATCACCCCAGACCATGGCAGTCTTCGACGTCGACCTCGGGCACACCGATCCCCAACTGGTGATCCCATACGGCGGCCTGATCAGCGTGGACGGCCCGGCACGGCGGATCACCGTGACGTACTGACATCTCTGGGCGTCACCGGCTCACTCACTGGCAGCGATCAGGAAGAGGGCTGGGATGAGCACGCGACAGGCGCGCTTGGCTAGGTCGCGGAGGCTGTGACCGGCCTCGTGCCTCGCCTCGTCGAGGAGTTCGCCGAGGGCGGCCTGCGGAGTTGTGCTCGCGGCCTGCGGAGTTGTGCTCTCGGACATACGCGTCACCTCCTCCAAGGACAGGGCGGCGGGGGGGGGGTTTATTATTTGAGGACCCCGCGGTAGTGGTAGATCACCCCAAAACACAACAACATATA
>NZ_JBSGBZ010000046.1:0-62536 GCF_053601495.1 Streptomyces sp. NPDC004721
ACGCCCGGTTACATTCCGAACCCGGAAGCTAAGCCTTACAGCGCCGATGGTACTGCAGGGGGGACCCTGTGGGAGAGTAGGACGCCGCCGAACAATCTTTGGAGGACCCCTGGTCACCAGCGTTCAGCTGGGACCAGGGGTCCTTTTCGCATTTCCCGTACAGAAGACAGGAGTCACCGATGTCCGCCAACTCTCCCGATGAGCGCCCGGAGCGCGATCAGCGCCGCCGGGACGGTGGTGACCGCGGTGACCGTGGCGGGTTCCGCGGAGGACCGCGCCGTGACGACCGGGGCGAGCGCCGTGATGACCGCCGAGGCTTCCGTCGTGACGACGACCGTGGTGGTTTCGGCCGTCGTGACGACCGTGGTGGTTTCCGTCGTGACGACAGGCCCGGGCGTGGCGATCGGCCCGAGCGGGGCGAGCGCGGGGATCGTGGCGGCTTCCGCCGTGACGACCGCCGTGACGACCGGCGGGATGGTGACCGCGGGGGCTTCGGCCGTCGCGACGACCGTGACCGCGGCTTCCGCCGTGAGGGCGACCGCCCCACCTACCGCCGTGACGACCGCCGCGATGACCGCCGTGACGACCGGAGGGACGAGCGCCGCGACTTCGACCGCGGTGACCGTCGCGACGCGCGTCGGGACTTCGACCGCGGCGACCGCCGTGACGACCGGGGCGAGCGCCGTGATGACCGCCGAGGCTTCCGTCGTGACGACGACCGTGGTGGTTTCGGCCGGCCTGACGACCGTGGTGGTTTCCGTCGTGACGACAGGCCCGGGCGTGGCGATCGGCCCGAGCGGGGCGAGCGCGGGGATCGTGGCGGCTTCCGCCGTGACGACCGCCGTGACGACCGGCGGGATGGTGACCGCGGGGGCTTCGGCCGTCGCGACGACCGTGACCGCGGCTTCCGCCGTGAGGGCGACCGCCCCACCTACCGCCGTGACGACCGCCGCGATGACCGCCGCGATGACCGCCGTGACGAGCGGAGGGACGAGCGCCGCGACTTCGACCGCGGCGAGCGCCGTGACGGCCGCCGCGATTTCGAGCGCAGCGACCGCCGTGACGACCGCCGGGACCACCGGAGGGACGACCGCCGTGACGACCGCCGGGACTTCGAGCGCAGTGACCGCCGTGATGACCGCCGCGACTTCGACCGCGGCGACCGTCGCGACGACCGCCGTGACTTCGACCGCGGTGACCGCGGTGACCGCGGTGGCTTCCGTGGCCGTGACGACCGTGGTGGGCGCGGCCCGCGTCGGGACGACCGGGGCGTACGCCCGGGTGGGTTCCGGGGCGGCCGTGACGACCGGCGCGGCGGCGGGCGTTTCCGCGACGACCGTGACCGGGACCGTGACCGGGACCGTGAGCCGATCAAGCGGCTGCCGATCCCGGAGGACGTCACGGGCGAGGAGATCGACAAGGACGTGCGACAGGAGCTGCAGAGCCTGCCCAAGACGCTCGCCGAGGACGTCGCCAAGAACCTGGTGATGGTCGCCCGGCTCATCGATGAGGACCCCGAGGGCGCCTACGGCTACTCCAGGGTGGCCCTGCGCCTGGCGTCCCGTGTCGCGGCCGTGCGAGAGGCGGCCGGGTTCGCCGCGTACGCGAGCCAGAAGTACAGCGAGGCGCTCGCCGAGTTCCGGGCCGCCCGGCGGATGACCGGGAACGTGGACCTGTGGCCCGTCATGGCCGACTGCGAGCGCGGTCTCGGACGGCCGGAGAAGGCGCTGGACATGGCCGGGGCGCCGGAGGTGCACAAGCTCGACAAGGCCGGGCAGGTGGAGATGCGGCTCGTCGCGGCCGGCGCCCGGCGGGACATGGGTCAGCTGGACGCGGCCATCGTGACGCTGCAGAGCCCCGAACTGGCCTCCGGCTCGGTCCAGCCGTGGACCGCGCGCCTGCGGTACGCCTACGCCGACGCGCTGCTCGCCGCCGGCCGGGACTCCGAGGCGCGGGAGTGGTTCGCCAAGGCCGTCGAGGCCGACCGGGACGGCAGCACCGACGCCTCGGACCGGCTGGCCGAGCTGGACGGTGTGGAGTTCACCGACGCGCTCGACGAGGGCGGCGCGGACGACGAGACCGACGAGAACGCAGAGACCGACGAGAACGCAGACAACGGCGTGACCGGCGAGAGCGGCAACGCCGACCCGGCCGACAAGGACTGACGGACACCACAGGCCGTCAGGCCGTCACGCCGACCGTCACAGACAGAGGGCGGGCCCCGGTCACCGGGGCCCGCCCTTCGTCGTTTCAGAGGTCCAGTGCCCTCAGCACCAGTCCCGACGCCGGCTTGGGGCCGAACGACGTCGACTTGCGGGGCATCGTGACACCCTGGCGGGCCAGGTCGCGGACGACCTCCTCGCGGACCGGGTGCATCAGGACGGCCGTACCGCCGTCGCGTTCGGCCTTCTCCACGGTGGCGACCGTGTCGTGGATGTAGGCGATGTGGGCCGGGGAGTCCTCGGGGATGTGCCAGACGTGCTCGAGGAGCGTGGCGTGCAGGACGGTCGCGTCGAGGGTGCGCCAGGCGGCGGGGTGCTCCGCCGGGATCGTACGGGCCAGCAGGGCCGGGTCCGGGCGGTCCACGAGATGGAAGCTGCCGTCGCCGGCGAACAGGAAGGCGTTGCCCTCGCAGGCCGCGTCCGCGAGTGCCTCCAGCGCGTCCGTCAGGGGCAGGTCCAGATGCCGTACGCGGAACAGGCCCTCCAGGGCGGACAGCGCGTCGGCGACCGGCAGGCCGTGCAGCAGGCGGTGGATGGCGCGTACGCGGAGCGGGTAGCGGGCCGTGTCGACGAGGAGGACCAGACCGTAGTCCCAGGCGCTGGGGGAGGGGTGTTCCGCGCGCAGCCGACGGTAGGTCGCCCAGCGGTGATGGCCGTCGGCGATCAGGGCCTGGTGCCGGGCCAGGTCCCCCTGCACGCGCGCGAGGTCGTCGGGGTCGGTGACCGCCCACAGGCGGTGGCCGAAGCCGTCCTCGGTGGTCGTCGACAGCAGTGGCGGCCGCTCGGCGACGCGTTCGATGATCATGGTGGTGGCGGCGGTCGAGCCGTCGCCGCGGTAGGTGAGCAGCAGCGGTTCGAGATTGGCGCTGGTCGCGCGCATCAGGGCGGCGCGGTCCGCGACCACGTGCGGCATGACGTCCTCGTGCGGCAGCACCACGCCCTCCGCCGGCTCCGACACGCGCAGCGCGCCGATCAGTCCGCGTTGCAGCATGCCGTCGCCGTCGCGCTGCTCGTAGACGTACAGGGCCGGTTCCGGGTCGGCGGCCAGGACGCCCTCGGAGAGCCAGCGGCGCAGGGTCTCCGCCGCCTGTTTGTTGCGGGCGCTGGGCGTTTCGGCCTGCGGCAGAATCAGCCGGACGATGTTGTACGGATCGGCCGACTGGAGGTGGTGCAGGCCGTCCGGCCGCACGACGACGTCGTACGGCGGGGACGTCACGGCGGCCAGGCTGCCGACCCGGTCGGGGTCGTAGCGCAGCCCGCGGAACGGGGTGAGTTCGAGGCCCGGGCGCGGTGTCGCCGGTGGGGGACCTGCTGTGTTCATCCCGGCATCGTACGTGTGTCAGTGGCGTGGGGGATGATCGGGGGAAAACGGGTTTCATGAGGAGAGATGCGGAATGACCCAGGGCGTCAGGACGAGGCCCGAAGGCAGTGCACAGGCCCTGAGCGAGGCGTACGACACGGCCCTGCTCGACCTGGATGGAGTGGTCTACGCGGGCGGCCACGCGATCGCGCACGCGGTCGACTCGCTGGGCACCGCCCGCGCGGGCGGGATGCACCTGGCGTACGTCACCAACAACGCCCTGCGCACCCCGGCCGCGGTGGCGGCACACCTCACCGAGCTGGGCATACGGGCGGAGGCGGCCGATGTGGTCACCTCCGCGCAGGCGGTGGCCCGGCTGATCGCGGACCAGGTGCCGCCGGGCGCGCGCGTACTGGTGATCGGCGGTGAGGGGCTGCGTACGGCGCTGCGCGAGCGCGGGCTGGAGCCGGTCGAGTCGGCTGACGACGGCCCGGCCGCGGTGGTGCAGGGTTACGGCGGTCCGGAGCTGGCGTGGGGGCGTTTCGCGGAGGCGTGCTACGCCATCGCGCGCGGCGTGCCCTGGTTCGCCTCCAACACCGATCTGACGATTCCGGGCGCACGCGGGATCGCGCCGGGCAACGGCGCGGCGGTCGAGGTCGTCCGGATCGCCACGGGCGCGGAGCCGCAGGTGGCGGGCAAGCCGCTGCCGCCCATGCACCGCGAGACGATCCTGCGCACCGGTGCGGAGCGGCCGCTGGTGGTCGGGGACCGGCTGGACACCGACATCGAGGGCGCGTTCAACGGCGGGGTCGACTCGCTGCTCGTCCTGACCGGGGTGACCGACGGCGCGAAGCTGCTCGCCGCGCCCCCTCGGCACCGGCCGACGTATGTCGACGCGGATCTGCGGGGGCTGCTCACCGGGCAGCCGGAAATCACTCGGGAGGGTGACGGTTTCCGGTGCGGCGGATGGACGGCGACGGCGGACACCGGTCTTGAGCTGAACGGCGAGGGGGAGGCGCTGGACGGGCTGCGCGCGCTGTGCGCGGCGGCCTGGACGGCGGGCGGCGAGGACGCGTGCGAGCTGGACGGGGGGAAGGCGCTGGCGCGACTGGGGCTCTGAATCGGGTGAGGCGCCGGGAACCGTCGAGTCAGTGGAGAGGGTAGGCTAACCTAACCTCGTGTTGGTCGACAGTCCCCCAGAAGAGCGCGCGGCGGCCGCCGCCGCGCCCCCAACCCGTCGAGGCGCGCGGGCCGTTGGGCTTCTCGCCTCCGTCGCGGTACTGCTGCTCGTCGCCCTGGCGAGCCTCGCGATCGGAGCGAAGGAGCTGTCCCTGGCTCAGGTCTGGCACGGCCTGTTCCAGGACTCGGGGACGTACGGCGACGTCGTGGTCGGCGAGCGGCTGTCCCGTACCGTCCTCGGACTGCTCGCCGGATCGGCGCTCGGGCTGGCCGGGGCCGTGCTCCAGGCGCTGACCCGCAACCCGCTCGCCGATCCGGGCATCCTCGGCATCAACGCCGGCGCGTCCGCCGCCGTCGTCACCGCCATCACCTTCCTGGGCGTGACCAGCCTGAGCGGCTACGTCTGGTTCGCCTTCCTCGGCGCCGCGGCCGTGGGCGCCCTGGTGTGGTTCCTCGGCGGCAGCCGGGGCGCCACGCCCGTGCGCCTCGCGCTCGCCGGCACCGCGATCGGCGCCGCGCTGTACGGCTACGTCCAGGCCGTGATGATCATGGACGGGGCGGCGCTGGGCAGGATGCGGTTCTGGACCGTGGGTTCGCTCGCCTCCGCCACGACGGCGACCGTCATCCAGGTGCTCCCGTTCTTCGCGGTCGGCACGGTCGTCGCCCTGCTGCTGGCCCGGCCGCTCAACGCCATGGCCATGGGCGACGACACCGCCCGCGCCCTCGGCGCCGACCTGAACCGCACCCGGGCGCTCGCCATGCTCGCCGCGACCGTGCTGTGCGGGGCCGCGACCGCCGCCTGCGGGCCGATCGTCTTCATCGGGCTGATGGTCCCGCACGTCGTGCGCTCCTTCACCGGACCCGATCTGCGCTGGATCCTGCCCTACGCCACGGTCCTGTCCCCCGTGCTGCTGCTCGGCGCCGACGTCGCGGGACGGATCGTCGCCCGGCCCGCCGAGCTCCAGGTCGGGGTCGTCACCGCGATCATCGGCGGCCCCGTGTTCATCCTGCTCGTACGGCGGCGGAGGACGGCCCAGCTGTGAAGACCACCCGCGCCCCCCGCCCCGTACGGGCCCTGCGCACCCCCGGCGGGCTGTCCCTGCGCCTCGACGTCCGCACCTGCGTGGTCGTCGCCCTGCTGGTGCTGGCCGCGCTCACGGCGAGCGTCGTGCTGATCGGCACCGGTGACTTCCCGATCCCGGCCTCCGACGTGCTCAGGACGCTCGTCGGCCAGGGCGGACAGGGGCAGGAGTTCGTCGTCCGCGAACTGCGGCTGCCGCGCGTCCTCGTCGGGCTCCTGGTCGGCGGCTGCCTCGGCGTCGGCGGCGCGCTGTTCCAGTCCGTCTCCCGCAATCCGCTGGGCAGCCCGGACGTGCTCGGCCTCTCCCAGGGCTCGGCCGCCGGCGCCCTCACCGTCATCGTCCTGTTCTCGGGCAGCGCCACCGCGGTCACCCTCGGCGCGCTCGTGGGCGGCCTGGTCACCGGTACGGCCATCTATCTGCTGGCCTGGAAGCGGGGCGTGCACGGGTACCGGCTCGTCCTGGTCGGTATCGGCGTCTCCGCGGTGGTCACCGCCGTCAACGGCTACCTGATCACCAAGGCCGACTTCGTGGACGCGGCCCGAGCGGTGGTCTGGATGACCGGTTCGCTGAACGGGCGCGACTGGACCCAGGTCGGACCGCTGGCCGTGCTGTGCGCCGTGGTGCTCCCGGTCGTCCTCGCCAACGCGCGCGCCCTGCGGATGCTGGAGATGGGCGACGACGTCTCCCACGCCCTCGGGGTGCGCGTCGAACGCGTACGGCTCCTGCTGATGGGCTGTGCCGTCCTGCTGGTCGCCGCCGCCACCGCGGCCGCCGGCCCCGTGAGCTTCGTGGCCCTGACCGCGCCGCAGCTGGCCCGGCGCCTGACCTGCTCCCCGGGCCCCAACCTGGTGCCTTCCCTGTGCATGGGCGCCGCCCTGCTGGTCACCGCCGACCTGGCCGCGCAACGGGCCTTCGGCGCCGACCAGCTGCCGGTCGGCGTGGTCACCGGCGTGCTCGGCGGGGTCTACCTGCTGTGGCTGCTGGTCACCGAGCGCAGGGCCGGGCGGATATGAGCGCCCGCAGCAACGCAGTGAGCAACCGAAGGAGCAGCGTGAACCGCCTGTCCGCCGACAACGTCACCCTCGCCTACGACCAGCGCGTCATCGCCGAGCAGCTGTCGGTGGAGATACCCGACAACTCCTTCACGGTGATCGTCGGCCCCAACGCGTGCGGCAAGTCCACCCTGCTGCGGGCGCTGTCGCGGATGCTCAGGCCCAGCCGGGGCCGGGTGCTCCTCGACGGGCAGGTGATCCAGTCGATGCCTGCCAAGAAGGTCGCCCGGACGCTCGGCCTGCTGCCGCAGTCCTCGATCGCGCCCGACGGGATCACCGTCGCCGACCTCGTGGGCCGCGGCCGCTACCCGCACCAGGGGATCCTGCGCCAGTGGTCCGCCGAGGACGAGCGGGTCGTGCGCGAGTCCATGGAGCGGACCGGCGTCGCCCCGCTCGCCGAGCGGTACGTCGACGAGCTGTCGGGCGGCCAGCGGCAGCGCGTGTGGATCGCCATGGCGCTGGCCCAGCAGACGCCGCTGCTGCTGCTCGACGAGCCGACGACGTACCTGGACATCCAGCACCAGATCGACGTCCTCGACCTGTGCGCCGAACTGCACGAGGAGCAGGGGCGCACCCTCGTCGCCGTGCTGCACGACCTCAACCACGCCGCCCGCTACGCCACCCACCTCGTCGCCCTGCGCGGCGGCCGGGTCATCGCCCAGGGCGCGCCGAACGACATCGTCACCGCCGAACTCGTGGAGGAGGTGTTCGGGCTGCGCTGCCAGGTCATCGAGGACCCGGAGACCGGCACGCCGCTGGTGGTGCCGGCGGCGCGCGCGGCCCGCGCGCGTGTGGCGGCCCACGGCGCGGTCGCCGGCCTGGCCGCTACAGAAGCTTCGTGAGCCGCATCAGGTCGAACAGGCTCGCCTGGAGCTTCACCCGCCCCGATCCCCAGGCCTTGGCGAACGCCAGCTCCCCGCCGACCATCGCGAGCAGGTCGTCGCCGGTCATGGCGAGCCGGATCTCGGCCTTTGTAGGCGGCGGGCCCTGAACGGTGTCCCGTACCTCTATCCGGCCGCCGACGAGGCGGCCCAGGAAGGTGACGTCCAGATCCTTGATGTGGCAGCTCACCGAGCGGTCCAGGGCCGCCGCCTCGCGGACGTCCCCTTCCGCTGTCGCCATGGTGTCGGAGAGTCTTTCGAGTGCGCTGCGGCACTCCTCGATCGTTGCCATCACCACCGACGTTACCCCAGGGCTTCGCGGTAGCGTCTGGGCATGAGCGACTCTGTGACCGGGACGGAGGTCCGGGAGGAGGCGGCGGACCCCGAGGGGGAGGCTCCACCGCCCGGCGGCGAGGCGGCCGACGCGACCGGCGGGCACGACCCCGCCGCCCCCGCCCCGCTGCTCGTGCCCCGCACCCCCACCGGCGACGCCCGCGTCGACGCGGCCCTGGAACGGCTCGGCGACGCCGACCACCTCGCCACGGACGGACACCTCGAGGTGTACGAGGATGTACACGGGGGGCTGCGCGACGCGCTCACCGCGCTCGACGCCCGTCCGGCACCTCCGGCGCCCCCCGCGCAGTCACCGCCGTACCGACACAGGAGCTGAACCGAACGTGGCAGGAGTCGCACGCCGCCGTCTCGACGCGGAGCTGGTCCGCCGGAAGCTCGCACGCTCGCGCGAGCACGCCGGCCAGCTGATCGCCGCCGGGCGGGTCACCGTCGGCAAGACCGTCGCGACCAAGTCCGCCACCCAGGTGGAGACCGCCGCCGCCATCGTCGTCGCCTCCGACGACAGCGACCCCGACTACGTCTCCCGGGGCGGGCACAAGCTGGCCGGCGCGCTGGAGGCCTTCGTACCGCGCGGGCTGGTCGTCGAGGGGCGGCGGGCACTGGACGCCGGCGCGTCCACCGGAGGCTTCACCGACGTGCTGCTGCGCGCGGGCGCCGCACACGTCGTCGCCGTCGACGTCGGATACGGACAACTCGCCTGGTCTTTGCAGAGCGATGAACGCGTCACCGTCAAGGACCGTACGAACGTACGCGAGTTGACGCTCGAAGCGATCGATGGGGAGCCTGTGGATCTTGTCGTGGGGGACCTGTCCTTCATCCCGCTCGGCCTGGTGCTGCCCGCCCTCGTGCGGTGCGCGAAGCCGGACGCCGACCTGGTGATGATGGTCAAGCCGCAGTTCGAGGTGGGGAAGGAACGGCTGGGCAGCGGGGGTGTCGTACGGAGTCCGGAGCTGCGGGCGGAGGCCGTGCGGACCGTGGCCGGGAAGGCGTGGGAACTGGGGCTGGGGGCCGAAGGCGTCACCGCCAGTCCACTGCCCGGGCCCTCCGGGAACGTCGAATACTTTCTGTGGCTGCGTGCCGGGGCGCCCGCCCTGGACCCGGCCGATGTTGACCGTGCAGTGGCGGAGGGGCCGCGTTGACACAGACCCAAGCTCGAACCGTTTTCCTGCTGGCCCACACCGGGCGGCCGGCCGCCATCCGCAGTGCCGAGCTCGTGGTCAAAGGGCTGCTGCTGTCAGGCATCGGCGTACGCGTCCTGGAGGCGGAGGCATGCGACCTGCCGCTGCCGGACGAGGTGGAGCTCGTCAGGGAGGCCACCCCGCAGTGTCTCGACGGGTGCGAGCTGCTCATCGTGCTGGGCGGTGACGGCACGCTGCTGCGCGGCGCGGAGTTCGCCCGCGCCTCGGGCGTGCCGATGCTCGGGGTCAACCTCGGGCGGGTCGGGTTCCTCGCCGAGGCCGAGCGGGACGACCTGGACAAGGTCGTCGACCGGGTGGTCAGCAAGGCCTACGAGGTCGAGGAGCGCATGACCGTCGACGTGGTCGTGCACCGCAACGGGGACATCGTGCACACCGACTGGGCGCTGAACGAGGCGGCCGTGCAGAAGGTGTCCGCCGAGCGGATGCTGGAGATCGTGCTCGAGATCGACGGGCGCCCGGTGACCGGGTTCGGCTGCGACGGCATCGTCTGCGCCACCCCCACCGGGTCCACCGCGTACGCCTTCTCCGCCGGCGGGCCCGTGGTGTGGCCGGAGGTCGAGGCGCTGCTGATGGTGCCGATCTCCGCGCACGCGCTGTTCGCCAAGCCCCTGGTGACGTCGCCCGACTCCGTGCTGGCCGTCGAGGTGCTGCCGCACGTCCCGCCGGGCGTGCTGTGGTGCGACGGGCGGCGCACGGTCGAACTGCCGCCCGGCGCGCGCGTGGAGGTGCGCCGCGGAGCGGTACCGGTCCGGCTGGCCCGCCTGCACCACGCGTCGTTCACGGACCGCCTGGTCGCCAAGTTCGCGCTGCCGGTCTCGGGGTGGCGCGGGGCGCCGCACTAGGACGGCCGTCCCGGGACACGGGGGGACGGGCGTGCCCCCTCTATGGGTGGGGCGGCGTCGCACGACGCGACCAAAACCTCGTATGGTCGTGGTCGTGTTGGAGGAGATGCGGATACGGTCACTCGGAGTGATTGACGACGCGGTCGTCGAGCTGTCGCCGGGGTTCACCGCCGTCACCGGTGAGACCGGGGCGGGCAAGACCATGGTGGTCACCAGTCTGGGACTGCTGCTGGGCGGACGCGCGGATCCGGCGTTGGTGCGGATCGGCGCCGGGAAGGCGGTCGTGGAGGGGCGGGTCACCGTACCCGCGGACGCCTCCGCCGCCGTACGGGCCGAGGAGGCCGGTGCCGAGCTCGACGACGGGGCGCTGCTGATCAGCCGTACCCTCTCAGCCGAGGGCCGCTCCCGGGCGCACCTGGGCGGGCGGAGCGTGCCGGTGGGGCTGCTCGCCGAACTCGCCGACGAACTGGTGGCCGTGCACGGGCAGACCGACCAGCAGGGGCTGCTCAAGCTGTCCCGGCAGCGGCAGGCGCTCGACCGGTACGCGGGCGACGCCGTCGCCGTGCCGCTCGCCAAGTACGCCGAGGCCTACCGCCGGCTCCGCGTCGTGACCGCGGAGCTGGACGAGATCACCACGCGCGCGCGTGAGCGGGCCCAGGAGGCCGACATGCTGCGCTACGGCCTTGACGAGATCGCCGGGGTCGAACCGCGGGCCGGGGAGGACACCGAGCTGGCCGAGGAGGCGGAGCGGCTCGGCCACGCCGAGGCGCTGTCCGCCGCCGCGACGGCCGCGCACGCCGCTCTCGCGGGCAATCCGGAGGACCCCGAGGGCATCGACGCGGCCACGCTCGTCGCGGGCGCCCAGCGGGCCCTGGAGGCCGTGCGGTCGCACGATCCGGCGCTGGCCGATCTCGCCGACCGCATCGGCGAGATCGGCATCCTGCTCGGCGACGTGGCCGGGGAGCTGGCGGGGTACGCCGACGACCTGGACGCCGATCCGCTGCGGCTGGCGGCGGTGGAGGAGCGGCGGGCCGCGCTCGGCGCGCTGACCCGCAAGTACGGCGAGTACGAGAAGGGCGTCGCCGCCGTGCTCGCCTGGGCTGAGCGGAGTGCCGCGCGCCTCACGGAGCTGGACGGCGACGACGAGCGGACCGGGGAGCTGACCGCCGAGCGGGACGCGCTGCGCACCGAACTGGGCGGTCTGGCCCAGGCGCTGACGGACGCCCGCTCGGAGGCCGCGGAGCGGTTCGCCGCCGCCGTGACGGCCGAGCTGGCCTCCCTGGCCATGCCGCACGCGCGCGTGTCGTTCGACATCCGGCAGACCGAGGACCCCGAGGGCGTCGAGGTCGGTGGCCGTACCGTCGCCTGCGGGCCGGCCGGCGCCGACGAGGTCGAACTACTCCTCGCCCCGCACCCCGGGGCGCCGCCCCGGCCGATCGCCAAGGGCGCCTCCGGCGGTGAGCTGTCGCGCGTGATGCTGGCCGTCGAGGTCGTCTTCGCCGGGACGGATCCGGTGCCGACGTATCTGTTCGACGAGGTCGACGCGGGCGTCGGCGGCAAGGCGGCCGTGGAGATCGGGCGGCGCCTGGCCCGCCTGGCGAAGAGCGCCCAGGTCGTCGTCGTCACCCACCTGCCCCAGGTCGCCGCCTTCGCCGACCGGCAGTTGCTGGTGGAGAAGACCAACGACGGCTCGGTGACCCGGTCGGGTGTGAAGGTGCTCGAGGGCGAGGACCGCGTCCGAGAGCTGTCCCGGATGCTGGCCGGCCAGGAGGACTCGCAGACGGCCCGGGCGCACGCCGAGGAACTGCTCGCCGCGGCCCGGGCGGACGTCTAGAAAGTGCGTAGGGTGGCGAAATGATCTCCCGTGCCGCCACCCCGCGCACACATCCACCCACTCCCACCCGACCCGCCACCGTCCTCCCCGCCGCACCGCCGGCCGGACGCGATTGCTGGGGCCTCAGGCACCACGAGGGACGACCCATCGGGCGGCACACCGGACCGGCGACGGCCGCGACGGCCGCGACGGCCGCGACGGCCGCGGCCGGGGTCGGTCGGGTGCGGTCCGCGGCGGGCCCGGCGGTGCCGGCCGCGTGCGCTGGGTCGGCGGCGGCTGTGTATGCCGTGACGGCGACGGCCGCGACGGCCGTGGCCGGGGCTGGCCGTGTGCGGCCCGAGGTGGCTTGGCGGGTTGTTGGGAGTTGCGGGGTCCACGACCACGCCGGTGGCTCGTGGCGCGGCTTCCGGGCGTGTCTTGCCGTCCTGCGGTGCGGTGAAGTCACCCGCGGGACGGCCGAGCTGCCGCGGATCCCCGCCGCCGGGGCGAGGCTGAAGGAATGGCTGCCGGACGGAGTGGTGATCGCCGGGGGCCGCGTGCCTCGTCGGCCTCCCGGACGTGCGGCCCGGTCGGTTGGCCGGCGCGGTGTTCGCGCTGCCGTGCGGTGGACCGGTCGCTGCCGGGGGAGTTGCCGCGGCGGTACTGCCCGGGGCGCTCGGGGAGCGGGTGGTGAGCGGTGGTACGGGGGCGCACGCCCTGGGCGTGGCGCCGTCGCGTGCGACGGGCGCGGCGGACTGGTCGCGCACGCCCTCGCGGTGGCCGCCGCTGCCGCGCGCGGGGAGAAAGTGAACGCGCCGAGGGCGGCACCGACGCGCCGGTTTCACTCTTATGGGTGATCCGGCGTCAAGCTGTCGGACCGTTCCCGCAGGCGCCCGGCACCCCGCGCCGACCCGGAACACCCGTACGTACTGGCATCCTTGGACGCCGGGGGCAGTGAGCCGGGACAGCGTGTGCGGCTTTGTACCCCGGCTCGATACCTTCTGTACGTTTCCCCGTGACCCTCCCGACGCCGAACCAGGAGCCCCGGCCGCGTGAGCCCCGTGAGCAGCCACGTATCGCCCGGTCAGTCGACGCTGCGCACCGTGCAGGTGCTGGGCGGAGGCAGCGCCGGCAGCAGCACGCACGTGCGGTCGCTGGCCGCGGGCCTGGTCGCCCGGGGCGTGCGGGTGACGGTGTGCGCCCCCGCCGAGGCCGACCGCGCCTACTCCTTCACCGGTGTCGGCGCCCAGCACGTGCACGTGCCGCGCAGCAGCGACCCGGTGTCCGTGGCCGCGCTGCGCACGGTCTGCGCGGACGCCGACCTGGTGCACGCGCACGGGCTGCACGCCTCCTTCCGCGCTGTCCTGGCGCTCAGCGGCCGTAGCACGCCCCTCGTGGTGACCTGGCACAACCACGCGCACGCCGAAGGGGCCCGCGCGCACCTGATGCGGCTGCTGGAGCGCCGTGTGGTCAGGGCCGCCACCGTCGTGCTCGGCACCACCTCCGAACTCGTCGACCGGGCCCGGGGCAGGGGCGCGCGGGACGCCCGGCTCGCCGCCGTCGCTGTGCCCCGGCCGGCCGCCGGATACGAGCACCCGGACCGTCCGAGCTCCAAGGTGCGGGCGGAACTCGGCGCCACCGACCGGCCGTTGCTGATCGCCGTCGCCTCCCTGGACCCGGGCCGCGGCCACGAGCTGCTGCTGGACGCGGCCCGCGCCTGGCGCCTCATGGAACCCGTGCCGCTGCTCGTCGTCGCGGGGGAGGGGCCCCTGCGTGCGGAGTTCCAGCGGCGGATCGAGGACGAGGAGCTGCCGGTCCGGCTGCTCGGGCGGCGCGACGACGTCGGCGAGCTGCTCGCCGCCGCCGACCTGGCGCTGCTGCCCAGGAGCTGGGAGGCCCGCTCCATCCTCGCCCAGGAGGCCCTGCACGCGCGGGTGCCGCTCGTCGCCGCGCGGACCGGCGGCGTCCCCGAACTCGTGGGTGACGCGGCCGAACTGGTACCGGACCAGGACGCGGACGCGTTCACCGGCGCCGTCATACGGCTGCTCGGCGACCCCGAACGCCGTGAGGCGCTGCGGGACATGGGCGCCCGGCAGGCCGCCACCTGGCCCACCGAGGACGACACGGTCGCCCAGGTGCTCAGCGTCTACGACGAGTTGACCAGGCCCCGGCCGCTGACCTGACGCTCAGGGCAGTGCCGGCGGGCCCGCAGCGCCAGGCTCAGCGCCAGGACCGTCTGCGGGTCGTCGAGGTCGGTGCCCAGCAACTCCCCGATCCGGGCCAGGCGGTTGTAGAGCGTCTGCCGGTTCAGGTGCAGCTCGCGGGCGGTCTCCGCCTTGCGGCCCGCGTGCGCCAGATACGTCTGGAGGGTGGGCAGCAGCGGCGGCTTCGAGCGCTGGTCGTGGTCCCGCAGCGGGCCGATGGCGCGGTCCACGAAGGCCGCCAGGTCGGGGTGGTCGCGCAGCCGCCACAGCAGCAGGTCGATGTCCAGGCGGCGGGCGTCGTACCAGGGGCGGTCCGGCAGCCCCTGCGCCGCCGTCGCCGCCTCCGCCGCGTGCCGCAGGCCCGCCGAGGCGGCCGCCCAGCCGCCCGCCACACCGACGACCACCACCTCCGGCTGCCCGCCCGGCCGCCGCATCCCGGCCCGCTCCACACCCGCCCGCAGTGCCGCGGCGACCCGGTCCGCGACGGTGGGCCGCTCCGCCTCCGATCGCAGGCCGACCAGCAGCGGTACGCGGCCCTCGACCGGCCGCACGCCCAGCAGCACCGGCACGCCCACCGAGGCGAGTTCCTCGGCGACCGCGCGGGCCAGTACCGCCCAGCCCCCACCGCCGGCGGCCGCGCTCGGCCGGGTGGTGTCCCCGGTGGACGCGAGCGCGTCGCCGAGCCGCATCACCACGGGCAGCAGCGGACTGTTGCCCGGCTTGAAGCCGAGGACCCGGGCCTGCGCGGGAGCGTCCTCCGCGGCGATACGTCCCTCGGCGAGGTCGGTGAGGAAGTCGCCGCGGCCGCGCGCCGCCAGCTCCTCGTCCTGGCGGGCTTGCATCAGCACCACGGCCAGGAGGCCCGCCGCCCGCTCGGCGGCCATGCGGTGCACCGGGGCCAGCGGCGAGCGGACCGGCAGCAGCACGAGCCGGGCACGCACCGAGCCGGTGCCGGGTCCGCCGCCGGGCACGTCCACGACGACCGAACCGGCCGGTGGCGCCGCGTCCTTGCGCTGGCCGCGCAGTCCCTCCCAGACCTGGAGCGGATCGGCGCCCTCGGGGCCGGAGCCGGCCGCGTACAGCAGCTGCCCGTCCGGGGTCTCCAGGAAGACCGGGTTGCCGCCGAAGTCGGCCAGGATACCGAGCACCTGCGGCACTCCGCCGCCGCCGAGCAGTGCCTGAGTGCAGCGGCGGTGCACCTCCTCGGCCCGCTGGAGCAGCGCGTAGTGGCCGTTGACGATCTCCGTGTGGATCTCCTCGGTGACCGCCACGAACGGCACCTCGCGGTGCAGCTGGACGAGGGGGAGACCGGCGGTCCGCGCGGTCTCGACGAGGGCGGCGGGCAAACGGGTGAAGCGCGGACCCAGCTCCACCACCAGCGCCGCGATGCCGCGGTCGGCGAGGGTGCGCACGAAGGCCCGCTGGTCGGCGGGGCGCGTGCCGAGGCCGTAGCCCGTGGTCAGCAGGAGTTCGCCGCCCTTGAGCAGGGAGGCGATGTTGGGGACCTCGCCGGCGTGCACCCAGCGGACGGTGCGGGTCAGCTTGTCGGCGCCGGCGAGGACCTCGGGGAGGCCACTGCGCAGGCCGGGCAGTTCGAGGGCGCGCCGGACGGTGATGCCGGTGCCCTCGGTGTCGAATCTGCGGTCCATGAAGCGGACGCTACCTCTGCCCGCAGGGCCGCGGCAGCGTCGGGTGGCCGGAGCGGTCCGACCACCCTGAGCTGCGCCGACCGCCGGGCGGGCGCGCTCACCCGCCCGGCGCCGGGTCAGCCTCCGTAGGCGCCGCTGGCCGTCAGGCGCAGGGCCGTGTCGATCAGCGGCACATGGCTGAAGGCCTGCGGGAAGTTGCCGACCTGGCGCTGGCGGCGCGGGTCCCACTCCTCGGCGAGGAGGCCCAGGTCGTTGCGGAGCGACAGGAGCTTGTCGAAGAGCTTGCGCGCCTCGTCCACGCGGCCGATCATCGCCAGGTCGTCGGCCATCCAGAAGGAGCAGGCGAGGAAGGCGCCCTCGTCGCCGGGCAGGCCGTCGACGCCCGCGTGGTCGCCGTCGGTGGGGTAGCGCAGGATGAACCCGTCCGCGGTGGACAGCTCGCGCTGGATCGCCTCGATGGTGCCGATGACCCGCTTGTCGTCCGGCGGCAGGAAGCCCATCTGCGGGATGAGCAGCAAGGACGCGTCCAGCTCCCGCGAACCGTAGGACTGCGTGAAGGTGTTGCGTTCCTTGTCGTAGCCCTTCTCGCACACTTCGCGGTGGATGTCGTCGCGCAGCACCTTCCAGCGCTCCAGCGGGCCGTCGGCCTCCCCGGACTCGATGAGCTTGATGGTGCGGTCGACGGCGACCCACGCCATGACCTTGGAGTGCACGAAGTGGCGGCGCGGCCCGCGCACCTCCCAGATGCCCTCGTCCGGCTCCTGCCAGTGCTTCTCCAGGTACTGGATCAGCTTGAGCTGGAGCAGCGCGGCGTAGTCGTTGCGGGCCAGGCCCGTCATGTGGGCCAGGTGCAGTGCCTCGGTGACCTCGCCGTAGACGTCCAGCTGGAGCTGGTGCGCGGCGCCGTTGCCCACCCGGACCGGCGCGGAGTTCTCGTAGCCGGGCAGCCAGTCCAGCTCCGCCTCGCCCAGCTCGCGCTCGCCGGCGATGCCGTACATGATCTGGAGGTTGTCCGGGTCGCCGGCGACAGCCCGCAGCAGCCACTCGCGCCAGGCGCGGGCCTCCTCGCGGTAGCCGGTGCGCAGCAGCGAGGACAGGGTGATCGCCGCGTCGCGCAGCCAGGTGTACCGGTAGTCCCAGTTGCGCACACCGCCGATGTCCTCGGGCAGGGACGTGGTGGGGGCCGCCACGATGCCGCCGGTCGGGGCGTAGGTCAGGGCCTTGAGCGTGATGAGGCTGCGGACCACGGCCTCGCGGTAGGGGCCGTGGTACGTGCAGTGCCCGACCCACTCGCGCCAGAAATCCTCCGTCGCCTCGAGCGACTGCTCCGGCTCCGGCAGCGGCGGCGGCTCCTTGTGCGAGGCCTGCCAGGAGATCGTGAACGCGATCCGGTCACCGGGAGCGACCGTGAAGTCCGCGTACGTGGTCAGCGACTTGCCGTAGGTCTTCACCGATGTGTCGAACCACACGGAGTCCGGACCCGCCACCGCCACCGTGCGGCCCTCGTGCCGGTGCACCCACGGCACGACCCGGCCGTAGGAGAAGCGCATGCGCAGCGCCGAGCGCATCGGCACCCGGCCGGTGACGCCCTCCACGATGCGGATCAGCTGCGGGGCGCCGTCGCGCGGGGGCATGAAATCGGTCACGCGGACCGTGCCGCGCGGGGTGTCCCACTCGGATTCCAGGATCAGCGAGTCGCCGCGGTAACTGCGCCGGGCCGCCGTGGGCGGCTGTGTGCCGGCCGCGAAGGCCGGGCCGATCCGCCAGAAACCGTGTTCCTCGGTACCCAGCAGGCCCGCGAAGATGGCATGGGAATCGAAGCGGGGCAGGCACAGCCAGTCGACTGTCCCGTCCCGGCAGACCAGGGCAGCGGTCTGCATGTCTCCGATGAGTGCGTAGTCTTCGATGCGCCCGGCCACGTGCAACTCCAGTCGAACGGCCACGTCACACCCCGCGAAGGGGCTGTCGCTAGTGCGGTCAAGGGGTGGTTGTAATGCGTCGTCGAGCGGTGGGGGACCGCCGGTCGGCCGTGAGGGCAGAACGACAACCCTTGCTCAACGAACTGACGAGCTCTTGTTGTTCCGGGTCATACGGACGGGGGTGGTGCCGTGTTGCCGGCGGGGCTCCTCAGCGAGTGTCCGAGCAGGATACGACGCACGTAGATGATCTGCGTGCCGCTCCGGGCAACCCGGGTGCGCCGAACGAGTGAGCCATGGGTGAGGGACCTGTAAGTGGTACGCGCACGTGTCCGGGCGTGCGCGGAGCGTGGCCGGGAGCCATGCCCGTCAGGCGCTGATACCCTGGTAGCCCGTGGACCGGTGGGCTCGAAACCCCCGAACCGCAGCGACGGCGCCTCAGCCGGACACCCGGGTTCCCCGGACCGGCCAGCCGTACCGCACGACAAACCGCGACCACGGGAGCCCCCTCTTGGCCATGCCGCCCGCTGCTTTCCGAAACAGCAAAGCCACGACGACCAAGCACATCTTCGTCACCGGGGGTGTCGCCTCCTCGCTCGGCAAGGGCCTCACCGCCTCCAGCCTGGGCATGCTGCTGAAGGCCCGGGGCCTGCGCGTCGTGATGCAGAAGCTGGACCCGTACCTCAACGTCGACCCGGGCACGATGAACCCCTTCCAGCACGGTGAGGTGTTCGTCACCAACGACGGCGCCGAGACCGACCTGGACATCGGCCACTACGAGCGCTTCCTCGACCGCGACCTCGACGGCTCCGCCAACGTCACCACCGGCCAGGTGTACTCCACGGTCATCGCCAAGGAGCGGCGCGGCGAGTACCTGGGCGACACGGTGCAGGTCATCCCGCACATCACCAACGAGATCAAGCACCGCATCCGGCGCATGGCCACCGACGAGGTGGACGTCGTCATCACCGAGGTCGGCGGCACGGTCGGCGACATCGAGTCGCTGCCGTTCCTGGAGACCGTCCGCCAGGTCCGCCACGAGGTCGGCCGGGACAACGTCTTCGTCGTGCACATCTCGCTGCTTCCCTACATCGGCCCGTCCGGGGAACTGAAGACCAAGCCGACCCAGCACTCGGTCGCCGCGCTGCGCAACATCGGCATCCAGCCCGACGCGATCGTGCTGCGCTGCGACCGTGAGGTGCCCACCGCGATCAAGCGCAAGATCTCCCTGATGTGCGACGTCGACGAGGCGGCCGTGGTCGCCTGCCCCGACGCCCGGTCGATCTACGACATCCCGAAGGTCGTGCACTCCGAGGGCCTGGACGCCTACGTCGTGCGCAAGCTGGACCTGCCCTTCCGCGACGTGGACTGGACGACCTGGGACGACCTGCTGGACCGCGTCCACAAGCCCGAGCACGAGATCACCCTGGCCCTGGTCGGCAAGTACATCGACCTGCCCGACGCCTATCTGTCGGTGACCGAGGCGCTGCGCGCGGGCGGCTTCGCCAACAGGGCCCGGGTGACGATCAAGTGGGTCACCTCCGACGACTGCAAGACCGCGGCCGGCGCCGAGCAGCAGCTCGCCGGCGTCGACGGCATCTGCATTCCGGGCGGCTTCGGCGACCGCGGCGTGCTCGGCAAGGTCGGCGCCATCCGCTACGCCCGCGAGAACGGCATCCCGCTGCTGGGTCTGTGCCTGGGCCTGCAGTGCATCGTGATCGAGGCCGCCCGCAACCTCGCCGACATCGCGGACGCCAACTCCACCGAGTTCGACCCGGCCACCGGCCACCCGGTGATCTCGACCATGGCCGAGCAGATGGACATCGTCGCCGGCGAGGGCGACATGGGCGGCACCATGCGGCTCGGCATGTACCCGGCGAAGCTGGCCGAGGGCTCGATCGTGCGCGAGGTCTACGACGGCAAGGAGTACGTCGAGGAGCGCCACCGCCACCGCTACGAGGTGAACAACGCCTACCGCGCGGAGCTGGAGAAGAAGGCGGGCATCGTCTTCTCCGGCACCTCCCCGGACGGCAAGCTCGTCGAGTACGTGGAGTACCCGCGCGAGGTCCACCCCTACCTGGTCGCAACCCAGGCGCACCCGGAGCTGCGCTCGCGCCCGACGCGTCCGCACCCGCTGTTCGCGGGCCTGGTGAAGGCCGCCGTCGAGCGGAAGAACTCCAAGTAGCACACCCGGTTGTACGGTTGCGGGGGTGCGTACCGTGAAGGTGCGCACCCCCGTTCTGCTTGCGCACGTCGGAAAGGTCAGGGCATGACGATCAAGGACATCCCGGAGGAATGGGAGATCCGGGCCACCAGCACCCCGTTCGTCGGCGGCAAGACCTCCATCCGCACCGACGACGTCGTCATGCCCGACGGCTCCGTGGTCACCCGCGACTACCAGGTGCATCCGGGCTCCGTGGCCGTCCTCGCCCTCGACGAGGAGGACCGGGTGCTGCTGATCCGCCAGTACCGCCACCCGGTGCGGCAGCGGCTGTGGGAGATCCCGGCGGGCCTGCTCGACGTGCCCGGCGAGAACCCGCTGCACGCCGCCCAGCGCGAGCTGTACGAGGAGGCCCACGTCAAGGCCGAGGACTGGCGGGTGCTGACCGACGTCTACACCACCCCGGGCGGCTGCGACGAGTCCGTGCGCATCTTCCTCGCCCGGGGCCTGTCCGAGGCGGTCGGCGAGCGCTTCGCGGCGGAGCACGAGGAGACCGACATGGAGCACGCGCGGATGCCGGTGGACGAACTGGTACGGGGCGTGCTCGCGGGCGAACTGCACAACAACTGCCTGGTGGTGGGCGTCCTGTCGCTGGTCGCCGCGCGCCAGGGGGACGGACTGGACGCGCTGCGCCCGGCCGAGGCGCCCTGGCCGGCGCGCCCCTTCGCGTCCTGAACACACCGGCGACCCCTGCGGTGTGACGATCGCCTGATCCGATCGGGCGACGTGTCCGCCGTGCTCCTCACGGAACGTCGCAGAGCGTGAACTAGGCTCTGGAAACGCCCGAACCGGAGTCCCGGCGGGCTTGCACGTGCGTGGGACGGGAGTGTGGCCCGTGACGGATCAGGCGGTGGACGCAGGTGGCGTGAACCTGTCCGGCGGGGACCGGTTCCCCGCGGCCGCGAAGAGTCTTTTCCTGGGCCGCACACGGGAGTTGAAGGAGCTGCTCGCCGACATCGAGCGGGCCGGCCTCGACACCCTGGCCGGCCGCAAGGAGCCACGCGCCCGCGTCCTGCTGATCGCGGGCAGGCCCGGCTCCGGCCGTACGGCGCTCGCCGAGGAACTGGTGGGGCAGGTCGCGCAGCGTTACCCCGGCGGTGTACTGCGCGCCAGGCTCACCGAGCCCGACGGCACCCCCGTACCCGTGGAGGCCGTCGCCCGCGACCTGCTCACCGCCCTTGATCTGCCGACCCCGCCCGGCGCCGCCGAGGACGACCTGACCGAGGCCCTGCGCACCGCCCTCGCCGAGCGCCGGGCGCTGCTCCTGCTCGACGACGCGGCCGGCGCGGACCAGGTCGACGCGCTGCTGCCGGAGAACGCCGACTGCCTGCTCGTCGCCGTCTCCCGGGGTCCGCTCACCGGGATCGCCGACGTCCGCCCGTGCACCCTGGGCGGCCTGGACACCAAGTCCGGCGTGGAGCTGCTGGCGCAGCGCATCGACCCGGTGCGCATCACCGTCGACCCGCGCGCCGCCGAGAGCCTGGTCGAGGTCTGCCAGGGCCAGCCCGCCGCGCTGACCCTGGCCGGCGGCTGGCTCGCCGCCCACCCCCAGGCGGCCGTCGCCGACCTCGCCAAGCAGCTGCGCGCCGACCCCGACGAGCGCTCCGTCCTCGACCGGGTGCTCCGGTTCGTGCACGACACTCTGTCCGGTCCGGCCGCCCGGCTGCTGCGCCTGCTTTCCCTCGCCCCGGCCGGAGACGTCGACCCGCAGACCGCCTCCGCGCTCTCCGGCTGCTCGGTCGAGGCCGCCCGCGGCTTCCTCGACGACTTCGCCGAACTCGGCGTACTGCGCGCCGTCCCCTCATCACTGCCGTGCTACGAGGTCCCCGGCTGCCTGCACCCGCTGCTGGCGGACCTCGCCGGACGCCGGGACCGCCCCGCCGAGCTGCGGCTCGCCCGCGCCCGGATGCTGGAGCGGACCGTGCGGCTGCTCCAGTCCTGCCGGGCGATCACCGAGACCGACAGCCCCGAGACCAGGGAGAAGCTGAAGAGTCTGCCTCCCGGGCTGCGCTTCGCCACTCCGCGGGCCGCCGAGAAGTGGCTGCGGGCCCGCAGGCCCGCTCTGCTCGCCGCGGCCCGGCTCGCCGTCGCCGACGGCGAACTGGACACCCTGGCCCGCCGCTTGATGTCCCAGCTGGTGCGGGCCATGGTGGCGCACATCGGCACCCAGGCCGCCGCCGGTGACCTCTACGGCATCCACCGGCTCGTCCTGGATGTGGCCGAGCGGCGCGGGCTGCCCCGGGAGAGGGCCGCCGCCCTGCTGAACCTCGCCGACCTGGACGCCCGCACCGGGCGTACGGCCGGGGCACTGGCCCGCTACCGGGCCGCGCTGGACGCCGGACGGGAGGCCGACGACCCGTACGCGATCAACCGCGCCATGGAATCCGTAGGCAGCGCCCACCAGGAGCTGGGGGACTACGACCGGGCCGCCGACTGGTTCGGCCGGGCCCTGGCGCAGCGGCTCGCGCGCGAGGAGCGCGAGGACGCCGCGCGCCTCTACGGCCGCATCGCCACCGCGCACACCTACGCGGGCCGCTACGGCGAGGCCCTGCGCGACTGGCGGGCGGCCGCCGCCATGCACCGCAAGGCGGGCGATGTCGCCGCCCACGCGCGGGCGTTGAGCGAGCTGGCGCGCGTCCAGGAGTACGCCGGGCGGCCCGAGGACTGCCTGCGCACCTGCCAGGAGGCGGTGGAGTGGGCCCGCCGTGCCGAGGACGTACGGCTCCAGGCGGCGCTCCAGTTGCGGCTCGCCGACACCCTGGAGCGGCTGGGCGACTCGGCCACGGCGGCCCTGCACCGCGGGACGGCCCGGCGCATGCTCGGCGACGAGGTCCCTGCGGCCGAGGAGGGCGGCCCGGAGGGCCCCTTGACGGAAGATGACGCCAATGCCTGCGAAATCCGCAGTGCATCCACTGAAGATTGATGCAATGGAAGGCTAGACAGAGAGAAAGCCTTCATTAGACTGGTTCTGCCGCTCGTTCTCCTGCGGTGTTGCCTGGTATGCCCCCGCATGCCGGGGTACGTCTGATATTGCCCCACATTCTCTGAGCCAAGGACCGTGATCGACGTGAAGGTCGGCATCCCCCGCGAAGTCAAGAACAACGAGTTCCGGGTGGCCATCACCCCCGCCGGCGTGCACGAGCTCGTGCGTAATGGCCACCAGGTCGTCGTCGAGCGGAACGCGGGCGTCGGCTCCTCGATCCCGGACGAGGAGTACGTGGCCGCCGGCGCCCGGATCCTCGAGACCGCGGACGAGGTCTGGGCCGCCGCCGACATGGTGCTGAAGGTCAAGGAGCCCATCGCCGAGGAGTACCACCGCCTCCGCAAGGACCAGATCCTCTTCACCTACCTGCACCTGGCCGCCTCCAAGGAGTGCACGGACGCCCTGCTGGAGTCCGGCACCACGGCGATCGCCTACGAGACCGTCGAGCTCCCGAACCGCGCGCTGCCGCTGCTCGCCCCGATGTCCGAGGTCGCGGGCCGCCTCGCGCCGCAGGTCGGCGCCTACCACCTGATGCGCGCCGCGGGCGGCCGCGGTGTGCTGCCGGGCGGCGTCCCGGGCGTGCCGGCCGGCGAGGCCGTCATCATCGGCGGCGGCGTCTCCGGCTGGAACGCCGCGCAGATCGCCATCGGCCTGGGCTTCCACGTGACCCTCCTGGACAAGGACATCAACAAGCTCAAGGAGGCGGACAAGATCTTCGGCACGAAGATCAAGACCGTCGTCTCCAACGCCTTCGAGCTGGAGAAGGCCTGCGTCGAGGCCGACCTCGTGGTCGGCGCCGTGCTCGTCCCGGGCGCCAAGGCCCCGAAGCTGGTCAGCAACGAGCTGGTGTCCCGGATGAAGGCCGGAAGTGTCCTTGTCGACATCGCGATCGACCAGGGCGGATGCTTCGAGGACTCCCATGCGACCACGCACGCCGAGCCGACCTTCAAGGTCCACGAGTCGGTGTTCTACTGCGTCGCCAACATGCCGGGCGCGGTGCCCAACACCTCCACATACGCGCTGACCAACGCCACGCTGCCGTACATCGTCGAACTCGCCAACCGCGGCTGGGTGGAGGCGCTGCGCCGTGACGCGGCGCTGGCCAAGGGCCTCAACACCCACGAGGGCAAGGTCGTTTACCGCGAGGTCGCCGAGGCTCACGGCCTGGAGCACGTCGCGCTGGAGTCCCTGCTCGGCTGAGCGGGTCGCCAAGTCGCCAAGGTGTGAAAGGCGATACGTCAACACGCGTCGTCAACCTCGCACGACCGGCCGGACCTTGTCCCACAAGGTCCGGCCGGATGTGTGTATGGTCACTTCGCCGCACTCGGTCAACTCGCCTCGAACGCAACCATTCGACCGATTCACGCACCGGTGAAACCTGTCGTGCGACGGTCGTACGCCCTTGACAGAGGGATGTTCCATTACCGACACATCGGGCCGGGTCCGGCGGATTGTGTTGCTGCGGACCGCCGACACGCCATAGAGTCGCCAATCGTCGGCATGGTGCCACGCTGACCTGTCTAGAAGTCCCCTGGTCACCAAGGAGGTAAGACGACTTGTGAATGAGTCGACATTTTCTCCCGGGGGTGGTCAACCAGGAATGCCTGCGACGGGCCAGGGCCCCACGCGGCTCGAGGCTGTCGGCTCCGTTGCTGTGCGCACCTTCGCAGCCCACCAGAGTCACCGGACACCAGGGGTGACTCAGCCAGCACACCCAAGCATGGATGGCCATCACGTGAACGCCATGGCCGGCGACGGAAGTGGCGCGCCCCACAACCACTTCGCCGACTACGACGAACTGCCCGAGGGGCACTTCTACGACCCCGACGCCGAGTACGAGCCCGACCCCGAGTACGCGGCCACGCTCGCGCCCGACGCGGCCCGCCAGCGCCGTGAGCGCATCGGCCCGACCGGACGCCCGCTGCCGTACTTCCCGATCCCGGGTCCGCTGACCGACCACGGCCCCGCGAAGATCATCGCGATGTGCAACCAGAAGGGCGGCGTCGGCAAGACCACGTCGACCATCAACCTGGGTGCCGCGCTCGCGGAGTACGGCCGCCGGGTGCTGCTCGTGGACTTCGACCCGCAGGGCGCGCTGTCGGTGGGTCTCGGCGTCAACCCCATGGAGCTCGACCTCACCGTCTACAACCTGCTCATGGAGCGGGGCATGTCCGCGGACGAGGTCCTGCTGAAGACGGCGGTCCCCAACATGGACCTGCTGCCCAGCAACATCGACCTGTCGGCCGCCGAGGTACAGCTGGTGAGCGAGGTCGCGCGCGAGTCGACGCTCCAGCGCGCCCTGAAGCCGCTGATGGACGACTACGACTACATCGTCATCGACTGCCAGCCCTCGCTCGGCCTGCTCACCGTCAACGCCCTCACGGCCGCGCACAAGGTGATCGTGCCGCTGGAGTGCGAGTTCTTCGCGCTGCGCGGTGTGGCACTGCTGACCGAAACCATTGAGAAGGTCCAGGAGCGCCTCAACCCGGAGCTGGAGCTCGACGGGATCCTGGCCACGATGTACGACTCGCGCACCGTGCACAGCCGTGAGGTGCTCGCACGTGTCGTCGAGGCGTTCGACGACCACGTGTACCACACGGTCATCGGACGCACGGTCCGCTTCCCGGAGACCACGGTCGCCGGTGAGCCGATCACCACGTACGCCTCCAACTCCGTCGGTGCCGCCGCCTACCGCCAGCTCGCCAGGGAGGTGCTCGCCCGGTGTCACGCCGAGTGAGTCTGCCGGGGGCCGACGAACTGTTCCGTACGACAGGGGGAATGGCGCTCCAGCCGTCCACTCCCCGACGCCAGGCAGGCGGCGAGGCCCGGGTGCCCGCCCCCGCGGCGGAGGGCGACGCGGCCGCCGCGGCGGAGGACGCGCCGCAGTCGGTGCCCGCGCAGGGCGGCGACGGCGAGGGCGCGGAGCACGTGGCGGTGGACGCGGGGCCGAACGACGCGGGCGAGTCCCGCAGCCGGTCCGCGACCGCGGAGCGCTCCGCGCGGCGTTCGGCGGCGGCGCAGGAAGGTTCTGCCGCCGCGCAGCCGCGCAAGCGGGGCCGCGGCGCGGCGCGCCGGCCCAGCGGACGGGAACGGCACGACGAGAAGATCACCGTGTACGTGTCCGCCGAGGAGCTCATGGACCTCGAGCACGCCCGGCTGGTGCTCCGCGGCGAGCACGGGCTCGCCGTGGACCGCGGGCGCATCGTCCGCGAGGCGGTCGCCGTGGTGCTGGCCGACCTGGAGTCCCGGGGCGAGGCGAGCATCCTGGTTCGGCGGCTGCGCGGCCGTTAGCCGTCCGCGCGGGCGGTAAGCGGTAGCCTGCGACGGCAATGACCTCGAACGACGCTCCCACCCCCACCGGCCGCAGACGCGCCCTCGGCCGCGGCCCGGGAACGGCATCCCCACCCTCGGCTCACCCGCCCGAGCCACCCGCGCGCCAGGACGAGCGCCCCGAACCGCCGGCCGCGCCTCCGGAGCCCACGCCCGCACCCGGGGCCGCCGAGCAGCCTTCCGAGCCTGCACCGGCTCCTGAACCTCCGGCGGACCTCCCCGGGGACGGCCCGGTGGGCCCGGCCGCCGAGCTGCCGGCCCAGCAGGCGATCGGCGTTGCCGAGACTGCGGCAGCCGAGCCCAGCGGCTTGACCGTGCCCCGCACCGGTTCCGACACGACGACCACGCCGGGGGCCGGGGATGTCTCGCCGCCGGCGGTCGCGGACGGTTCCCGGGCGGAGGCTCGTGGCGCCCTCGGACCAAAGGCTGACGCGGGACGCCGGGCGGAGGCCGTGCTGGAGCCCGGGGGCGTTTCGGAGTCGGCGGTCACAGTCGTTTCCCGGACGGAGCGGACGGAGGCTCGTGCTGCTTCCGAAGCGGAAGCCGACGAGAGGCGCCGGGCGGAGGCCGTGCCGGGGTCCGAGGCGGTGGTCGAGGCCGCTGCCGGTGTGGGGTCCGAGGCCGGGCCGCCGTCGGAGGGGGCCGGCGACGGGGTGTTCAAGGTTCGGCTGGCCAACTTCGAGGGGCCGTTCGACCTGCTGCTCCAGTTGATCTCGAAGCACAAGCTCGACGTCACCGAGGTGGCCCTGTCCAAGGTCACCGACGAGTTCATGGCGCACATCCGAGCCATGGGGCCCGACTGGGACCTGGACCAGACGACCGAGTTCCTGGTCGTGGCCGCCACCTTGCTCGACCTGAAGGCGGCCCGGCTGCTGCCCGCGGCCGAGGTGGAGGACGAGGCCGACCTGGCGCTGCTCGAAGCACGCGACCTGCTGTTCGCACGGCTGCTCCAGTACCGCGCGTACAAGCAGATCGCCGACATCTTCAGCCGCCGGCTGGACGAGGAGGGCCGGCGCCATCCCCGTACCGTCGGGCTGGAACCCCACCACGCCGAACTGCTGCCCGAGGTCGTCATCAGCATCGGCGCGGCGCGCTTCGCCGAACTCGCGGTCAAGGCGATGCAGCCCAAGCCCAAGCCGCAGGTGTACGTCGACCACATCCACGCGCCGCTGGTCAGCGTGCGGGAGCAGGCGGGGATCGTGATCGCGCGGCTGCGGGAGCTCGGTGAGGCCGGCTTCCGGGAACTGGTGGCGGACACCGACGACACGCTCACCGTCGTGGCCCGCTTCCTCGCCCTCCTCGAGCTGTACCGCGAGAAGGCCGTGGCCCTGGACCAGGAGACCGCCCTCGGCGAGCTGATCGTGCGCTGGACCGGCGGTGACGGGGACGAGACGCCCACGGTGACGGACGAGTTCGACCGTCCGCCCGAGGTGCCCAAGGAGCCCGAGGAGCCCAAGGAGGAGAAGAAGGCGTGAGCGAGGAGACCACCGACCCGTCCGAGGGCGCGAGCACCGTCGCCGACCTCGACCTCAGGCCCGCCCTGGAGGCCGTCCTCATGGTCGTGGACGAGCCCGCGACCGAGGAGCACCTGGCGAGGATCCTGCAACGGCCCCGCCGGCAGATCGCGGACGCATTGCGCGAACTGGCCGACGAGTACACCGTGCAGGGCCGCGGCTTCGAGCTGCGGCTGATCGCCGGCGGCTGGCGTTTCTACACCCGCCCCGAGTACGCGGCCGCCGTCGAGGGCTTCGTCCTGGACGGCCAGCAGGCCCGGCTCACCCAGGCCGCCCTGGAGACCCTCGCCGTGGTCGCCTACCGCCAGCCGGTCAGCCGCAGCCGCGTCTCCGCCGTCCGCGGAGTCAACTGCGACGGAGTCATGCGTACGCTGCTCCAACGCGGTCTGGTCGAGGAGGCGGGCGCGGAACCCGAAACAGGTGCGATCCTGTACAGGACGACGAACTACTTCCTGGAGCGGATGGGCCTGCGCGGTCTGGACGAGCTCCCGGAACTCGCGCCCTTCCTCCCCGAGGCGGAGGCGATCGAGGCCGAGACCCAGGAGGGCGTACCGTCGTTCGACCCGGACGCTCCCGATGACGCGCCGGGCGCAGACGGCGACCACACGACGAACACGACGACGGAATTCTGATGCGAAGCAGCGGCAGCGGCAGGAACGGCGGGCGCGGCAACTACCGCGGTGCCGGCAACAACAGGGACGAGCGGCAGGGGCAGGGCCGCCCCCGCAACCCCCGACCCGAGGAGCGCCGCTACGACGTCGGCCCCGGCGCGACCAAGGACGGCCCCAAGTCCGGACGCGGCGGATCCGCGCGTGGTGGCGCCAAGGGCGGCCCCAAGCAGCCCCAGCAGGGCGGCCGTACGGCTCCGTCCCGCTCCCGCGAGTACGAGACGCGGATGGAGGAGCGCAACCGCGATCGGTACGCCGGCAAGAAGGACGTCAAGCTGCCCAAGACCTTCCCGGGCGCCGAGCAGGAGGGCGAGCGTCTGCAGAAGGTGCTCGCCCGCGCGGGATACGGTTCGCGGCGCGCCTGCGAGGAGCTGATCGAGCAGGCCCGGGTCGAGGTCAACGGCGAGATCGTCCTGGAGCAGGGCCGCCGGGTCGACCCGGAGAAGGACGAGGTCAAGGTCGACGGCCTGACCGTGGCCACGCAGTCGTACCAGTTCTTCTCGCTGAACAAGCCCGCCGGTGTCGTCTCCACCATGGAGGACCCGGAGGGCCGCCAGTGCCTCGGTGACTACGTCACCAACCGCGAGACGCGCCTCTTCCACGTCGGCCGGCTCGACACCGAGACCGAGGGCGTGATCCTGCTCACCAACCACGGCGAGCTGGCGCACCGGCTGACCCACCCGAAGTACGGCGTGCGCAAGACCTACCTCGCGCACATCGTCGGCCCCATCCCGCGGGACCTGGGCAAGCAGCTCAAGGACGGCATCCAGCTGGAGGACGGCTACGCGCGCGCGGACCACTTCCGGGTCGTCGAGCAGACCGGCAAGAACTACCTCGTGGAGGTCACCCTCCACGAGGGCCGTAAGCACATCGTCCGCCGCATGCTCGCCGCCGCGGGCTTCCCGGTCGACAAGCTCGTCCGCACCGCCTTCGGCCCGATCACCCTGGGCGACCAGAAGTCCGGCTGGCTCCGCCGTCTGTCGAACACCGAGGTCGGCATGCTGATGAACGAGGTCGACCTCTAGGCCCTGGTCGACCCGGCCTCAGGGACCGGACGGCTCAGACGCCTGCCTGGCAGGCCGACGCGTGGCGGACACGGCGCAGGAAGTCCGCCACGCGTCGGTGATCGGGCTCCGCGGGGAGCGGGGTGCGGTCGGCGGCCCGTTCGGTCTCGGCGGCCAGGCGGGCCATCCACGACTCGATCTCGGGCCACGGGACCTCACCCCGCCGCACCTCCAGGAGCGGTTCGCGCCGGTCGCCGACGTCGACCGTCAGCGTGCCGGTGCGCAGCAGGTCGCGGGCGCTGGTCAGCAGGCGCAGCAGGTGCATCGCGTGCTTCCAGCGCGGGGCGCCGTGCGTGCGGACATCGGCTTCGAGCTTCCCGCGCTGGCTCAGCGCGTAGCGGGTGAACGTCCCGTACACCTGCCGGGAGAGGAACGCGCCCCGCAGGGACAGCAGTTCGCGGCCGGTGTCGTCCACGTACTCCACCAGGGGCCGCGCGCAGGGCCAGCGCGCAGAAGCGCTCCAGCTCCCAGCTGAACTGCTCATCGAGGGGCCCCTCCACATGCGTCGGCGGCTTCTCGAAGCGCCAGAACAGGGGAGTGGGCGCGACGAACACGCCCCTGCGGTCCGTGTCGCTGTCGTCCGTCGCCAGTCCGAAGGCCCGCGACCCCATGACACAGTCGTAGATGGTGTGATCACGCACCAGGTCCTCGGGCTGCATTCCCGGGAGCGTACGCGGATCCTCACAGCAGGTGGATGGAATTTCCCTCCACCTTGATCTGCTTGGCGTCCAGCGGGCTGACCGCCGGCCCCTTGGCCACCGAGCCGTCGGCGATGCGGAACCTGCTGCCGTGGCAGGGGCAGTCGATCATGCCGTTGGCGATCTTGCCCACCGTGCAGCCCTGGTGCGAGCAGATCGCCGAGAAGGCCTTGAACTCGCCCTTCTTCGGCTGGGTGACCACGACCTTCTGCTCGGCGAAGACCTTGCCGCCGCCTTCCGGGATGTCGGCCGTGCTCGCCAGCTCCGGCCCGGCGGCGGTCCCCTCCGTGGCGCCGGAGGCCGCCGAAGGGTGGGACGTCGTCCCGTCCGAGGGGGAGGTCGCCTCTGCGGCAGGCGACGCCTCGGAGTTGCTGCTGGCTTTGGTGCCGCAGCCCGCCGCCACGAGCGCCACCGCACTCGTGGCGAGAACCGTGCGCCGCGTCGAGCCCTGCGTCATGTCGTCACTCCGGGGTTCCGGGGGAGGTAAGGGATGAGCTCCGAGCGGAGCATCAGCATCTTCGCATCGAATTCGGTCAAGTCGAAGCACATCGTGACAGCACGTAATAAACCACCCGTTTCCCCAGTTGTCTCAGCGGGCGGGCGCCGGCCACCCGTCCCACGCGGTCTGACTAGGCTGGACGCGAGACCCGATTCACCTCAGCAAGGAGCAGCACCGTGGCGGTACGAGCGGTCCGGGGGGCCGTCCAACTCGAGCGGGACGAGGCCGGGCACATGGACGAGCAGGTCGGGGCGCTGCTCACCGCAGTCCTGGAGCGGAACGGCCTGACCGCGGACGACCTGATCAGCATCTGGTTCACCGCCACTCCCGACCTGCACAGCGACTTCCCGGCCGCCGCGGCCCGCAAGCTGGGCATCGTCGACGTACCGCTGATCTGCGCCCAGGAACTGGACATCGAGGGCGCCATGCCCCGCGTCGTCCGCGTCCTCGCGCACATCGAGTCCGACCGGCCGCGCGCCGAGATCGCCCACGTCTACCTCGGCGCTGCGGCCGCCCTGCGCAAGGACATCGCCCAGTGAGAAACGCACTCGTGATCGGCACCGGGCTGATCGGCACCTCCGCCGCCCTGGCCCTCGCCCAGCGGGGGGTGGTCGTGCACCTCGCCGACCACGACCCGGAGCAGGCCCGTACGGCCGCGGCGCTCGGCGCCGGCACCGACGAGGCCCCGGACGGCCCGGTCGACCTCGCCATCGTCGCCGCGCCGCCGGCGCACGTGGCGGGGGTGCTCGCCGACGCCATGCGCCGGGGCGTTGCCCGCGGCTACCTGGACGTGGCCAGCGTCAAGGGCGGCCCGCGCCGTGAGCTGGAGTCGATGGGCCTGGACCTGACCGGCTACATCGGCACGCACCCCATGTCGGGCCGCGAGAAGTCGGGTCCGCTGGCGGCGACCGGTGACCTCTTCGAGGGCCGCCCCTGGGTGCTCACCCCCACCCGGGACACCGACACCGAGGTCCTCAACCTCGCCCTGGAGCTCGTCTCGCACTGCCGGGCGGTCCCGGTCGTCATGGACGCCGACGCCCACGACCGTGCCGTGGCCCTCGTCTCCCACATGCCCCACCTGGTCTCCAGCCTGGTTGCCGCACGCCTGAAGAACGCCGAGGACGCGGCCGTACGGCTGTGCGGGCAGGGCATCAGGGACGTGACCCGGATCGCGGCCTCCGATCCGCGGATGTGGATCGACATCCTGTCCGCCAACCCGGGACCGGTCGCCGACCTGCTCTCCGACATCTCCACCGACCTGGAGGAGGCCGTGCAGGCCCTGCGCGCCCTCCAGTCCTCCGACGAGGCCAAGCGCCGCGAGGGCGCCGCCGGCATCGAGGACGTGCTGCGACGGGGCAACGCCGGCCAGGTCCGGGTCCCCGGCAAGCACGGGTCCGCGCCGCGGGTGTACGAGGTCGTCGCGGTCCTCATCGACGACCAGCCCGGCCAACTGGCCCGCATCTTCGCGGACGCGGAGTTGGCCGGGGTCAACATCGAGGACGTGCGCATCGAGCACGCCACCGGGCAGCAGGCCGGTCTGGTGCAGCTCATGGTCGAGCCGAAGGCGGCACTGGTCCTCACCTCCGCCCTGCGGGAACGGGGCTGGTCCATCCGCCAGTAAGAGGGTGTCCGGGAAGCCAGTAACCTTGTGCGGGGCGCTCTCGCGTCCCGCACACCACCCGCCACCCTTCACCAGGAAGGTGCCCCGCTGTGGAAAACGGCGCCGCCCGGACCGCCCAGCCCGTGATCGTCGCCATCGACGGCCCTTCCGGCACGGGCAAGTCGAGCACATCGAAGGCCGTGGCCGCGCAGCTCGGCCTGAGCTACCTGGACACCGGGGCCCAGTACCGGGCGATCACGTGGTGGATGGTGACCAACGGGATCGACATGGACGACCCCACCGCGATCGCCGCGGTGGCCGGCAAGCCCGAGATCGTCTCCGGTACCGACCCCGCCCACCCGACGATCACCGTCGACGGCGTGGACGTGGCCGGTCCGATCCGCACCCAGGAGGTCACCGCCCAGGTCAGCGCGGTCAGCGCCGTACCGGAGGTGCGGACCCGGATCACCGAGCTCCAGCGCTCGCTGGCCGTGTCCGCCGAGGCCGGGATCGTCGTCGAGGGCCGTGACATCGGCACCACCGTGCTGCCCGACGCCGACCTGAAGATCTTCCTCACCGCCTCCCCGGAGGCCCGCGCCGCCCGGCGCAGCGGCGAGCTCAAGGGCGCCGACGTCCACGCCACCCGTGAGGCCCTGATCAAGCGCGACGCGGCCGACTCCAGCCGCAAGACCTCACCGCTGGCCAAGGCCGGCGACGCCGTCGAGGTGGACACCACCGAGCTGACGCTGGCACAGGTCATCGAGTGCGTGGTCACCCTCGTCGAGGAGAAGCGGGTCGCGAAGTGAGCCGTCCGCCGGAGCGTGCGGCGGGCCCGCCGTCGGAGCGCGGTGCCGACGTCGGCCGGCGGATCGGCGTAGGTCTGATGTACGGGCTGTGGCGCCCGCGCGTGCTGGGCGCCTGGAAGGTGCCCGCCACCGGCCCGGTGATCCTCGCGGTCAACCACGCGCACAACGTCGACGGCCCGATGGTCATGGGCGTGGCACCCCGGCCGGTGCACTTCCTGATCAAGAAGGAGGCGTTCGTCGGCCCGCTCGGCCCCTTCCTGACCGGCATCGGCCAGCTCCAGGTGGACCGGCACTCCGCGGACCGCTCGGCGATCACACGGGCGCTCCGCGTCCTGAAGCAGGGCGGCGTCCTCGGGATCTTCCCCGAGGGCACTCGCGGCGAGGGCGACTTCGCCTCCCTGCGGGCCGGGCTCGCCTACTTCGCGGTCCGCAGCGCCGCCCCGATCGTCCCGGTCGCCGTGCTGGGAAGTTCCGAGAGGCGCGGACGGTTGATAAAGGGGCTCCCTCCGCTGCGCCACCGGGTCGACGTCGTCTTCGGCGACCCGTTCGAAGCGGGCGACGACAGCGGGCGGCGTACGCGCCGGGCCCTGGACGGGGCCACCGAGCGCATCCAGAAGCAGCTCACCGACCACCTGGAAAACGCCCGGCGACTGACCGGGCGCCACACTTGAGTAGTGGATCACCGCGAACCGGTGGTGTTCCACCGATCACCACGATGAACGACGAGGTACGGACTTCATGAACGACGACATCCAGCCCGACGGCTCGGCCGAGCACGAGTACGAGCACGGGGCGCTCGGCGACGTCGAGTACGCGGAGTTCATGGAGCTCGCCGCGGAAGAGGGCTTCGACGTCGAGGACGTCGAGGGCGCCATCGAGGCCGCCGGACACGGCCCGCTGCCCGTCCTCGCCGTCGTCGGCCGCCCCAATGTCGGCAAGTCGACTCTGGTGAACCGCATCATCGGCCGCCGTGAGGCGGTCGTCGAGGACAAGCCGGGCGTCACCCGCGACCGTGTCACCTACGAGGCCGAGTGGGCGGGCCGCCGCTTCAAGGTCGTCGACACCGGCGGCTGGGAGCAGGACGTCCTCGGCATCGACGCCTCCGTGGCCGCGCAGGCCGAGTACGCCATCGAGGCCGCCGACGCGGTGGTGTTCGTCGTCGACGCCAAGGTCGGCGCCACCGACACCGACGAGGCCGTCGTACGGCTCCTGCGCAAGGCGGGCAAGCCGGTCGTGCTGTGCGCCAACAAGGTCGACGGCCCGAGCGGCGAGGCGGACGCCACGTACCTGTGGTCGCTCGGTCTCGGCGAGCCGCACCCGGTCTCGGCCCTGCACGGCCGCGGCACCGGCGACATGCTGGACCGCGTCCTGGAGGCGCTCCCCGAGGCGCCGCGCGAGACGTTCGGCGGGGGCGGCATCGGCGGCCCGCGCCGCGTGGCCCTGATCGGCCGCCCGAACGTCGGCAAGTCCTCGCTGCTGAACAAGGTGGCCGGCGAGGAGCGCGTCGTCGTGAACGAGCTGGCCGGCACCACCCGCGACCCGGTCGACGAGCTGATCGAACTGGGCGGCAAGACCTGGAAGTTCGTCGACACCGCCGGTATCCGCAAGCGCGTCCACCTCCAGCAGGGCGCCGACTACTACGCCTCGCTGCGCACCGCGGCCGCCGTCGAGAAGGCGGAGGTCGCCGTCATCCTGATCGACGCCTCAGAGTCCGTCTCGGTGCAGGACCAGCGGATCATCACCATGGCCGTGGAGGCGGGCCGCGCGCTCGTCATCGCCTACAACAAGTGGGACACCCTCGACGAGGAGCGCCGCTACTACCTGGAGCGGGAGATCGAGACCGAGCTCGCGCAGATCGCGTGGGCCCCGCGCGTCAACGTCTCGGCGTACACCGGACGGCACGTGGAGAAGCTGGTCCCGGCGATCGAGACGGCGCTGGCCGGCTGGGAGACCCGGGTGCCGACCGGCCGCCTGAACGCCTTCCTCGGCGAGCTGGTCGCCGCCCATCCGCACCCGATCCGGGGCGGCAAGCAGCCGCGCATCCTGTTCGGCACCCAGGCCGGCACCAAGCCGCCGCGGTTCGTGCTGTTCGCCTCCGGGTTCATCGAGGCCGGCTACCGGCGGTTCATCGAGCGACGGCTGCGTGAGGAGTTCGGCTTCGACGGCACGCCGATCCACATCTCGGTGCGGGTGCGCGAGAAGCGCGGCGCGAAGAAGAAGTAGCGGAAACGGCGAAGGGGCGGCCCCGAACGGGGGCCGCCCCTTCGCCGTCGGCGGATCAGATTCCGCGCCGCGGAGCCGGTGGCAGGGCCGCGGGAACGTGGTGCATTCCGGTCTCCTGCCGTCCGATCGTCCCGACGCGCTGCCACTGCGTCTGCTGCCGGCCCGTGCCGTGGCGGGTGCTGTAGGCCCTCAGGCTGTAGGCGTCGTACACGGTGGAGCCCGTATCGTGCGGCAGGTTCCCGAAGGCTACGAAACCCAGGTCCTCCTCGCCGCTGCGGTCGCCCGGCAGGGTCCGGTAGGACTTGACGTACTCGGCGTAGAGCGCGTCGTAGATCGGCGTGGCCGATGGGCCGCTGTGAGGATCCTGGGGCGTCCGTGCGGAGGGGATCGGCGGGTAGGACTGGCGGCGGGGGACGTCATATGCGTGCACGTATCTCCAAACGACCCCGAACCGGAAGGGATGCGGGCTCAGGTCCCGGCGAGCGGCAGCGTCGCCGCGACCAGCCTTCCGCCCGCCGCGGCCTTGTCCAGCGCGTCCCGCAGCAGGTCCTCCCGCGGCTGCCGGCCGATGGACCCGACCGGCGCGGCGAACATGATCACCTGCTGGTGCTTGTTGGCGGCCGCCCGCCAGCCGTCGGTGACCTGGAGCGGCTGGTGCGCCTGCCACCAGGCGACCGGCTGGCCGCCGTTGGCCTGGGGCTGGAGGACGGCGTGCAGCTGGCCCACGGCGAGCAGCACCGACCAGCCGTGCAGTACCGGCGGCACGGCGGCGAGTTCGGTCACCGGGACGTAGCCCTGCTCGATGAGCAGTGGCAGGAACTCGTCGCCGCCGCCCAGCGAGCCCGGACGCACGATGGGCGCGGTCGGCTCGACCACCAGGGCGGGGTGCAACTCCCCGGCGATCAGCACGAGTCCGCTGGTGATCCCGAGCACGGCCTGCTCCGGCACCGCCCTCTGCGGCGCGGCCTGCTCGGTCGCGCTCCACTGGGGCGGGGCCTGCTCGGTCGCGCTCCACTGGGGCGGGGCCTGCTCGGTCGCGCTCCACTGGGGCGGCGTCTGCTCGGTCGCGCTCCACTGGGGCGGCGTCTGCTCCGGCACCCTGCCGGAGGGGCTCGTGTCCCCGTTGATGGAGCGGACCGCGCCCCGCAGCTGCTCCTCGGTGACCTGGACGACCTGCGAGGGCAGGCAGGTGGCGTGGGCGAAGGCGAGGACGGCGGTCTCGTCCCCGATGAACAGGACGGTGCTGGTGCGCTCCTGTTCGGAGTCGCCGGGGGTGCGGCAGGACGTGCAGTCGTAACTGCCCGGGGCGTTCTGTCCGGCGAGCAGCCGGTCGGCTTCTTCGTCGCCGATCTCGGCGCGTACGGCGTCGCTGACGTCGAGCATGCGCGGCACGGGTGGCTCCCTCGGGATGTGGTGCGTGGCGGAGCCGGGTGGCTCCCGGCCCATGAACCGGGAGGGACCCGGCTCATGAAGAAGACAACGGGTGATCTGTGGCGGGAGTCACGCCCTCCGGCGAACGGAATCGAACCATCCCGTGCGGAGGGTGACGGTAGGTGCGGAATTCGGCACTCACGGTCAACTCCTGGCAAATGTAAGGGAGTTGGGTCGGTGAAGTGAGTCACAGATCGACGGTGCCGGTGGTCGAAAAATCGGGAAATCAGCGAATGAAGTGGGTGGCCGAAAAAGTCGATACCGCCGGTAACAGCGAACTGGCCTGCCAGAACAGGCAGTTGGTTGATCCGGGCTCCGCCCGCTCCTTACATTCCTCAGCCGTGTGCAACGAGCACCACTCGGGTACGTCCGCCGACCGCACCGGGCCGAGCACGGCTCGGCACGACCTCGTGCGGCGGACGGGGCGAGCGCGCCGACCGCGTCCATGCGCGGCGGGCGCGCCCGCCTTGGGGGACCCCGGGTGTTTCGAGAGGGATCCACATGTCCGAATGTGCCGATAAGAGCCACGACACCACGCGCGACAACGCCCGCAGGGCACGGACGGCGGCGGCTCTCGCCGGGGCGGCCCTGCTCGCCCCGCTCGGGCTGCTGGCCGCCACCGGCAACGCCCACGCGGCGGACGGCGGCGTGTGGGACCGCATCGCCCGGTGCGAGAGCGGCGGCAACTGGCACATCAACACCGGCAACGGCTACTACGGCGGGCTCCAGTTCGCCACCGGCACCTGGCGCGCCTACGGCGGCACGGCCTACGCGCCCACCGCCGACCGGGCCTCCAGGTCCCAGCAGATCGCCGTCGCCACCAGGGTCCAGCATGCCCAGGGCTGGGGCGCGTGGCCGGTCTGCTCGGCCCGGGCCGGGGCGTACGGCAGCGCACCCGCGGCCGGATCGGGGGCGGGGACGGGGGCGACGACCGAATCGGCGCACAGCACACACAAGCCGGCGAACAAGCCGGTCCAGGAGGGCGGTCGGCAGAAGACACAGGACACGGTCCTGCCGCGACGGCCGTCGATGGCGCCGGCGCGCGAGGCGGGCCACACGAACCGTGGCGCCTCCCACGGCGCGTACACCGTGCGCGCGGGCGACACGCTGAGCGGCATCGCCGCCCGGCACGGGACCACCTGGCAGTGGCTCCACTCCGTCAACAGGTCCGTCATCGGGGGCGATCCCGATCTGATCGTGCCCGGTCAGCGCCTCGAACTCTGAGCCGTTCCGGCTCCCACCACGGGCGTCAGGCCCCGTCCGGTCCACCGACCGGGCGGGGCCTTCCGCCGTCCAGGCGGAGCGCTCGCTCCGGCGGCGGAACGGCGGAATTCCCATGCCGTGTCAGCTTCCGGGAACGGCCGCGGATTCGGAATGCGAGGGCGCCCCGGTGCGGTTCCGGAACGCTTCTCGCGGCGTATTCGGCCGGACTTTTCCGGGCGCTGTCCCGGTCGGTGGGAATTGTGTTCGCACGATTGCGGACGAGGGACGGAACCGCCCGTACGTGTGACGGAGCGAGAGCGTTCCGGAGGCTTGGGCCTGTGACACAAGTGTGACAGGAGGGGATGGAGTGGCCCGCGTACCGGGGTGGGCTTTCCCTGCCGCGGGCCGGCGCCTAGCGTGGCGCTATGGCACCCATTCCCACTCCGCCGGCGGAACCCCAGGACAACCCCGACGCATACGTCGGCCTCGAGGCCGGACAGGCCGAACGGCTCGCGCGTGAGCGGGGCTGGAGCACGGTGCGGTCACTGCCGCCGGGCGCGATCATCACCATGGAGTACCGGTTCGGACGGCTGAACTTCGAGGTCAGGGACGGCCGCGTGGCGCGGGCCTGGAAGGGCTGAACCGCCGCCGGCGCTCCCGGCCCCCGCGGCGGTCCGTCGTCAACGGCCCGTCAGAGGGCGGGCCGCCGAGGCCGTGCCGCGCGGGACGCGGTCGGGGTGCGGCGGTCGGCGGCTGCCGGCCGGGGTGACCGGCGTGCGCTCCGCGCGACTCGTGTGCCGGCCCGGGGCGAGGTGGGCCGGTGTGCGGGACGTGCGTCCGGCGCCGACCGTCTCGTGGGCCGCCGGGGTCTCGTCCGAGACGGAGGCGCGTGGGGTGAACACGACGGGCGCGCCGACGGGTGCGGCGGGCGCGGGCGCGGGCACGGGTGCCGGGCGGCCGCGACGGGCGCGCCAGCGGTCGCGCAGGTCGAACAGGGCGACCTCGGTCCTGGTGATCAGCGGCTCGAACCACGGCAGCGCCAGCAGGATCAGCAGCCCCGCGGCCCAGCCGAGGAGTACGTCGCTCAGCCAGTGCGTCCCCAGGTAGACCGTGGTCAGGCCGACGCCGAGCGCCGTCACCGCGGACAGCGCCGACAGCCAGCGGCGCGCTCGCGGGGTGGACGCCAGATAGGCCAGGATGCCCCAGGTCACCACGGCGTTGGCGGTGTGGCCGCTGGGGAATATATCGCCGCCCAGGCCCATCTCGTTCGAGCCGATGACGGTCGCGTAGTGCGGTCCCAGACGCCCCATGCCGATCTTCGCGGCGCCGACCGTGACGTTGAGCAGCAGCAGCGAGGCGGCGAGGGTCAGCAGCGGGCGCAGCGTGTGCTGCCGCCATGAGCGCCAGCCCAGCCACGCGCAGACCATCACGGCGGTGGGACCGCGCTGGCCGAGCACCACGTAGTAGTCGAGGAACGCGTGGATCTGCGGCCACTGCTGGTACGGCCGGAAGAACATGACCTGCCAGTCGAGCCGGACCAGCCACGAGGTGGTGACCACGGCCCAGACGATCGACAGGTAGAAGGCCAGGGTCGCCGAGAAGAGCACGAACCGGTGGCGGCTCATTCGCGGCATGTCGATGTGCGCCGGCCGTTGCGGCTCACGGTCCAGCCTGGCGAACACCCGGTCCAGGCGGGTGAGGGTTCGTTCGGTACGCACCCAATCGACGTTACAGCGAGTGAGCTGTGTTCCCGGACGAAGCACGTGGTTTGTGATGACGACGTGATGTGGGATTGCTCTCAACGGGGCTTTATAACCACGGAATCCGCAATCACGGCCGAACCCGTCCCACATTTCCTTTGATCATTCCGGCGGGTGCTTATGCGGTGCTTATAAATGCGTTAACCGAACGCTCGGATGAAATTCCGCGTGCCTTCGGCCGGTCGGAGCCGGCCGGTCACGGGGGACCGGAGCCGTTCAGCCAGAACGCCCCGTAGACCGCCGAGGCCACCGCGACGGCGCCCACCACCAGTGCCGACCGGGCCACGCGGGGCCGGGCCAGGGCGATTGCGAGCGGCAGCAGCAGCGGGAAGGCGGGCAGCAGCAGACGCGGCTTGGAGCCGAAGTAGCTCGACGCGCACAGGGCGAGTGCGGTCACGACACCCGAGTACACCAGCAGCGCGAGCGGCTGCCGCTGCCGTACGCCGGTGACGTACAGCCAGACGACCCCGGCGACCCCGAGGATCAGCCCGGCCCCGGCGAGGGCCGAGGGGAAGGACGTGAACTTGCCGGCGACGAAGCGGGCGAAGGCGTACCCGCCGTCGAAGCCGTTGCGCCAGCCGGCCTGGACCTGGAGGTAGCCGAAAGGGCCCTTGCCGGTGCGGTGGCCGACCCACAGGACGTAACCGGCGGCGCCGAGCGGGGCGAGCACCATGCCGAGCAGGCGGCGGGCGGTGGCGTGCCCCGTGACGGCCGGGCCGCGATGCGCGTCCCTTGCGCCGTCCGCCGCCGTCGTGCTCCGGTCTCCCACGAACGAGGCGAGGGCCGCCGCCCACACCGCCGCGACCACCGCGAGACCCACCGGCCGGGTCAGTCCCGCCAGCAGGGCCAGGGTGCCCGCCGTCACCCAGCGGCCGGTGAGCACGGCGTACAGCGCCCAGGCGGCGAGCGCCGTGAACAGCGACTCGCTGTAGGCCATGGACTGCACGATCCCGACCGGCAGCACCGCCCACAGCAGCACGGCCGCGATACCGGCCTCGCGGCCGTACACGTGATCGGCCACCGCGAAGATCCCCCAGGCCGCGGCGAAGGAGGCCAACAGGCTGACCGCGAAGCCCGCGTCGGCGTACGACAGCGGGCTCACCGCTGCGACCAGTCGCTCCAGCCAGGGCAGCAGCGGGAAGAAGGCCAGGTTCGAGTGCACGTCCCCGTTCGGCAGGCGCACCTCGTAGCCGTAGCCGAGCCCGGCCACCCCGGCGTACCAGAGCGAGTCCCAGCGGGCGGTCAGCAGCGTGTACGCGCTCTTGCCGCGCTCGGCACTCCACAGCGCCAGGGCGATCAGGCCCAGAGCGCGCACGGCGGCATACCCGAGGAGTGCCGGGGCGGCCCTGCGCAGGGCCCCGGCACGGGCCACTGCCACGCGCGTCGCAAGATCACTCACGGACTCGATTATCGGCGCTGCCGGGAACCGGAGCGGCCACCGGGGCACGCTCATGGGGCGCTCACCGGGGACTTTTGGGGGACTCACGCGGAAGCGGAGTGGCGTATGCCACACGGGTTGAGCACCTGCTCTGAGAGGTGAGCCACGCCCCATCCGGGCGAATGAGCGTACTCTGACGTGTCACTCGCACGTCGTCGCGCAGGTCGGGGGCCCGCTCCGCTCCGGCCGAGCCCGGGGAGTCCCCACCCTGCGGGCCGCCGAACGCGAGGGCTCATCTGGGAGGTACGTACATGTCCGGGACGACCGCGGCCGCCGACCGGCTGCGCCGTCGGGCGGCGGGTGCCGGTGCCAACCGCTGGGTCGTCCTGGTCGTCCTCTGCGTCAGCCTGCTGCTGGTGGCGGTGGACGCGACCGTGCTGCACGTGGCGGTGCCCGCGGTCACCGAGGATCTCAGGCCCGGCGCCATCGAACTGCTCTGGATCGTCGACACCTATCCCCTCGTCTGCGCCTCGCTGCTGATCCTGTTCGGCACGCTGGGCGACCGGGTGGGCCGCAGACGGATCCTGCTGCTGGGCTACGCCCTCTTCGGCATCGCCTCCGGCGTGGCGGCCTTCGCCCCCAACCCCCAGATGCTGATCTTCGCGCGGGCGCTGCTCGGCGTCGGCGGCGCCATGATCATGCCGGCCACGCTGTCACTTCTGCGGCAGGTGTTCCCGGACCGGCGCGAGCGGGCGCTGGCGATCGGGATCTGGAGCGCGGTCGCCGCGGTGGGCGCGGCGGTCGGGCCGCTGCTCGGCGGCTTCCTGCTCGAGCACTTCTGGTGGGGGTCGGTCTTCCTCGTCAACATCCCGCTGATGCTGGTCAGCCTGCCGGTGGGCCGGCTGCTGCTGCCCGAGTCGACCGGCGGCCGGAACGGGCCCTGGGACGTGGTCGGCGCGTTGCTGGCGGCGGCCGGACTGTTCGGTGTGGTGCTGGGCGTGAAGCGGCTCGGCGGCGGGGAGACGGCGCTGAGCGCGCTCACCGTGGGACCGCTGGTGGTCGGCGCGGCGCTGCTGGTGACGTTCGTACGGCGGCAGCGGCGGCGGACGCAACCGCTGGTGGACCTCAGGATGTTCGCGCGCCCGGCGTTCAGCACGTCGGTGGGCTGCATCGTGCTGGCCATGCTGGCGCTGGTCGGGCTCGAACTGATCGCGGCGCAGTACCTGCAACTGGTGCTCGGGCTGTCGCCGCTCGCCACGGGGCTGCGGCTGCTGCCGCTGACGTTCGCCGCGATGGCGGCCGGGCTGGCCGGGGCGCGGATGCTGCGGCGGTTCGGGCCGCGGCGGATGGTGTGCTTCGGGTTCTGTGTGACCGCCGCCGCGGTGGTGCTGCTCACGGCGATGGGCGGCCGGGACAACCCGGGGCTGCTCCTCGCCGGCTTCGCGCTGCTCGGCTTCGGCCTGGAGACGACGCTGTTCGGGGCGTACGAGTCGATGCTGAGCGAGGCGCCGCCGGCGCAGGCGGGCGGAGCGGCGGCGATAGGGGAGACGTCGTACCAGTTGGGCGCGGGGATGGGTATCGCCCTGCTGGGCACGGTGATGAACGCGGCGTACGCGCCAGGGCTCGCCGATGTGCCGGGGGTGCCGGCGAAGGAGTCCGGAGCGGCGGCGCACTCGCTGGGGGAGGCGTACGAGGTCGCCGAACAGCTCGGCGGGCCGGTCGGGGCCGCCCTGCGGCGGGCGGCCCGGGACGCCTTCGTGCACGGACTGCATGTGACGCTGCTGGTGAGCGCGGGGCTGTTGCTGCTGGGGGCGGTGATGGCGCTGCGGCTGCCGCGGGTGATGCAGTGTGAGGAGCCGGCGGTCGAACTGCCCGCGCAGCGGGAGGCCGAGAGGCCCCGCGTCTCGGCGTGAGCGCTCTCCCTCTCCCGCGGTCGGCGCCGCGGCGGGGGAGGAGCACGCTGGACGTGGGCGGCTCCGCACCGTAACGTCGGGCCGGAGTCGCACAACTAGCGGTGCTAGGTTTCAGTTGCCGTTGCCGGAGGGTGTCCTCATGTCCTCGCAGTCGTCCCCGTCGTCCCCATCGCCCTCGTTCGACCCCGCCGACCCGCTCGGGATCGACGACCTGCTGGACCCGGAGGACCTGGCCGTCCGCGACACCATGCGGCAGTGGGCAGCCGACCGGGTCCTGCCCCATGTCGCCGAGTGGTACGAGAAGGGCGAGCTGCCCGTCATCCAGGAACTGTCCCGCGAGCTCGGCAGCATCGGCGCCCTCGGCATGTCCCTGACCGGATACGGCTGCGCCGGCGCCACCGCCGTCCAGTACGGGCTCGCCTGCCTCGAGCTCGAGGCCGCCGACTCCGGCATCCGGTCCCTGGTCTCGGTGCAGGGCTCACTCGCCATGTACGCCATCCACCGGTTCGGAAGCGAGGAGCAGAAGCAGAGGTGGCTGCCCCCCATGGCCGCCGGCGAGGTGATCGGCTGCTTCGGACTCACCGAGCCCGACCACGGCTCCGACCCCGGCTCCATGCGCACCCACGCCAAGCGCGACGGCACCGACTGGATCCTCAACGGCCGCAAGATGTGGATCACCAACGGCTCCGTGGCCGGCGTCGCCGTCGTCTGGGCGCAGACCGAGGACGGCATCCGCGGCTTCCTCGTGCCGGCCGGCACCCCCGGGTTCTCCGCCCCGGAGATCAAGCACAAGTGGTCCCTGCGGGCGAGCGTCACCAGCGAGCTGGTCCTGGATGACGTACGGCTGCCAGCCGACGCCGTACTGCCGGAGGCCACCGGGCTGCGCGGACCGCTCGGCTGTCTCTCGCACGCCCGCTACGGCATCGTCTGGGGCGCCATGGGCGCGGCCCGCTCCAGCTTCGAGGCCGCCCTCGACTACGCCACGTCGCGCGAGCAGTTCGGCAGGCCCATCGGCGGCTTCCAGCTCACCCAGGCCAAGCTCGCCGACATGGCGGTCGAACTGCACAAGGGGATTCTGCTCGCCCACCATCTGGGGCGGCGCATGGACGCCGGCCGCCTGCGTCCCGAGCAGGTCAGCTTCGGCAAGCTCAACAACGTACGAGAGGCGATCGAGATCTGCCGTACGGCACGGACGATTCTCGGGGCGAACGGGATCTCCCTGGAGTACCCCGTGATGCGGCACGCGACCAACCTCGAGTCGGTGCTCACCTACGAGGGCACCGTCGAGATGCACCAGCTCGTGCTGGGCAAGGCGCTCACCGGGTTCGACGCCTTCCGGTGAGCCCCGAACGGGGCAGGGCCGGTGTACGGCCCTGCCTCAGCTCTGGTTGAAGAACCCGTCCGCGCGGTGCACCGCAGGGTCCCCGTTGACGATCTCGGTGTCGGCGGGGGACAGCAGGAACACCCGGGTGGACACACGGTCGATGGAGCCGCGCAGCCCGAAGACGAGCCCGGCCGCGAAGTCGACCACGCGCTTGGCGTCGGAGGCTTCCATGGCCGTCAGGTTCATGATGACGGGCACGCCCTCCCGGAACAGTTCGCCGATGGCGCGGGCGTCCCGGAAGCTGTCCGGTGTCACCGTGCCGATCCGGCGGCCCTTGTCCTCTGCCGTGTCCGTCGCCACCTTCACCCGGGGATCGGTGACCCAGGCGTCCCCGGACTCGGTCCCCTCCGTGTAGTCGTCGTCGTAGTAGCGCTCGTCATCGTTGTCGTCGACGAGGCCGAGCCACGCACTCGCCTTGCGTACCGATCCCATGGACGCCTCCTCTCACAGCGGTCTTTCCTGCATTCCGCGTCCCTATGGTCATCCATGATGCTGACAACGCGCCAAGTGAACAGGCGGCGCACGGGGGGTTTGTGACGGTACTGGTGCACGACCAATACGTCGAGAGCCCGTATGCCCCAAGGGTTCTGCCCTACACGACTGCTGACGGGGAGTGAAATATGATTGTTCTCAGCATATGGGTGACGGTCGGGGCGTACGGGTGAACGAAGGGGTCGATACGATGCCGCGACTCCACGTCCTGCACACCAAGGGGGATGGTCGTGTTCGGAATCGTCAGGCCCTGCCGTCATCGGCTCGGGGAAAGGCTCGGCGCCGAGTGGATGGCCCACTTGTGCGGGCTGTGTCTGGCCCTGCGCGGTGACCACGGGCAGTTCGCGCGGATCGTGACGAACTACGACGGGCTGCTCGTCTCGGTCCTGACGGAGGCTCAGGCGGAGAAGGTCGGCCGGGCCGGCGGCCTGCGGCGTACCGCCGGGCCGTGCCCGCTGCGCGGGATGCGCACCGCGTCCGTCGCCCTCGGCGAGGGGCCCCGACTGGCGGCGGCCGTCTCCCTGGTGCTGGCCTCGGCCAAGGTGCGCGACCACGTCGCCGACGGCGACGGACTGCTGGCGCGCCGGCCGGTGGCGCTCGCCGCGCGCCGGGTCGCCGACAAGTGGAGCCGGGCGGGCGCCCGTACGGGGGCCGGTGTCGGATTCGACACCGCGGTGCTCCTGGACGCGGTGGACCGGCAGACGGGCGTCGAGGCGCTCGCCGGTCCCGGGACGCCGCTCCTGGCCGTCACCGAGCCGACCGAGACCGCGACCGCCGCGGCCTTCGCGCACACCGCGGTCCTCGCCGGGCGGCCGGGCAACGCCGGCCCGCTCGCCGAGGCCGGGCGCCTGTTCGGACGGCTGGCGCACCTCCTGGACGCCGTGGAGGACCGCGAGTCCGACGCCGCCACCGGCGCCTGGAATCCGCTCACCGCCACCGGAACGCCGCTCGGCGAGGCGCGTCGGCTCGCCGACGACGCGGTGCACGGCATCCGGCTCGCCCTGAGCGAGGTGGAGTTCGGCGACGGACGGCTCGCCCATCGACTGCTCGTGCACGAACTCCGGCGCTCCGTCGACCGCGCCTTCGGTACCGAGTCCTGCGGGCATGCGCCCGAGGGGGCCTTCGGCCCGCCGCAGGGGCCGTACGCCCCGCAGGCTCCGTACGGCCCGAACCATCCGAACCACCCGTACTCCGGGGGCGGTGAGCCGCCGCGGCCCGGCGGGCGCGGGTTCTGGGCCGGGTGTGCGGTGGCCGTCGGGCTGTGCTGCACCTGCAAGGTGTGCTGCGCCGACGAGTTCGAGGGTCCGTGGTCGGGCAAGAAGCGCTCGGGCTGCTGCAGCTGCGACTGCTCGTGCTGCGAAGGGTGCGACTGTTGCGACGGTTGCTGTGATGGCTGCGACTGCTGTGACGGCTGCTCGTGCTGCGACTGCTGACCGTCGCGGCCGGCCGTCCACCCCGTCCACGGGCTCCGGGCCCGGACGGTGGGCGGCAGTGGGGTTTGACCGCCGGGCCGCGTATGGAAGGGCTCATCTCATGATGGACCTATCCGACCAGCGGAAGCAGGGGCGCGCGCACCGTGCCGAGACGGTGCCGGCGCCCCGCGCCCCGCTCACCCGGACCGGCGCCTACGGGCTCGGGAACTATCCGGAGCGTCGAGTTCCGGACATCCCCCGAGCCTGGACGGCCGAGGGCGAAGCGGTCGCGGTCACCGCTGCCGAGGCGGACGAACCGGCCTTCTGCGCACGGCCCTTCGGCCGTCCGGTGCGGCTCGCCGCCGGCGCCGGACAGGAGCGGGACCCACGGGTCGACCTGGGCGAGCGCCCGGCCGGACGGCGCCGCGAGGGCATATGGGGTGCGGGGGCCGCGACGTCGTGACGGCGGTGGGGGGACACGGCCCGGACCGGAGCCGTCTTCCCGCTGCTGACTGGATGTCAATTCATCCTGATCGTGCATAGTTCACTCGAATCGCACATGGCCGCACGGCCGAAAGGCGCCCTTGCGCCGACCGGTCGTTCGGCCGAATACTCCCCCACAGCGCTTGTCAGGGGCACGGCATGTTCGGAATCCGAACAGTCGTCCGCTGACTGCGCCTCACGGGCCCCGACCCCACGCGGGCCCCCGACTTCCTTTGTGGAGGAACGACAAGTGAGGATCAAGCGCACCACTCCCCACGGCGTGACGAGACGGACCCGGCTGATCGCCATCGCCTCCGGCTTCGTGGCCGCAGCCGCGTTCGCGGTCCCCCACGCGAACGCGTCCGACACTCCCACCACCTTCAGCGCGGCCCAACTCACCACCGCGAGCGACTCCGTACTCAAGGCCGACATCCCGGGCACGGCCTGGAGCGTCGACAGCAAGACCAACCGAGTCGTCGTCACCGTCGACAGCACGGTCTCCCAGGCCGACATCGCCCGGATCAAGCGGCAGGCGGGGAACAACTCCGGCGCCCTGACCATCAAGCACACCACCGGGAAGTTCAACAAGCTGATCTCCGGCGGCGACGCCATCTATGCGAGTAGCTGGCGCTGCTCGCTGGGCTTCAACGTCAAGGACAACAGCGGCAACTCCTACTTCCTGACCGCCGGTCACTGCACCAACGGCGCGGGCACCTGGTGGTCGAACTCCTCCCACACCACCACGCTCGGCACCACAGCCGGCTCCTCCTTCCCCGGCAACGACTACGGCATCGTGCGCTATACCAACAGTTCGGTGGCCAAGCCGAGCGCCGTGGGCAGCGTGACCATCACCAGCGCGGCCACGCCGTCCGTCGGTACCACCGTCTACCGGCGCGGTTCGACGACCGGCACCCACAGCGGCCGCGTCACTGCGCTCAACGCGACGGTCAACTACGGCAACGGCGAGATCGTCAACGGCCTCATCCAGACCACCGTCTGCGCCGAGCCCGGTGACTCCGGCGGCTCGCTCTACTCCAACAGTGGCATCGCCTACGGTCTGACCTCCGGCGGCAGCGGCAACTGCACCTCCGGCGGTACGACCTTCTTCCAGCCGGTGACCAAGGCGCTGAGCGCCTATGGGGTCCACGTCGGCTGATGTCCCCCTCTGCCGGGCCGCGGAGTGCGCGGCCCGGCCCGCCCCGCGCTCGACAGCGAAGAGCCCCCGTACGCAACCGGCGTGCGGGGGCTCGCCCTTGGGCGCGGCGCGGGTTACGGTCGAAGGATCGTGAGCCGGCGCGCCCGCGCCGGATTGGGGGGCCGTGATGGTTGAGGAACTGGTGACGGCGGGGGTGGCGCTCGCGTCCGCCGGAGCGGTGGGCCTGGTGGCGGCGGCGCGGGTCGTCAAGCAGTACGAGCGGGGGGTGGTGTTCCGCCTCGGCAGGCTGCGCCCGCAGGTGCGCGGACCCGGGCTCACGCTGATCGTCCCGTTCGTGGACCGGCTTCACAGGGTCAGCCTGCAGATCGTGACCATGCCCGTGCCGGCGCAGGAGGGCATCACCCGGGACAATGTGACGGTGCGTGTGGACGCCGTCGTCTACTTCAAGGTGACCTCGCCGGCCGAGGCGCTGGTCCAGGTGGAGGACTACCGCTTCGCGGTCTCGCAGATGGCGCAGACCTCGCTGAGGTCCATCATCGGCAAGAGCGAACTGGACGATCTGCTGTCCGACCGGGAGAAGCTGAACCAGGGTCTTGAGCTGATGATCGACAGCCCGGCCGTGGAATGGGGCGTCACGATCGACCGGGTGGAGATCAAGGACGTGTCGCTGCCCGAGACGATGAAGCGGTCCATGGCCCGGCAGGCGGAGGCCGACCGTGAGCGCCGGGCCCGGGTCATCAACGCGGACGCGGAACTCCAGGCGTCGAAGAAGCTGGCGGAGGCCGCCCAGCAGATGGCGGACACGCCCGCCGCGCTGCAACTGCGGCTCCTCCAGACCGTGACGGCGGTCGCCGCCGAGAAGAACTCCACCCTGGTCCTGCCCTTCCCGGTCGAGCTGCTGCGGTTCCTGGAGAAGGCCCAGCATCAACTGCCCGTGGCGGCCCCGGCGCCCGCGCCCCGGGTGGATCCCGCCCCCGAGGGGCCGAATTCGAGCCAGGGCTAGACCTCGCGGAATGTGGGCCGGTCGTCCGCACGCGGTGTTTGCGCTGTGAATGTTGCGTGAACGCCTCTGCGGCGACCTCGGGGGGCAGGTCGATACGCAGGGGGCTTACGCCAGTTGACGTACACGCGTCCAGAACTCGACCTTGTGTGCTCCCTGGGGGCATCGGAATAGTGGGCGCCGTTCAACCGCCTTCCGGCTCGTCGGGTCCCCACTACCTGACGGGCCGATCCCCCCACAGGAGGACGTCAGTTGAAGCACCGACGCATACCCGGACGCCGTGCGGCCGTGGCGGGTGCGGGCATCGCCGCCCTGCTCGTCGCGGGAGTCACCTTCCAGAGTGCGAACGCCAGTGAACCCGCGAAGACCCCCGAGCTCCGGACCCTTTCGTCCGCGGCGGCCGGAAAGCTCGCCTCGACGCTCGTGCGGGACCTCGGCGCCAACGCCGCGGGTACGTACTACGACGCCACGACGGAGAGCCTCGTGGTGAACGTGCTCGACGCGAGCACCGCCGAGACCGTCGAGCAGGCGGGCGCCAAGGCCAGAGTCGTACGGAACTCCCTCGCCGAACTGACCGGCGCCCGCACCACGCTGGAGAAGGACGCGACCATCCCCGGCACCTCGTGGGCGACGGACCCCGTGACCAACAAGGTCGTCGTCACCGCCGACAGCACGGTCTCCGGGGCCGAGTGGACCACGCTGAGCCAGGTCGTCGACGGGCTCGGCACCAAGGCCGAACTCAGGCGATCGAAGGGGGAGTTCAAGCCCTTCGTCACGGGCGGTGACGCGATCACCGGCGCCGGCGGCCGCTGCTCGCTGGGCTTCAACGTGGTCAAGGACGGCCAGCCGTACTTCCTCACCGCGGGCCACTGCACGGAGGCGATCTCCACCTGGTCGGCCGGTGGCGCGGTGATCGGCCAGAACGAGCGGTCCAGCTTCCCGGGCGACGACTTCGGTCTGGTCCGGTACACCGCGAACGTGGACCACCCGAGCACGGTGAACCTGTACAACGGCTCGACGCAGGCGATCACCGGGGCGGGCGAGGCGACCGTCGGCGAGAAGGTGACCCGCAGCGGCTCGACGACCCAGGTGCACAGCGGCACGGTCACCGGTCTGAACGCCACCGTGAACTACTCCGAGGGCACGGTCAGCGGCCTGATCCAGACCGATGTGTGCGCCGAGCCCGGTGACAGCGGCGGCTCCCTGTTCGACGGCGACACCGCGATCGGCCTCACCTCCGGTGGCAGCGGCGACTGCACCTCGGGCGGTGTGACCTTCTTCCAGCCGGTCACCGAGGCCCTCTCGGCGACCGGCGCCCAGATCGGCTGATCCCGGCCCCGGCCTCCACACAGCCGGTGAAAGCCCCGCCCTCACGAGGGCGGGGCTTTCGCATGGCCGTCACGTCCCTCGCGCTCCGGGCGCCGGGCGTTTGCGCAGGTGGGACACGCTCGAACGGATGTCGCACAGACGTTCGGAAATTGGTTTATGGTGGGGGTGAGAGAGATGGGAACTGATGTTCGAGGGCGGTCACGGCTCACGAGTGCGGGAGGTGCGGATGCCGGACTTCACGCATCTGCACACCGCCTCCGGGTTCTCCCTGCGCTACGGCGCCTCGCACCCGGAGCGGCTGGCCGAACGCGCCGCGGAACGGGGCATGGACGCGCTCGCGCTCACCGACCGCGACACCCTGGCCGGCTCGGTCCGCTTCGCCAAGGCCTGCGCCGCGGCGGGCGTCCGCCCGCTGTTCGGTGTGGAGCTGGCGGTGGAGACCGCGGAGCCCGTACGGCGGGACCGGCGCCGCACCCCGGTGCGCGGAGGCGCCTTCGTCGACGAGTCGGCTCCCCGCGCCACCTTCCTCGCCCGCGCCGGCGCCCGCGGCTGGGCCGATCTGTGCCGCCTGGTCACCGCCGCCCACTCCGGGCTCACGGCTGCGCGCGAACAGGGGGGACCCCCGTCTCCGGGCACCCCGCTGCTGCCCTGGCCCGGCAACCACGCGGACGGCCTGACCGTTCTGCTCGGGCCCGACTCCGACGTCGGCCGCGCCCTCGCCGCCGGCCGCCCCGACCGGGCCGCCAGACTCCTCGTGCCCTGGCGTGAGACCTACGGCGACGCCCTGCGCCTGGAGGCGGTCTGGCACAGCCGCACGGGCACCGGACCCGGCTCGCTGCGCCTGGCCGCCCGCACCGTCGGCTTCGCCGCCGAGCAGCGGATCCGGCCCGTGCTCAGCAACGCCGTCCGGTACGCCGACCCGGGGCAGGGCCCGGTCGCCGACGTGCTGGACGCCGCCCGCCGGCTCGTCCCCATCGACCCGGCCAAGGAGCTGGACTCCGGCGAGGCCTGGCTGAAGGAGCCGGACGTCATGCTGCGCGCGGCCGAGCGGATCGTGGAGGCCGCCGGCTTCCGCACCGAGGCCGCCCACCGCCTGCTGGAGCAGACCCTGACGACGGCCGCCGAGTGCCTGGTCGACCCCGAGGACGACCTCGGCCTGGGCACCGTCCACTTCCCCGAGCCGCACCTCGTCGGCGCCGGCCGCCGCACCGCCCAGCGCGTACTCGCCTCCCGGTCGGCGGCGGGCATGGTGCTGCGCGGCTACGCCGGCCGCCGGGACTACTGGGAGCGGATGCACCGGGAGCTGGACATCATCGCCCACCACGGCTTCGCCACCTACTTCCTCACCGTCGCCCAAGTCGTCGACGACGTACGGAAGATGGGCATCCGGGTCGCCGCCCGCGGCTCCGGCGCCGGCTCCCTCGTCAACCACCTCCTCGGCATCGCCCACGCCGACCCGGTCGAGCACGGGCTGCTGATGGAGCGCTTCCTGTCCAAGCGGCGCACGGCCCTGCCCGACATCGACATCGACGTGGAGTCCGCACGCCGGCTGGAGGTCTACCGCGAGATCATCGGCCGGTTCGGCACCGAGCGGGTCGCGACCGTCGCCATGCCGGAGACGTACCGCGTACGGCACGCCATCCGCGATGTCGGGGCGGCCCTGTCCATGGACCCCGCCGACATCGACCGCATCGCCAAGTCCTTCCCGCACATCCGCGCCCGCGACGCCCGCGCGGCACTCGACGAACTGCCCGAACTCAGGGCGCTGGCGGGGGAGCGGGACAGGTACGGCAGGCTGTGGGAGCTGGTCGAGGCCCTGGACGCCCTTCCGCGCGGGGTCGCCATGCACCCCTGCGGGGTCCTGCTCTCCGACGCCTCCCTGCCGTCCCGCACACCGATCGTGCCCACCAGCGGCGAGGGCTTCCCCATGTCCCAGTTCGACAAGGACGACGTGGAGGACCTCGGGCTGCTCAAGCTGGACGTGCTGGGCGTGCGGATGCAGTCGGCGATGGCGCACGCGGTCGCGGAGGTGGAGCGGACCACGGGGGAGCGGATCGACCTGGACTCCCTGCCGGACGGCGACCCGGCGACGTACCGGCTCATCCGCTCCGCCGAGACCCTCGGCTGCTTCCAGATCGAGTCCCCGGGCCAGCGCGACCTGGTCGGGCGCCTCCAGCCGGCCACGTTCCACGACCTGGTCGTCGACATCTCCCTGTTCCGGCCCGGTCCGGTCGCCGCCGACATGGTGCGGCCGTTCATCGAGGCCCGGCACGGGCGGGCGCCGGTGCGCTATCCGCACCCCGACCTCCGGGAACCGCTGGAGGAGACGTACGGGGTCGTCGTCTTCCATGAGCAGATCATCCACATCCTGCACCTCATGACCGGCTGCGGACGCGACGAGGCGGACCGGGTGCGGCGCGGGCTGTCCGACCCGGAGTCGCAGGGGCGCATCAAGGTGTGGTTCGCGCAGCACGCGGCGGCGAAGGGGTACGACGCGGAAACGATTCACCGCACCTGGGAGGTCGTCGAGGCGTTCGGCTCCTACGGCTTCTGCAAGGCGCACGCGGTCGCCTTCGCCGTGCCGACGTACCAGTCGGCGTGGCTGAAGGCCCATCACCCGGCCGCCTTCTACGCCGGGCTGCTCACGCACGACCCCGGGATGTACCCGAAGCGGCTGCTGCTGGCGGACGCGCGGCGGCGCGGAGTGCCGATCCTGCCGTTGGACGTGAACAGGTCGGGAGTTGCCCACCGTATCGAACTGGTGTCTGAGTTGAAGTCTGGTTCTTCCGGTATGTGGGGACTTCGGCTGGCCCTCTCCGACGTGTACGGCATCAGCGAGGCCGAGGCGGCGCGGATCGCGGAGGGACAGCCCTACGCCTCGCTGCTCGACTTCTGGGAACGGGCCCGGCCCAGCCGCCCGGTCGCCGCCCGGCTCGCCCAGGTGGGCGCGCTGGACGCGTTCGGCGCCAACCGGCGCGACCTGCAACTGCACCTGACCGAGCTGCACCGCGGCGCCCGCGGCGCGGGCGGCGGCCAACTGCCGCTGGCCGGCGGGAGGGAGACGGCCGCGGCCGGGCTCCCCGGCCTGTCCGACGCCGAACGGCTCAGCGCCGAGCTGGGCGTGCTGTCCATGGACGTCTCACGGAACCTGATGGACGACCACCGGGAGTTCCTCGACGAACTGGGCGTGGTCCCGGCGCGCCGGCTGCGCGAGGCCCGGCATGGCGAGACGGTACTGGTCGCGGGCGCCAAGGCGGCCACCCAGACCCCGCCGGTCCGGTCCGGCAAACGGGTCATCTTCACCACGCTGGACGACGGCACCGGCTTGGTCGACCTCGCCTTCTTCGACGACTCCCACGACGCCTGCGCGCACACCGTCTTCCACTCCTGGCTGCTGCTGGTGCGTGGTGTGGTGCAGCGGCGCGGTCCGCGCAGCCTCAGTGTGGTGGGCGCCGCCGCCTGGAACCTGGCCGAACTCGCCGAACTGCGCGCCGAGGGCGGACTCGGCGAAGTGGCGGCGCGCCTGGCCGAACCGGCACCGGAGGAGCCCGCCGACGGCGCCCCCGCGCACGGCCGGACGATCCGCATGTCCACGGGGTACGAGATGCACCCCTGGGCCGATCTGCGTCCCGCGGGCGAAGGCCCGCCGGGTGGAAGGAAGTTGTGGCACCAGAGTCCAGGGAGTGCGGGATGACGGTTCTCTGCGTACGTTTCCAGCTGCCGCCGATGTACGAGGCTGCCCTGCCGGGGCTGCTCGGGCTCCTCGAGGAGTTCACCCCGGTCGTCGAGGCGCTGCCGCCGGACGGGGCGCTGGCCGATCTGCGGGGCGCCGAACGGTACTTCGGGCGCGACGCGGTCGAGCTGGCGTCGGTGATCCGGGTCCGCGCCCTCGCGCTGCACGGCGTGGACTGCGTGATCGGCGCCGGGCCGGGCCCGATGCTGGCCCGCATGGCCCTGCGCGACGCCCGGCCCGGACTCACGTGCGCGGTGCCCGGCGAACCGGACGCCGTGACGGGGTTCCTGGCCGAGCGGCCCGTCACCGCACTGCCCGGCGTCGGCGCGGCGACGGCCCGCACCCTGGACGAGTACGGCCTCGACACCCTGGGCCGGGTCGCCGCCGCGCCCCTGCAGACCCTCCAGCGCCTGGTCGGCGCCAAGTCCGGCCGCGAACTCCATGAGAAGGCGAACGGCGTCGACCGGAGCCGGGTCGTACCGAACGCCATCTCCAGGTCGCTCGTGGCGGAACGCCCCTTCGACCGGGACGAACTGGACCCCGACCGGCACCGCAGGGCGCTGCTGTCGGCCGCCGGGGAACTGGGCTCCCGGCTGCGCGCCCTGGGCAAGGTCTGCCGCACCTTGACCCTCACCGTGCGCTACTCCGATCGCTCCGGCACCACCCGCAGCCGCACGCTGACCGAACCGACCGCGCACTCGGCCGCGTTGACCGGAGTCGCGTACGCCCTGTACGAGGCCCTGGGGCTCCAGCGCGCCCGGGTCCGCGCGCTCGCCCTGCGCGCCGAGGGCCTCGGGCCCGCCGAACAGGCCTCCCACCAGCTCACCTTCGACCCCGTCGACGAGAAGGTCCGCCGTATCGAGGAGGTCGCGGACCGCGCGCGAGCCCGGTTCGGCCCGCGGGCGGTGATGCCGGGCACGCTGGCCGCGTGACTCCCTTCGACTCGCGGTCAGTTGGCCCACGGCGGAGTGAGCACCGTGCCGTCCGCCAGGCGGGCCTGAAGGCCGAGGGACGTGGTGACCCAGGAGACCGCGGTGCGGTCCGCGGGGTTCTCCACGGCGAGCGTCGTACCGGCGTTGATGATCACCGTGTCGCCCGCGGCGACGCGCTCGGTGCGGTCGTCGAGCGTGATCAGGAGTTCGCCGTCGAGCAGGTGGAGGATCTCCTCGTGGGTGACGGTGTGGGCCGGGGCCCTGGTGCCGGCGGGGATCTCGCCGCGCCAGGCGCACAGCTGCCTGGACCCGGTCTGCGGGGTGGCGTACGAGACGAAGCGGGCGCCGTGGATCTCGTGGGTCACGGCGTCGGACGGGCGGACGACGGGCATGGGTGCCTCCTCGGACTCAATGGTCAAGCTGCTTGACCAAGCGGATGGAAGCCATGGTCAAGGCGCTTGACCATTTCGTCAAGGGTGTTTCAATGCCTCCGTGCAGAACTCCGAAGCCATGGCCCTGTCCGCCGCCCTGCTGGCCGTCGCGGGCGAGCTGACCCAGCGCATTCATGACGGCGTTGTCGCCCGCGGCTTCGAGGGGCTCCGGCCGGCGCACGGCTTCGCGTTCGCGCGGCTGGCCCCGGACGGGGCGACGGTCACCGAGCTGGCCGCCCATCTGGGGGTCACCAAGCAGGCCGCCAGTCAGCTCGTCGACGAGATCGTGCGCAAGGGATACGCGGAGCGCCTGCCGCATCCCGAGGACGCGCGGGCCCGTCTGATCGTGCTGACCGAGCGCGGCCGGGCCTGCACCCGCGCGGCGGAGGAGTCGGCCGCCGACGCCGTGCGGGCGTGGGGTGAGGTGATCGGCGAGGGTGAAGTGCGCGCGCTGTGGGAGCAGTTGGCACGCCTCGCGCCGCAGGGTCCGATCCGGCCCACTTGGTGACGGTTCGTCAGGGGCGTTGCATCACGGCCTTCGGTCGTGGCCGGACGTCGCCCGAAGTTTTTACTGACGCGTAACTTCACAGTTTTACTACTCGTCCGTAACTTGACGAGTGAACAGCATCCCGTGATCCGGATCACAGGGCGTAGTGCCGTCGCACCTCCCTTGAGCCGCAAGGAGATCACTCGATGCTGCCCTTCAAGCGCGCCCTCAGACCACTCGCCGCCCTGCTGCTGGCCGCCGCCCTCGCCACCGCCCCCGCCGCCACCGCTCACGCGGCCAGTGCCCCCAGCAGGGGGTGGAACGACTACGGCTGCAAGCCCTCCGCCGCCCACCCCCGCCCCGTCGTCCTCGTCCACGGCACCTTCGGCAACTCCATCGACAACTGGCTGTCCCTCGCGCCGTACCTGAAGGACCGCGGGTACTGCGTCTTCTCCCTCGACTACGGCCAGTTGCCGGGCGTCCCGCTCTTCTACGGCCTCGGCCCCATCGACAAGTCGGCCGAGCAGTTGTCCGCCTTCGTCGACAAGGTGCTCGCCGCGACCGGCGCCGCCAGGGCCGACCTCGTCGGCCACTCACAGGGCGGGATGATGCCCCGCTACTACCTGAAGTTCCTCGGCGGAGCCGCCAAGGTGAACGCCCTCGTCGGCATCGCGCCCGACAACCACGGCGCCACCCTCAGCGGCCTCACCAACCTCCTGCCCTACTTCCCGGGCGCGAGCGACCTGCTCAAGACCGCCACCCCTGGCCTCGCCGACCAGATCGCCGGGTCCGCCTTCCTCGCCAAGCTCAACGAGGGCGGCGACACCGTGCCCGGCGTGCGCTACACGGTCATCGCCACCAAGTACGACGAGGTGGCCACGCCGTGGCCCAGCCAGTACCTGACCGGCCTCGACGTACGCAACGTCCTGCTGCAGGACCTGTGCGCGGTCGACCTGTCCGAGCACGTGACGATCGGCACGATCGACCGCATCGCCTTCCACGAGGTGGCCAACGCGCTCGACCCGGCCCACGCCACCGCCACCACCTGCGCGTCGGTCTTCAGCTGACGTGGCTCGGGGCCTGCCCGGCCTGAGCCGCCGGACAGGCCCCGCGTTCAACGGGCCGCGTCAGCGGCCTCGCCCGCCGCCGGCCGCGGCGCGCCGGCGGACCGAGGCGAACAGGGCCGCCGAACCGAGCGCCAGGGCGGCCGCGCCGCCGACCGTGAGGTATGGGGTGCGGTCGTCGCCGCCGGTCTCGGCCAGGTTGACCGGGCTGCCGGCGGCCCGCGGCCGGTTCGGCTCGGCCGTGGCCGTGTCCCCGGCCGACCGCACGGCCGGGTCCGACGCCGGATGCGACGCCGGGCTCGCGGCCGGGTCCGCCGACGCGGGCGCCACCGGGTCCTTCGTGGTCCGGGCGTCGTCGTCCCCGTGGCCGTGGTGCTCGACCGACGAATTGCCGGCACCGTCCTCGATCTGCCGCTCGGTGGGCGCGGAGGCGGCCGGCGCCGGGGCGGAGCCGCCGGACGCGCCGCCGCTCCCGCCGCCAAAGGTGACGTCCGAGCAGGAGTAGAAGGCCTCCGGGCTGTCCGAGCGCTGCCACACCGCGTACAGCAGATGCCTGCCCGAGCGTTCGGGCAGCGTGCCGGAGAAGGTGTAGAAGCCGTCCGCGGCGACCGGGTCGGTGGCCGTCGCCACGGGATGCGCCAGATCGAGGTCGTCCCAGGCCGGAGACTTGGCCGGGTCGTAGCCGGGCTTGGTGAGGTAGACCGTGAAGGTGCCCTTGTGCGGGGCGGTCACGCGGTACCTGAAGGTGTACGCGCCGCCGTGCACGCCCGTCGCGGGCCAGTCCGCGCGGGGCAGGTCCAGGCCCTTGAGCTCCTCGTTGCCGGCGCCGCACAGCCTGCCGTCCAGGATCAGCTCCCGGTGCCGGCCGCCCGCGTCGCCGATCCGTATGCCGTTCCAGTCGTACAGCGCCTGGGTGCCGCCGGCCGCGACGGCCGCCTTGCAGGCCGCCGACTTCGGGCTCTCCGGCCCCTCCGCGTAGCACTGGGCCACCCGGCTGACCGGGTCCCCCATGGACCCGTGCGCGGCCGCGGGCGCCGCGGCGAGCGCGGTCAGGGCCAGCGGGGCCAGGCCGAGGACGGCGGAAGCGGCGGCCGTACGGCGTGCGGGCATCGGGGCACTCCTCGGGGCGGTTGTTCTGACACGGCGGGACGGATCCCGTGAGGGGGACGGATCCCGTGAGGGGGACGGATCCCGTGGGGCGGGACGGATCCCGTGGGGGTGATCAGAAGCTAGCCGCAACGCACCGCGAAAACGCCGGTTGGAGGCGGTGCGGGGAGATCCTTATGCTCGCGTTAAGGGAGCGCTGAGGCTGCGCTCAGGTGGGGCGTCGGGCAGGGACCGGACAGGGGGCGCGCAGGGCATGGTGGACGAGGGGATCAGGGCGGCGTCCGCCGCCGACGTACCGGCCGTGAAGGCGGTGACGGACGCGGCCTACCGCCCCTACATCGAGCGCATCGGAGTCGTCCCGGCGCCCATGGAGGCGGACCACGCGGCGGACGTGGCGGCGGGGAAGGTGTTCGTCGTCCGTGAGCCCGAAGGGGGCCCTGTGACCGGGCTCGTCGTGATCGAGGCGCGCGCGGACCATCTCTTCCTCGACAGCATCGCCGTCCACCCCGACGCGCACGGCACGGGGGTGGGACGGCGGCTGCTGGAGTTCGTGGACACGCGCGCGCGTGCGCTGGGCCTGCCCGAGGTCAGGCTCTACACGAACGCGCTGATGTGGGAGAACCAGCGGATCTATCCGCGGTTCGGCTACGAGGTCGTCGAGCGCCGTGTGGACGGGCCCTACGACCGCGTCCACTACCGCAAGCGGCTGGTCTGACGTCTCATCGTCCGGCCGCCGGTCATGTGTCCGGCCACCACGTGCGCGCGATGTCCTTGCGGACCTCGGGGCGCCCGGTGGGACGCTCGTCGGCTTCCTCGCGGACGCGGCGGGTGTCCGTCTTCCTCAGGGGCTTCTGCACTGTCACTCGGCGCATGGCTGCCTCCTTCGAGGCCTACCGGATCCGTCTTCGCACGGAGGTAGGACCTTTCGGGCGAGAGTCGCTTATCGGTGCGGGTCTGTCTGTGGCGGCTGTCACGATTCGGTTGTCAGTGGCGGGTGTCACTCTGGGGTGCATGAGTGCGCATACGACGACCGACGGTGACGGGGCGGTCCGGGGCGGGGTGGACTGGGATGCCCAGGCCGCCGTCTTCGACGAGGAGCCGGATCACGGGCTGCGCGACCCGGGGGTGCGCGCCGCCTGGGCCGAACGGCTGCGCGGCTGGCTGCCCGGACACCCCGCCGAGATCCTCGACCTCGGCTGCGGCACCGGCAGCCTGTCGCTTCTCGCTGCCGAGCAGGGGCACCGGGTGACCGGCGTCGACCTGTCCCCGGCGATGGCGGAGCGGGCCCGGGCGAAGCTCGCCGGCCACGACGCGGTGTTCCTGGCCGGTGACGCGGCGAACCCGCCGGTGGGCGGGCAGCGCTTCGACGCCGTCCTGGTCCGGCATGTCCTGTGGACACTGCCCGACCCCGCCCGCGCGCTGCGGCACTGGCAGGGGCTGCTGCGGCCGGACGGCCGGCTCGTCCTGATCGAGGGTGTCTGGGGCACGCTCACCCCCGTCGGCATACCCCCGGACCGGCTGACCATGCTTCTGCGGCCACTCGCCTCCCACATCCACCTGGAGCCACTGGCGGCGGACGCGCGGCTGTGGGGCCGGGAGGTGGACGACGAGCGGTACGCGGTGGTGGCCTCGAACTGAGCTCGCGCGAGCCGGTGCGGGAATCAGGACAGCAGCGCTTCGAAGCCGCCCTCGCGGGCCAGTCCCTCCAGTTCGTCGAGGGCGGCCAGGGCGGCGGCCGCCGCCCCGGGGTCGGTGTGCGCCAGGCCGCTCGCCGCGAACTCGTCCTCGTCCAGGCGCCGTACGTCCGTGCCGTCGGCGGAGCGCCACAGGTCCAGGTCGAGGTCCTCGACGACGAGGTCCGTGCCGGAGCGGGTGGCGGGGCGGGTGACGTCGCAGTACCAGCCCTTCAGCGCGCCTCCGGCGCCGTGGACCTCCTTCACCGAGTACCAGCGGTCCCGCCAGTAGTGCTCGGTGAGGACGTCGCCCGGTTCGAAGCGTACGAAGCCGAAGTCGCGGACCCCTTCGCCCGCCCACGCGGCCCGGACAGTGAGGCGCGTGCCGTCGTCGGACACGAGCAAGCCCCGGTACCGGATCTTGGTGCGGCCGCCCTTGACGAGGACGACGTCCACCTCCGCCGGCGCCGGCGGCCGGCCGCCGGCCTCAGCCGAGTTCGCGGACATGGCGCACCTCCGTCCCGCAGACCGCGTACCCGAACCACTCGTTGATCGCGATCATCGGCGCGTTGCCGGTGTCATTGCCCGTGAACGCCTCCGTGTACCCGGCGGCCCGGGCGCGGTGCAGCGAGTCGTTCTTGGCGAGCTTGGCCAGACCCCGGCCGCGGAAGGCGCGGGCGGTGCCCGTCATGGCGGTGGAGTACCGGGTACCGCCGTCCGTGCGGGCCGCGGTGAAGGCCGCGGGACGGCCGTCGACCACCGCCACCGAGGTCAGCTCGGGGTTGAACAGCGGGTGCCGCCAGGTCTCGGCCAGCCAGGCCGCGTAATTGGTGAACTCGTAGTCCACGTCGCCGGGTTCGTCCGCCGCGGTCTCCGCGTCCAGCTCGAACAGGGGGCGCGGGTCGTCGGCGTAGTCCGAGCCCCGGCGCAGCTCCACGCCCGGGGGCGGGTCCTGGAGCGGTGGGAGCGTGCCGTTCGCCAGGTCCAGGCGGAGGAAGTGCGCGCTCCGGCTCGCGCGGTAGCCGTGCCGCTCGGCGAAGGCGCGGTTGCCCGGCTCGTCCAGGACCCAGGAGTACAGCCTGGTCCCCCCGTGCGCGGCCAGATGTTCCTCGGCGGCCCGTACGAGGAGGCTGCCAGCGCCGCGGCGGGTGTGCTCGGGATGCACGTACACGTTGATGTTGCCCTGGCCGGGTTCGGTGCTCTCGTGGGACAGGTGCACCTGCGCGGTGCCGATCACCTCGCCGTCCGCCACGGCGACCAGCGGCCGGTAGTGGGCGTCGGGGTGCAGGTGGGTGAGGTCGTGGACGAGCGAGTCGGGCGTGAAGAGTATGAACGGCAGCGCGAGGTGCCGGACGCGGGCGAAGCCCTCGAGGTCGGCCCGCGCGTCGGGACGGAGGTCACGGATGATCACGGTCATGGAGGGGCACGCTACGGCGGAGACCGGGCGGAGTGCCTCCCATTTTCCGCTGGGCCGTACGCGTGCGGGTGCGGGACAATCACCCCGTGACCTTGAAGATCCACATCGAGGACGGCGCACCTCCCTACGAGCAGGTGCGGGCGCAGATCTCCGAGCAGGCGCGGTCGGGGGCGCTGCCGGTCGGGTACCGGCTGCCCACGGTGCGCGGGCTGGCCGAGTCGCTCGGGCTCGCGGCGAACACGGTCGCCAAGGCCTACCGGGCACTGGAGGCGGACGGCGTGATCGAGACGCGCGGGCGCAACGGCACGTTCGTCGCCGCCGCGGACTCGGCGGCGGCGCGGGAGGCCGCGGCCGCCGCCCAGGCGTACGCCGAACGGGTGCGACGGCTCGGTCTCACCGAGGACGACGCGCTCGCCGCCGTGCGGGACGCCCTGCGGGCGGCCTACGAGGGGCGCTAGTGCTGCGACCGGAATGGTTCACCGGCTCGCGACGCCCGGCACGGCACTCCCCCAGCCTTCGGCCGGGGGTACCCCCACGCCGCGTTGTCGCACCACCCGAGTACATCCAGTACGCGGGCGATGCTCCGCCTTGCGATGTACCGCACCGGACGCCGCGAGCTTCCCGGCAAACCTTTCCGGTCACAGCACTAGTAGTGTGTCGCTGCTTAGCTGTGGGTTGTTTGGTCGGGATGCTGGTGTGTGGCAGATTCCCCTTCCGTTCTGCCGGACAGGGCTGGTGCGATGGGTTCGCAGAAGAAGAGGCCGGTGGTGCTGACCGCGGCTGATCGTGAAGAGTTGGTTCGGCTGACCACGACGGGGGTCCATCCGGCCTCGGTGATCAGGCGGGCGCGGGTGCTGCTCGCGCTCGACACCTCTGCAGGCGAGATCGGCTCGCAGGAGGTGATCGCGGCTCGGCTCGGCGTCTCCGGTGAGACATTGCGGCTGGTTGCCAAGCGTTTCGCTGAGACGGGTGGCGATGTGCAGGCTACGGTCACGCGGAAGAAGCGTGACCTGCCGCCGGTGCCCTCGCCGGTGACCGGTGAGGTCGAAGCCCGGCTGATCGCGATGGCGTGCTCACCGCCACCCCCGGGTTATGCGCGGTGGTCGCTTCGGCTGCTGGAGAAGCACGTTGCGCTGGTCGAGGACATCCCTGATCTGGACCATTCCACCATCGGGCGGGTCTTAAAAAAACGGAACTGCGCCCTCACTTGAGGAAGTGCTGGACCATCCCGCCACGAGCGAACGCGGAGTTCGCGGCCCGGATGGAAGATGTGCTGGCCGTCTATGCCCGGCCCTATGACCCGGCGCGTCCGGTGGTGTGCATGGACGAGAAGCCCTACCAGCTCCTCGACCATGCTCGCGGCCCGCTCCCGGCCCGGCCTGGTCACGACGCCTGCCAGGACAGCGAGTACATCCGCTGCGGCACCTGCTCCATCTTCGTATGGGTCGAACC
>NZ_JBSGBZ010000047.1:0-61895 GCF_053601495.1 Streptomyces sp. NPDC004721
AGCGAAGCCAACGGCGTCAAGGTGCACCACACCAGGGGCGTCCACGTCAAGGACGGAGTCGTAGGCAGCTTCCGGGTGGTCAAGCGCCACCACGGTGAAGACTTCGACTTCGACGACTTCTAAACCCGCCCAACCATGCGAACCCCGTAGAACCCCGGCCCGCCGTAATCGGGCCGGGGTTCCGGTCTCAGACCACCACGAAATCCGGGGTTCCCGCTGGAACATCCCTGCCGGCGCTGCCCACCGGCACGCAAGCCGGACCCCGCGTCCGCGGCATGATCCGCCGGGCAGGCCTGGCCTCACCCGTGCCGAAGCTCCGCCAGCAACCGGCGCGTCGCTGAGGAAGGGCTCGCGCTGACCTCCTCCAGCGCGAGTCCGCATCGCCGGTAGTGGGTGATGACCTCGTCGTACTGCCCGAGCGCCCCCGCGATCCGCATGAGCAGCCGCCACATCGACTCCCGGTAGGGATCGCCCTCCAGGGCCTGCTCGGCCAGGGCGAGCGCTGTCTGCGGTGTGTCGAGCCGCCAGGCGAGTTCCGCCGCGTCGGTGGTGACGTCGAGGACGAGCCGGGCCAGTTCCGCCCGCCGTTTCTCCGCCCACGCCGACGTGGCACGCGGCAGGTACGGTCCGTGCGCGGCCATGGCCAGCGCGGACGTGAGACGGGTCAGGCGCTGCTCGCCCCCGGTCTCGGCCGCGGTGGCGACCCAGCCGGTGAACTCGTCGGTGTACGTGGTGACCTGGACCACACCGGCCAGCGAGATCGTGCCGTCCTCCAGCCGCAGCGCGTCCTCGTCGGGCAGGACCAGACGCAGATGGTGGACGGCCTGGCGGAGGTAGGCGCGCGCGGAGTTGTCGGACCGGCTGTCGAAGAGTGCGTCGAGCGCGGCCGTCCGGGTCACTGTGCGCTCGGGCGCGGCAAGCAGCAGGCCCATCAGCTCGTACGACTTGGCGATACGGGGTCGGCGCAGCTCGCCGTCGACGAGGAGGCGGGTGGGTCCGAGATCGTGGAACTCCACCACGGCGGACGTCCGCTCGGCGGCCGGCAGCGGCTCCCGTACCTTCGCGAGCCGGGGTCGTGCGGACGTGGACAGGAGGGGACGGCCGAGGCTGTGCCAGGAGGAGTCGGTGTCTGTGAGCCCGTCCAGGCGGCGGGAGAGCACGCCGGGGAACGCGCGAAGCGCGCCGAGCAGGGCGTGCCGGGTGCCCAGCCGGTAGGCCGTGGCGAGCGCCAGGTCGGCGGCGCGGTCGGCCGCGTCGGGGTCGCCCGCCCGCCACTCGGCCTCCGCCAGGTACACCGCGGCGGCGCACAGCTCCAGGATCCGGTCGGCCTCGTGCATCGAGGCGACCGCCCGGCGCAGCCGGAGGAGGGCCTCCGCGTCGTCGGCGGGCGTGCCGCAACCGAGCAGGGCGAAACCGTAGAGTGCGTCGAGTTGTTCACCGGTGGACTGGTAGCTGCGCGCGTAGGGAAGGGCCTCCAGGTCGTCCAGGACCCGGCGGGCCCGGTGTGGGTTGCGGCACAAGCGCAGTTCGAGCTTCGCCTCGGCGAGCATCGAGAACATGTCCCATACCAGGCTGCCGTTGCGCCGGGCGATTTCGCGGCCCTCGGTGAGGAAGGCGCGGGCCCGCTCCTCCTGTCCCAGTTCGGCGGACAGCTCGACGCCGACGACCGCGCTCAGCCCGGCCGTCACCACACCGCGTTCGACGGCGGCGCGCAGCAGCCGGTCGGCCTCGTCGAGACGGCCCAGCGCCCGTAGTGCGGCGATCCGCCAGGGGCCGGACACCACGCCCGCCCAGCGGCTGTCGGTGCTGGCCAGGACGTCGTTCAGGCGGCCGCGCCAGTAGTGGGCGCGGGCGATCAGGCCCTCGGCGGGCACACCGACCGCGCTCGGCGGGGTCCGGCCGCGGTCCCGGGAGTCCACCAGGCTCGCGAGGTAGTGCACGGCCTCGATGTCGTCGCCGGGCGGGGCGAGCCGCAGCAGCCGTTCCAGGTCGTCGACGCGGCACGCGTGGTAGTACGACCACGCCATCATCGCGGCGGCCCGGGTGGACCGGGAGGCGATCGCGTCGCGCTCGCCGAGCTGGTGCAGCTGGTCGGCGATGCGCACTCCGCGCCGGTAGTCCTCGCGGCCCACGGCCAGCATCAGTTCGGCTGTGGTCAGCGGGGAGCTGCTCGCGGAGTCCGCGTAGGCGAGCTGATCCAGCCAGCGCTCGGCGACCTCGTGGTCGCCGCGCTCGATGACGTCCTCGATCGCCTCGACGGCGTGCGGCAGCGCCGCCGCGGTGTCGCCGAGGCTGATGAAGGCCTCGGCGGCCTCCTCGTGCCGGCCTTCCGCGCCGAGGAGTTCGGCCGCGGTGAGCCGGGCGGCACGGGCGCGGACGGCGCCGTACTCGTCGAGCTGCTGCACCAGGCAGTCGCGGAAGCACAGGTGCAGCCGCATCGCGGGCGGGCGGGCCTCCCAGATGGCGGGCAGTTGGTGGGCGCGCAGGGCGGTGAGGGTGCGGGCCGCGTCGGGGAAGCCGAGGGCCTCGGCGCGCGGCACGGTCACCACGTCCAGCACCGATGTGCCGATGAGGAAAACCCGCTGATCCTCCGTCAACCCGTCCAGGAGCTGCTGCGATATGTACGCGGACAGCGGCTCCGTGTCGTGTGACGGCCAGGCGTCGTCGTCCGCGGCCGGCGTCTCGGCGAGGAAGCACACGCCCGTCACCCAGCCTCGGGTCACCCGCAGCAGCTGCTCCACATCGCGGGACGGGCCCGGCAGCCCTGCGATGACCTGGTCGGCCTCGGCGCGGGTGAGGGCGAGGTCGGCCTCGCCGATCACGGCGGGCGGCGCGCCCGGCCCCGTACGCGGGACCGGTGCCTGACCGAGGCGCACAGCACGCCGGCTGACCAGGAGGAACCGCAGACTCTCGGGTGCGTACCGGATCAGGCCGTCGAGGACGGCGAGGGCGGCGGGCGAGCCGCCGAGCCGCTCCACCTCGTCGAGGACGAGCACCAGTTCGACATCGGCGTCATCGTCGGCGCCGTTCGCGACGGAGTCGGTGGCGCCGTTTTCAGTGCCGTGCTGCCAGGAGTCCTGGGTTCCCTTCGCCAAGGCCGCCTGGTCCGTCGCCTCGGCCAGCAGCCCCGCGGTCTCCGCGTGCGGAATGCCCGCCGCCAGGGCCGAGGCGACCGTCCCCGCGACCTCCGGAACGGCCGAGGCCAGCGCCGCCTCCAGATACGTCAGCAGGCGGCCGGACGCGCAATCGGTGTCGTCGAGGGACAGCCAGGCGACGCGCCGGCCGGTCGCCGCGAGGTACTGGCGCACAGCCGTCGTCTTTCCGGAACCCGCCGTTCCGAGGATCTGCACCGTCTGGTGCCGGTGCAGCGCGTCGTCGAGCAGGGCGGTGAGACGGGGGCGGGCGACTGCACGATCGGGAAGGGGAGGCAACTGGATCTTGCGCCGGATGAGATGGACGTTCTCCCGGGTCATCCGTACCGCCTTCGCCTTGTCGTGCCGTCCGCCCCGACGGCTCAGTGACGTGCGACGTGGCGGAAATACAGGTGCTTAAAGACGGAATCTACGTGGTCAGTGGCCGAAATGGCATCCCCCTCCGCGGACGGGCACCTGTCCCGGGCACGGCGAAACGGTGTCCCCGGTGCTGGTTTCGCCGCCGTTAACGGGCTGCGCGGCAGCCTGTGGGGCGTGACGAGAGCGATGACGCAAGCCGGTCTCCAAGGCCGTGCGGACAGCAGGCGGCTGCCGGTACGTGAAGTACGGCGGCTGGCCGCGCTGTTGGCGCGGGCCATGGAGTCGGGTGAGCCGATGGCCCCGCTCCACCTCGCCTTCCCGGAGGTGGACGGCGCCGAGGCCGAACGCATCCGTGCGGCCCTGCTGGACCGCACCGCCGACGACGGCCCGTGCTGGGCCGTCATCGCCGACCCCGCACCCAGCGGTGAGCGCTCGCTCGCCTATGTCACGCCGGGCATGGTGCACCCCGGTGGCCGTGTCCTCGTCGAGCGACCGGACGCCGTGGTGCTGCGGGCGCGGCTGCTGCTGCGCGTCGCACCCGGTTCCCCCGGCCTGCTGCCGCCGCTCGCCCTGTGCTGGGAGCTGCGCCGCCAGGTCTACGGGGAGGGTCCCGGCCCCGCCGACCTGGTCGCCGTCAACGCCGGCGTACTGCTGGTCGTCCCCGGCGACATGCCCGCCGAGGCGGCAGGGGGCCGGGAGCCCGGCACGGTGTCGTGGAGCGTGAGCGCGGCCGGCGATCCCGCCGCGAGCGGTGTCATCACCGCCGACGACGTCCGCGACGACCTCGCGTGGGCGGCGGGACTCGCCGGCGACCCCTTCGGGTACGTGCTGTCCCGGCCGCTCGGCCCGCCGCTGGGCCCGGGCGTCACCTCGGCGACGCTGACCGCCGACGCGGCTGGGCTCACCCGCTCGGTGACCGTGGCGCTGGAGGCGCCGCCCGTCACCGGGTCCCGGACGGACCCGGGCCCGACCGGTCCGCGTCCGTCCGGGACCGCCCAGGGGCCGCGGTCCGAAGCCACTGACGCCGGACCGCGCCCCGGCCGGTGACGCCCGCGGGCCCGCGATACCCGTTCTCGCCCAAGCGCCCCGCACGGCCCTCCGCGCCTCACCCCGCACGGCTTCTCGCGCCGTGCTCGTACGGCCCGCCGGCCCGTACGGCCCCTTCGACCCTCCGCCCCAGTGCCCTCCTCGCCCCTGCGACAGGCCTTCATCCGCCCGAGGTGGTAGCGATGCAAACCGACGCCCCGAAGACCCCGACCCCGCACGCGGAAGCGACCCCCAGCTCCAAGGAAGCCCAGACCCGAGCCGGGTCGACGCCGGCCGTCGCCCCGCCGGGCCACGCGAAGAGCGCTGAGGACCGGCGCGCGTCCGGCGGCGCCGTGGATCTCTTCCAGCGGTACGCGGTCCTACTGGTCCTCGTGGCCCTGGTGGCCGTCTACTCGGTGCTCGCCCCTGACACGTTCCCCACCATGGACACGTTCCGCGTGATCACCTCCACGCAGGCGGTGCTGATCGTGGCGGTGCTGGGTCTCACCCTGCCCTTCGCCGCCGGCGAGTTCGACCTGTCCTTCGGCGCCGTCATCGTCTGGGCGTCGACGCTCACCGCCGTCCTGACGAAGCAGCACGAGTGGCCGCTCGCGGCCGCCGTACCGGTGGTGCTGGTCAGTTGTCTGCTGTGGGGAGCGCTCAACGCGCTGTTCGTGGTCGGCTTCGGCATCAGCTCGATGGTGACCACGCTCGGCTCCAGCACCGTGATCATCGGTCTGACGCTCGCGGTCAGCCAGTCCCAGGTCATCGCGGGCCCGCCCGAACTGCTGGCCAACCTGACAACCGGGAAACTCCTCGGTCTGCCCTACCCCGTGTGGTTCAGCTTCGCCGTCGCCGTCGTGGTCTGGCTGGTCCTCGAGCACACCCCGCTCGGCCGCTACCTGTACTTCACCGGTGAGGGCCGCGAGGTGGCCCGGCTCAGCGGCCTTCCCGTGGACCGGCTGCGCACCGGCGCGCTCATCGCCAGCGCCCTGTTCTGCGGTGTCGCCGGGATGATCAGCTTCGGCCGGCTGGGCAGCGCCGACCCGAACCTCGGCTCGTCGTTCCTGCTGCCGGGTGCCGCCGCCGTGTTCCTCGGCGCCACTGTCGTCCGCCCCGGCCGGTTCAACGCCTGGGGCACCGTCATCGCCGTGTACCTGCTGGTCACCGGCGTTACCGGACTCCAGCTCCTAGGCGGGGCGGGCTGGCTGGAGAACGTCTTCAACGGCGGCGCGCTCGTACTCGCCGTCACCTTCGCCCACGTCGTCGCCCGCCGCCGCACCCGCGTCTGAGGCGGCGCGCACGCCGTCCCCGGTACGTCCCTCACCGGATGGAACGCCACGTACGCCGCCCGGCACTGCCTGGCACTTCCCCCGGCCGGAACGGCCCCGCACCGCTCGTGCGCAGGCGAAGCGCACGCCCACGACTCCACCCGAACGCCGAAAGGAACCCCCGTGCGAATCCACAGCCTCCCCCGGAGCAGAGCCGCAGGTGCCGCACTCCTCGCCGCCGCGCTGATCGTGCCGCTCTCCGCGTGCAGCACCGCCCAGGGCACCACCGAGAAGGCCGCTGACAGCAAGACCGTCGCCGCCGCCCGGAAGAGCGCGCAGGCCCTGGTCGACAAGGCCTCCGGCCCCACCGTGTTCAGCAAGCCTGGCGACGCCTTCGACATCACCGCGGCCCGCGGCAAGACGATCTGGGTGGTCACCCTCGACAACAGCATCCCGTACGTCCGCGCCGTCCTGAACGGGATGACGGAGGCCGGCCGACAGGCCGGAGTGAAGGTCCGCGTCTTCGACTCCAAGGGCTCCACCAGCACCGCGGGCAAAGGTGTCGAGCAGGCGCTCGCGACCGGCCCCGCCGCCGTGGTCGCCTTCGGCATCAACCTGAGCGAGGTCAGCGGCGCCGTCCGCGCCGCGCGGCAGGCCAAGGTGCCGGTGATCTCCGCGTTCAACGTGGACGCCAACGCGCCGCTGGAGGAGGGCGCCGCCGGTGCCGTGAGCGTCGACTTCTACGACTCCGGCCGGATCCTCGCCGCCCACGCGGTCACCGCGACCGACGGCCCGGTGCACGCCTCGTACCAGCACCTGCCCTCGGTCGCGACGTTCACGGCGCTGAAGAAGGGCCTCCAGGACGGGTTCAAGGAGTTCTGCCGCAGTGGCTGCAGCCTCTCCGTCGACGATCTCAACCAGGCCGACTTCAAGCAGGGCGCCGAACGGGTCACCTCCTCGACGCTGATGCGCAACCGCAAGCTGAACTGGGTGTTCCCGGCGATCGACGGCATCGCCCAGTTCACGGTGCCCGCGATCGAGGCCGCGAACCGGCCCGAGGTGCACGCCTCCAGCATCAACGCGGTCACCGCCAACCTGGAGTTCGTCCGCAATGGGCGCGTCCAGAGCGCCGACGTCGGCAACAACAACTCCTGGCTGGGCTGGGCGATGATGGACCGCAGTCTGCGCGCGATCGCCGGGCAGAAGGCGGCCACGACCGTCGTCCCGCTGAAGCTGTTCGTCAAGGACAACCTGAAGGGCAAGGACCTCACCGACGAGGACGCCCTGTTCGACGGCGCCGACTACCGCGGTGGCTTCACCTCCCTGTGGAAGACGCGATGACCGCGCCCGGCACTCTCACGGAACAGGGCGACGGGCGGCCCGAGGACGTCGGGGCAGGTGCGCAGCACCGGGGCATCCGGCTGGAGAGCATCAGCAAGACCTTCGGCCCGACCCGCGTCCTGCACTCGGTCTCCCTCGACTTCCCGGCCGGTCGCACCACCGCGGTCCTCGGCGAGAACGGGGCCGGCAAGTCCACCCTGTTCAAGATCCTCTCGGGCTTCCACGTCCCCGACGCCGGTGGCCGTCTCATCGTCGACGGCACCGAGCACCGGCTGCCGCTCACCCCGACCTCCTCCGCCGACCTGGGCTTCGCCTTCGTCCACCAGGACCTGGCCCTCGCCCAGACCCTCAGCGTCGCCGAGAACGTGTGCGTCGGCGCCCTCGTCACCTCCCGCGCCGGACTCGTGCGCTGGCGGGAACAGGCGAGGCAGGTCAAGGAGTTGCTGGACGGCCTCGGCATGGATATCGACCCCGCGGCCCCCGTGCACCGGCTGCCGCAGGGCGAGCGCGCGGTCCTCGCCATCGCCCGTGCCCTGTACGCGCGCGGCCGGCGCCACTCCAAGCTGCTGGTCCTCGACGAGCCGACGGCCAACCTCACCGAACGCGAGCGCACCAGCCTGTTCGACGCGATCCGCCGGGTCACCGCCCGCGGCACTGCCGTCGCCTTCTGCACCCACCGCCTCGAAGAGGTCGGCATGATCGCGGACCGCGTGGTCGTACTGCGCGACGGGCACCTGGTGTCCGAGCACGAGGCGGGCGACATCGAAGGACCCGGTGAACTCGCCGCCGCCATCATCGGATCCGCGCCCCAGGCGGCAGCCGCCCGGACCGCGCGCACCGAACCCGGCGCGCCCGTCCTGCGCGCCGAGGGACTTCGCGGCCGCACCGGCAGCCCCATCGACCTGACCGTGCACGCGGGCGAGATCGTCGGGGTCACCGGACGCGCGGGCGCCGGGCACGACTCCCTGCCCACGCTGCTCCTCGGCTCCGACCGCACCGCGGGCACCCTCACCGTCGGCGAGCGCACCCTGCGGGCCTGGCGCCCCTCGGCCGCGCTCGCCGCGGGACTCGCCGTCCTGCCCGCCGACCGCAAACAGCACAGCGGCGTGCAGAGCTTCGGCATCCGCGAGAACCTCACCCTGGTCAGCCTGCGCCGCCACACCCGCCGCGGCTTCGTCGACCGGACCGCCGAGCGCCACACCGTCCAGGACGCGATGGAGCGCTACGACGTACGGCCCCGCACCGAACCCGACCGGCCGCTCGGCACCCTGAGCGGCGGCAACCAGCAGAAGGTGCTCCTCGCGAAGTGGCTCCAGCGGCCCGGGCTGCGCTGCCTGGTGCTGCACGAGCCGACGCAGGGCGTCGACGTGGGCGCCCGACGTGCCCTGCTCGACACCGTCACCGCGCTCACCGAGGAGGGCCTCGGCGTCCTCGTCGTCGGCTCCGACCACGAGGAGCTGGCCCAGATCTGCGACCGCGTCCTCGTGATGTCCCGCGGCGCCGTCGTCGGCGAACTCGACCGCCCGGCCGCGGACGAGATCTCGGCGGCGTGCCTGGGCGCGACGACGCCCGCGGCGGCATCGGCGGCGACGGGAGCGGCACCGTGACGGCGTGCGAGGGTTCCGGGAGCGCGGGTCCGGTCGCCGTGACGGCCGGCGCGCGCCCCGACGTCACGGCGACGACGGCCCCTGCCCACGGCACCCGGCGCTCCGTCCTCGTCCTCAACCCCAACAGCTCCGCCGTGGCCACTGGCCTTATCCGCTCCGGCGCCGAGCTCTGGGCAGGTCCGGGCATCGACGTCGACGTGCGGTCGCTGCCGGGCGGTCCGGCGGGGGTCGACACCGGCGAGGACATCGCACTCGCCGCCGCGCTGACCCTCCGGGAGGCACCTCGGCTCTCGGCCGGGCGGGACGCGGTGGTCATCGCCTGCGGCCACGACCCCGGCCTCGCCGAGGTCCGCGGCCTGCTGCCGGTGCCCGTCGTCGGCATCGCCGAGGCCGCCATGCTCCAGGCCTGCCTGTACGGCGGCCGGTTCGCCGTACCGGTGTTCGCACCGCACTCCGTGCCGCTGGTGCGGGGCCTCGTGCACCGGTACGGGCTCGACGCGCGGCTCGCATCGATCGTGCCGATGGCGACGGACACCGCCGCCGCCGTACGCGACCCGGAGGCGCTGCTCGACCAGTACGTGCGGGCCGGGCGCACCGCACGGGACCGGGACGCCGCCGACAGCCTCGTCCTGATCGGCTCCGTCGTCAGCGCCCTCGCCCCAGCCCTCGAAGCCGAACTCGGCGTCCCGGTGGTCGCCGGACTGCCCGCCGCGCTCGGCCTCACCGGCGCTCTGCTCACCCACCGCACACCCCAGGAGTCGATCCGATGAGCACCACCACCCTCGTCCATGGCGGTCCCGTCCTCGATGTGCGCCGCGGCACCTGGCGCGAGGACGCCGCCGTTGTCGTCGAGGACGGGCGCGTCACCGAGGTCGTCGGCCGTGACGCCGTACCGCACGAGACGGGCGCCGAGATCGTCGACACCGACGGAGGGCACATCCTGCCCGGCCTCATCGACGCGCACGCCCACCTGATGAGCCGGTCCGGCGTCGAGGCGGACGCCGACCTCATCACGCGCAGCGTCGTCGACGGCGTCATCACCGCCCGCCGGTTCATCGAGTCCGGCATCACCACCGTCCGCGACCCCGGCTGCAAGCACCGCGGCATCCACGCGCTGCGCGCCGAGCTCGCCGCGGGTCGGGTGCTGGGCCCCCGTGCCTTCACGGCCGGTCCGAACGTCGTCGGCAGCGGCGCTCCCGTCGACTGGCGCAACGTCTTCGCCGACGGTCCGGACGCCGTACGCCGCGCTGTCCGGTTGGAGCGGCTGGCGGGCGCCGATTTCATCAAGCTCGTCCTCAGCCACACCACCGCCGACTCCGACTGGACGCTGTGCCTGCGGTACCTCAACGACGAGGAGATCGCGACGGCCGTCAGCGAGGCTCATCTCCTCGGAGCCCGTGTCGGCTGTCACTGCGAGGGCATCGAGGCAGCCCGCGGCGCCGTCACCGCCGGTGTCGACGTCATCGACCACGGCCTGACGATCGACGCGCCCCTCGCCGCCCGGATGGCCGCGCAGGGCACCGTCTACGTCCCCACCTTGTGGGCGTTCCGCACCAAGACCCACCTCAACGTCGGCAAGACGATCACCGAGGACCAGGCGGCCGTGTACGAGGAGCGGATCGGCGCCGTCCACGAGCAGTCGGTCCGCTACGCCGTCGAGGCCGGCGTCACGATCGCCGCGGGCAGCGACCCGATCCACTGGATCCCCGCCCGCGACGTCCTGATCTGCGAGCTGGAGGCACTGACGGAGGCCGGACTGAGCGCCGCGGACGCGCTGCGCGCCGCGACCCTCGGCAGCGCCACCGCGCTCGGCGAGCAGGACAACCTCGGCAGCCTGGAGCCCGGCTACCGCGCCGACGTCCTCGTCGTCGACGGGGACCCGCTCGCTGATCTGCGCGCCCTCGGCCGGCCCCGGCTCGTGATGAAGGACGGCCGCGTCCTCGTCGACCTGCGCGACGACAAGGCGGCGGCCGAGGCCCTGTGGGCCGACATCGCCACCGGAGAGCCCGCGTCCGAGCGCCAGCCGGAGATCTGGCTGCGCCGCGACTGAGCCGGCCCGGCCCGGAACCGAGCCGGGCCTTCCGCACCACCCCACGACCCCGAAGACCCTTCGCAAGAGGAGCACACCCCATGACCGTCACCGCCCAGGAATGGCACCAGCGGGCCGAGCAACTGCGCTGGGAGAAGCGCGCGTTCATCGACGGCGCCCACACCGACGCGGCTTCCGGCGAACGCCTCGACACCGTCTCGCCCGTCGACGGCCGCACCGTCGCCTCCAGCCCCGCCATGGGCCCGGCGGACGTCGACCGGGCCGTCGCCGCCGCTCGCCGCGCCTTCGAGTCCGGCGTCTGGTCGCGGATGGCGCCGATCGCCCGCCGCGCGGTGCTGCTGCGGTTCGCCGAGCTGATCCGCCGCGACCGCGAGCACCTCGCGCTGGTCATGACCCTCGACAGCGGCAAGCCGATCGGCTCCACGCTCGGCGAGGCCGACCATGCGGCCGACGTGCTGCGGTGGTTCGCCGAGGCCATCGACAAGGTCTACGGCGACGTCGCGCCGACCGCGGACAGCGCGCTCGCCCTCGTCACCCGCGAACCCCTCGGCGTCGTCGCCGCCGTCGTGCCGTGGAACTTCCCGATCGGCATGCCGATGTGGAAGATCGCCCCCGCCCTCGCCACCGGCAACTCCCTCGTCGTGAAGCCCGCCGAGCAGGCCCCGCACGTCGTCCTCGCGCTCGCCGCGCTGGCGGCGGAGGCGGGCGTCCCCGAGGGTGTGTTCAACGTCGTCACCGGTCTCGGCGAGTCCGTCGGCCGCGCCCTCGGTCTGCACCCGGACGTCGACAAGGTCGCCTTCACCGGCTCCACCCAGGTCGGCAAGTTCTTCCTGGAGTACGCGGCCCGGTCGAACATGAAGAGCGTGTCGCTGGAGTGCGGCGGCAAGTCCCCCAACATCATCCTGGAGGACGCGCCCGACCTCGTCGCCGCGGCCGAGGGTGCCGCGCTCGGCGCGTTCGTCAACCAGGGCGAGATGTGCAGCGCCGGCTCCCGCGTCATCGTGCAGGAGTCCGTGCGCGAGGAGTTCACCGAGCGGCTCGTCGCGGCTGCGGCCGCCTGGCGGCCCGGCGACCCCCTCGACCCGGCGGTGAGGATGGGCGCGCTCGTCGACGAGACCCAGCTCTCCCGCGTCCTCGGCTACGTCGGCATCGGCCGTGAGGAAGGCGCACGCGTCGCCACCGGCGGCGAGCGCGGACGCCGGGACTCCGGCGGCTGCTACATGGAGCCCACCGTCCTCGCCGACGTCACCAACGACATGCGCGTCGCCCGGGAGGAGATCTTCGGCCCCGTGCTGTCCCTGATCACCGCGAAGGACGCCGACGACGCCGTACGGATCGCCAACGATTCCCAGTACGGGCTCGCCGCCGCCGTCTGGACCCGTGACGTCACCACCGCGCACCGGGTCTCCCGCGCACTGCGCGCCGGCACGGTGTGGGTGAACTGCTACAACCACTCCGACGTGACCGTCCCCTTCGGCGGCTTCCGGCAGTCCGGCACCGGCCGCGACAAGTCCCTGCACGCGATGGAGCAGTACACGCTGCCGAAGACGGTCTGGGTGAACCTCGGTGTCTGAGTCCATCCAGGGGACGGCACCGCACTACGCCGCGTCCGGTGCGCCGACGCCCCCGGCCGCCGGCCGGGTGCTGGTCACCGGCGGCACCGTCATCGGCCCCGACACCACCGAACCGGCGGACGTCCTCGTCGAGAACGGGGTCATCACGGCAGTCGCGAGCCCGGGAGTGCTGTATCACGCCGACGCGGACGAGACGATCGACGCGGGCGGCTGCTGGGTGCTGCCCGGCGGCATCGACCCGCACACCCACCTGGACACCCTGATCCGCGGTCACCGCACCTGCGACGACTTCCACCGGGGAACCGTCGCCGCGCTCGCCGGGGGCACCACGTCGGTCGTCGACTTCTGCTACCCGGAGCCCGGCGAGTCACCACTCGCCGCGCTGCACGCCTGGCGGGCCCGAATGCTCGCCCAGCGGCCCGCGGCGGACGTCGGCGTCCACATGGTGCTCGTCCAGCCCGGCGAGGACGAACTCGCCGAGCTGCCCCGGCTGGTCGCCGAGGGCGTCAGCAGCATCAAGGTGTACATGGCCTACCGGGGCCGCCGGATGACGGACGACCGCGGGCTGCTGCGGATCCTGCAGTGCGCGGCCCCGCTCGGCATCACCGTGCTGGTGCATGCGGAGAACGGCGACGCGATCGACCTGCTCACCGCGCAGGCGATCGACCGCGGCGAGACCGCGCCGCACCACCACTCGCACACCCGCCCCGACCTGCTGGAGGCCGAGGCCGTCAACCGGATCGCGCACCTGGCCCGGGTCGCAGGCGCCCGCGTCTACATCGTCCACGTATCCGGCGCCACCGCACTCGACCCGATCCGCAGGGCCCGCGCGGCGGGCTGGGACGTGCACGGCGAGACCTGCCCGCACTACCTGGTCCTCGACGAGCATGCCTTGGAGGGCGACCTCACCACCGCGGCACAGGCCGTGTGCTCACCGCCGCTGCGCCGGGCCGCCGACCAGGATGCCCTGTGGCAGGCACTCGCCGACGGCAGTCTCGCCACGGTCTCCAGCGACCACTGCGCGTTCCGGATCGCCGACCAGAAGATCATGGAGCCGCGGTTCGACTGCATCCTCAACGGCCTGCCCGGCATCGAGCAGCGCATCATGCTGCTCCACCACTTCGGGGTCCGCACCGGTCGCATCACCCTGCGCCGCTGGGCCGACGCCGTGTCCACGGCCCCGGCCCGCATGTTCGGGCTGCTGCCTCGCAAGGGCCTGATCGCCCCCGGCGCCGACGCCGATCTGCTCGTCTTCGACCCGGAGCGCCGCCACACCCTCACGGTCGCCGACCACCACTCGGCCGTCGACCACCTGCCGTACGAGGGCATCGAGGTCATCGGCGCGCCCCGCGCTGTCCTCGCCGGCGGACGGATCGCCGTACGCGACGGGCGCCCCGTACCGGGCCTCGTGGGCGGCGGCCGCTTCCTCGCCCGCACGCCCGGCGTCCCGCACGCGGAGGAGCCTCGGCCCGCGGCCCCGGTCCTCCAGACCACCTGACCGCACACACCTCAGCCCACGACAGCCAGGAGCGAGCACATGACCACCACCCCCGACCGTCCCTACGCCCCGCCGACCACGGTGTCCGTCTCCCGTGGGCGCCGCACCGACGCGTACCACCTGCTCACTCCCGCCAACCAGTTCCCGAGCCGGCTGCCCGGCTTCGACGGAGTGATCGTGAAGAAGCTGGCCACGCCGCGGCTGCACCGCGCCCGGTTCGGCTGGTACCTGCTGGAGATCGAGCCCGGCGGCGGCACCTCGGCCGTCACCGGCGCCGAGCACGAGCACTTCCTGCTCGGCCTCGACGGCACGCCGCACGTCCTGGCCGGCGGCGCCAAGCACGACCTCGCCGACCAGGGGTTCGCATTCCTGCCCACCGGCACCGGCTTCCAGCTGCGCAACGACACCGCGACCCCGGCCCGGCTGCTGTGGATCAAGCAGGAGCACCAGCCCTGGCCCGGCGTACCCGCCCCGCAGCCGGTCAGCGGACGGATCGGTGACGCCGAGTACCGGCCCGGCTCGGTCGCCGGGATCAGCCGCGCCGAACTGCTGCCCGTCGACGCGCCCTACGACTTCTCGATGAGCGTGCTGTCCTTCGAGCCGGGCGCCGTCTTCCCGAAGGTCGAGGTCCACGACGAGGAGCACGGCCTGTGGATGCTGAAGGGCTCCGGCCTGTACCACCTCGACGGCGACATCATGGAGGTGGAGACCGAGGACTTCATCTACATGGCCCCGTACTGCCCCCAGTACTTCTACCCGACGGGCCCCGGCACCGCCGCCTACCTGCTCTACAAGGACATCAACCGTGACGGCTTCTGAGCACACCACCGACGCGACAGGCCCGGTACCGACGGGGACCGCGCTGCGCGACGCGCTGTGGGCGAGGATCGACGAGCGCGCCGACGAATTCCTGTCCTGGCTCGTCGAACTCGCCGCACAGCCCAGCGTCAGCGTCACCGGTGAGGGCGTTCGCGAATGCGCGGCGCTCCTCACCGACATCCTCAAGCGGATCGGCGTCGACTCCGAGACCCTGGAGACCGGCGGCAGCCCCATCGTCTGGGCGACCCTCGGCGAGCACGCCGCCGAGGACACCCCACACCTGCTGATCTACGGCCACTACGACGTCGTGCCCGCCGGCGACCCCGCCGACTGGCCGTTCGCGCCGTTCGAGCCCACCGTCCACGACGGGGCCCTGTGGGGCAGGGGGGTGGGCGACAGCAAGGGCCAGCTCCTCGCCCATCTGTGCGCCCTCGCCGTCTGGACCGACGTCACCGGCGCCCCGCCGCCGCTGCGGCTCGACCTGATGCTCGACGGCGAGGACGAGACGGGCTCCCTGAACACCCGCCGCTTCATCGCCGAGCACCCGGAACGGTTCACCGCCGACGCCCTCTACACCTCCGACGCCTCCACGCTGGGCCTGTGGCAGCCGGCACTCTTCCTCGGCGTACGGGGCGCGCTCTACCTGGAGTTCACCTGCGAGGGCAGCCCCCAGGAGTGGCACTCGGCGAGCTACGGCGGCATCCTGCCGAACCCGGCGGACCGCCTCACCCGGGCGCTCACGTCCCTGACCGACACGGACGGACGCATCCTCGTCGACGGCTTCCACGACGGCATCGAACCGGTCCCGGAGTCGGTCCGGACCGCGGCGGCAGCCCTCCCCGGCACCTTCCTCCCCCCGGCCCGGGACCTGGGCGTCCGCGCCTACACCACGTCCGACCCGGTGGACGCGATGTTCTTCTCGCCGCGCATCTGCGTCTGCGGCATCGAGGCCGGGTACACCGGCGAGGGCCTGAAGATGGCGGTGCCGACCCGGGCGACCGCCAAGGTCGACATCGCCCTCATGCCCGGCCAGAGCCCGGCGCGCATTGCCCAACTGATCCGCCGTCACCTGGACGACCACGGCTGGGACGACATCACCTTCACCGTCCTCGCCGACTGCCCGCCCTCCTCCATCCCCGACACCCACCCGCTCGTCACCACGGCCCGCGCCGCGCTCGGCGCCGTGTGGGGCCAGGAAGCGGCGGTGATCCCGTCGATCGGCGGAGGAGGCGTCTTCGGCGCGTTCGTCGAGCACGCCGGACTGCCCTGCCTCCTCGTCCCGTACGGCCAGCCCGACCTCCAGGAGCACTCCTCGCAGGAGCACTTCTCCCTGGAGTGGTTCAGGAACGGCATCAAGACCAGCGCGGAAGTGTTGCGCCGCCTGGCCGAGGGTGAGGCCGCGGGGTGGACGCGCCGCGTCCCGTCGAAGGGGGCCAGTTGACCGTCGTCGACGTCCACGCCCACATGCTGCCCTCGCAGGTGCTGGCCGGCGACTGGCCGCCGGCGCTCGCGGCGGGCCTGCGCACCACTGAGGACGGCCGCCTGCTCTCTCCCACCGGCGAACGCCTGCCCGCCCACTACCCGGAACTGACCGACCCGGCCGCGGCCCTCGCCCGTATGGACCGCCAGGGCGTAGACCACGCCGTGGTCTCCCTGACCCCCCACGCGTACGCCCTCGGTACGGGACCGGAGGCGACGCGGTACGCCCGCGCGGCGAACGACGCGCTCGCCGCGTACGTGGGCAGCGCGGCCGCGGCCGGCCGGCTGACCGGCCTCGCGACCCTGCCTGTGGGCCGCCCCGAGGACGCGGCGGCCGAACTGGAGCGGGCCATCACCCGCCTCGGTCTCGCGGGCGCGCAGATCACCACGGGCCCGGTCGCGGGCCGCCCGCTCGACCGCGCGGGCCTCGACGCGCTGTTCACGGCGTGCGAGACGCTGGACGTCCCGCTGTCCCTGCACCCGTCCTACTGCGGTCCCCTGCACGACCCTGACCTGTTCCTGCACAACTCGGTCGGAGCTCCCCTGGACACGGCCCTCGCCTACGCTCGCCTTGCCGCCTCCGGCACCCTGGACCGCCATCCACGCCTGCGCCTGGTACTGGCCCACGGCGGAGGCGTCCTCGCCCAGCTCCTGCCCCGCCTGGACAACAACTGGCACTACCGCGCCGACCTCCGCACCCGCGCCCACCACCCCCCGAGCGCCTATCTGGACCGAGTCTGGTGCGACACGGTGGTCCACACCGCCCCCGCCCTCCGCTACCTCGAAGAAACCTTCGGCGAACCCCACCTCCTCCTGGGCACGGACGCCCCGTACGGCACGGGTGTGGCAGACCCGGTCCCAGCCCTGAAACAGGCAGGCCTGAACCCCCACACACTGGGCGAGAACGCCGAACGCCTTTTCCGCACGGTCCAGTCCGGGCCGACCGCGACGGACGAAGCATCGGCCATGGTGGATCTCCGCGAGGAGATCATCCGCCTCGAGTCTTCGCTCCTCAGTGCCGAGGCGCGCAATGACGTCGGCCGGCTCGAACAGCTGATCCATCATGACTTCTACGAGATCGGGCGCACCGGAAGGTATTGGGAGCGCGAGGAGGTGATCCGCGTCCTCAACACCATCCCGGACCAGGTGCAGGGCGTGACCTTCGACCGGGTCGTGGAGCTCGCCCCGGGCGTCGTGCACATTCGGTTCCGCACCGAGGACGCCGTCGGCGTGGTTCACCGCAGCTCCATCTGGATGCGCGAGGACGGTCGCTGGCAGCAGCGATACCACCAAGGCACGCCAGACACCCAGACCGGCTGACCGACACAGCCGCGCGGCCGGCAGCCGACGACGCCTGCGTGACCGGAACGACGCACGGGTCACTCCTGGCTGAACTCAACGCCGCCGGCGCGCTGGGCTGGTCGAGGGCGGTGATCGACGGCTCACGAAGGGCATGGCATCGCGCCGGCGGTGTCGCTGACCGGCGGAACCGCAACGACGTCACGCAGCTCATCTCCCTGGTCCAGGCCCTCCCGCCCGTACGCGGCCGGCGAGGGCGGCCCGGCCTGGTCAGCCGCGGACGCAAGCCGAAGCCGTGCGGCTACTGGCGGACCACGCGCAATCGACTGCCGTCTCACAGGTGGGCCCGGTAGGGATCAGCGCTTCGGTCGGCGCACCCGTAGTCACGACGTCAGCGTCGCACCAGCCGAGCAGTCAACCTAGGACCTCGGCGATGGCCTTCAAGCTCGTCGAATCCGCCGAGGCCCACTGGCGGGCCATGAAGGCACCCCAGCTCATCGCGCTCGTCCATGCCGGCACCCGCGTCGATGAAGGAGTCCTGGTGGAACGACCCGAACAGCACGAATCGGGGGTAGGCGCTCAAATCGCGTGCCACGCGGATCCGCGTTCTTGACTACTCCTTCCACTTCTGCGACGTAGGGTCCAGGGGTGGAGACAACGGCCCTGACACCCCGCGTCCTCGTAATCGGGCTGGATCCGTATCGGATTCCCGGGCCTTGGGACCCCAAGCCGGTAGCCGACGCGATCGAGGTGGGGATCGCTCGATTCGCCGAGCACGGCGTCGGTGTTGAGACGTGTCTGTTCGGCCTCGACAGCAGCGACAACGTGGAGGCGGTCGTCGGCGCCGCCTTGGCTGCCCGACCTTGGGAGTGCGTAGTCGTCGGCGGCGGTGTGCGGAAGCTCGAAGACCAACTCGAGCTGTTCGAGCAGATAATCAATCTGATTCGACGACACGCTCCCAACGCGGCGATCGCGTTCAACAGCACCCCGGCGGACACCTTCGACGCGGCCGCCCGCTGGATTGACGCTCCCGGAAGACCGACCAGCACCGGTTAGGGCATTCGACGGCCCAAACCGCACCCGCAGTGCCGGGGCAGGCCTACTATCCGGGCGATCGCGGCCGGAAGACATACAGGCAGGGTGCGTCCCTGGCGTAGGCGCGTACACCGTGCCTACAGCGCAACGGCACTCTTGCCACTCGCCCGCGCGGGTCACACACCGATCCACAGTTCTTGACTATTCCTCTATTTGCCCCCGGGCTCCCACGGAACCGTACGTGACAGTCTCCCGTCATACGGCTCGGCGGCGCGTTCAACCAGCATCGGCTCAGACCGAGACGGTGATGATGACGCGCGTCGGGCCGCCGGCCGGACTGTCAACGTCGAGCTGACCGTCGAGGGTCGCCAGCCGTTGAACGATGCCGTGCAGGCCGCGGCCGGGTGCGACAACGGCGCCGCCTACGCCGTTGTCGGCCACCTCGACCCGCAGCGCCTGCGGGCCGGTCACGTAGGTCACCGAAGCCGCGGTCGCCTGGCTGTGTTTGACGGTGTTGGCCAGGCATTCGGCGATGGCGAAGTACCCGGCCGTCTGGACCGCCGCAGTGATGTCGGGCGGCGGGTCGCCGGTGATGGTGACCGGCAGCGGCAGGTCGAGCGCGAGTGCCCGGACCGCGTCGGCAAGGCCGCGGTCGGCGAGCACCGGTGGCTGGATGCTGTGCATGACGGTACGGAGGTCCTCCAGCGCGCTGCCGGCGGTGGAACGGGCCTCGCCGAGCAACTCCGCCGCGGCGTCCGGGTCGCGGTGGATCAGGTCCTGAGCCATGCCGAGGGTCAGGCCGAGCGACACCAGGCGGGCCTGCGCACCGTCGTGCAGGTCGCGTTCGACCCGCTTCAGCTCGGCAACCTGGTTCTCCACCGCACCGCGGCGGGTACGGGTCAGCGTGTCCACCCGTTCGGCCAAGGCCCGCTCCCGGTCGTCGGGGTGGCGGCTCACCAGGAACGCGTGCGTGCCCAACACCATGGACAGTGCCAGGAAGGTGAAGACGGGCCAGAACACTCCACCACCGGAGAGCGCCCAGATCGCCACGTCGTCCGTGGCGATGAGCGCGCAGAGGGCGCCGTCCAGCGCGAGCCAGCGCCGCCGGCCCGGTGGCACGCGCAACACCCACCGCAGAAGCTGGTCCGCGGCGAGCACGGTGGCCAGGCCGAACCAGACCCACCGCGGCCAGAAGTCTCCGCCACCGGTGCCGGCCCAGAGCAGCCCGGCCGCGGCGGACACCGCCGCGGCCAGGCCGACACGGACTCTGGCAGGCCAGCGCCACGGGGGGACGCTCATGACCGGCCGTAGGTCAAGCGGCGCAGCAGGCGCTCGGCCGGTCCCCGGTACCGCCGCCTCTCCATGGCCCGTGCGGCCAGTACCGACACCGTCCACACCGTGACCGCGGCCATGACCGCGCGGTACGTGGAACCCCCCAGGTCCAAGGCGAACGGGGCGAAGACGATGGTCCAGGCCACCGACTGGAACAGGTACCCGCTCAGCGACCGCTGGCCCAACGCGGCGACCGCGCCGACGGTCTTCGGCCGGCGCGGGCCGGTGGAGAGTTGCTCCGCCATCACCCCGAACAGGGCGACGTAGCCCGGGCCACCGAACTCGCCACTGATCGCGTGGAGATAGGCCATGGCATCGAGGGTACCGGGGTCTACCTGGAGCGCACCGGCGGCCACCAGCGCGTACGGCAGGGCGCCGAGCACGGTGACGGCCAGGCAGCCCGCCGCGGTGCGGCGCAGCAGGACCTGGTGTGTCGCAGGGTCTTCCAGGATGCGGCGGCGCGCTGCCCATATGCCGAGCCAGACGATGAAGATGAACGGCACCACCGTCGCGGTGTGCGCCGGCCATTCCGCAAGCCGATCCAGGACGCCCTGTCCGTACGAGGTTGCCGCCAATGACGGGTTGGGGGTGTTGGTGAGGATCGCGTGACCGCTCTTGGCGTTGACGACCAGCATGGCGGCGAGGACGAGGGTGTAGCCGAGCACGAGCGCCCACAGCCACATGACGAGGCGGTGGAACCGGTCGCCGCGGCGGAGCAGGACCAGCGTGGCGATGATTCCGACGATGCCGTACGCGCCGAGAAAGTCGCCGAAATACAACAACGTGGCGTGGATGGCACCGAAGACGATGAGGCACGCGTTGCGGCGCAACAGGATGCGTCGCGGGTCGGCGCCGGCCGCGGCGGCCCGGCGGGCCAGTTGCACCAGCCCGTAGCCGAACATCACCGCGAACACCGGGTACGCCCGGCTGTCCACAAACGTGATCATGAAGAAGTTGACCGCTCGCTGCAGGCCGTGTGGCGTACCGTCGATGCCGGGCTGGCCGGCGAAGGCGAAGTTCGCCGCGTTGGCCAGGGCGATGAACAGCAGCATCGCGCCGCGGGCCAGGTCGGGGGCGAGTGCCCGTTCGGAACGGAGCACCGGTCCCGCAGTGGGAGTCGGGACGCCGGGGCATCTGTTGGTGTGTGTCATGAGCCCAGGCTGGTCCGCGAGCGCGGGGAAGTCCCTGGGCCTGGACCGTGTCTTCGGTGGTGGGCCTAGGCCCCCCATCCGTCGAGGTACGCCAGCACGGCGAGGACCCGGCGGTTGTCGTCCTCCGACGGCGGCTGGCCCAGCTTGGCGAAGATGTTGTTGGTGTGCTTGCCGACCGCCTTCTCGGTGATCGCCAGGGCGGTCGCGATGGCCGCGTTCGACCGGCCCTGCGCCATGTGTGCGAGCACCTCCCGCTCACGCGGGGTGAGCCGGTCCAGCGGCAGCGCCCGCCGCCGGCTGTCCAGCAGCCTCGCCACCACCATCGGGTCGAGGGCGGTTCCGCCGGCGGCGACCCGGTGTACCGCCTCGACGAACTCCCCGACGTCCGACACCCGGTCCTTGAGCAGGTAACCGATACTGCCCCGGCCATCCGCGAGCAACTCTCGGGCGTAGAGCCGCTCGACGTACTGCGACAGCACGAGGATGGGGAGTCCGTCGATCTCCTCCCGGGCGCTCAGCGCGGCCCTGATCCCCTCGTCGGTGTGGGTCGGCGGCAGCCGGACGTCCACCACGGCCACGTCCGGGCGGTGCTCCGACAGGGCGCGCACCAGATCCGGCCCGCTATCCACCGCAGCGACCACGTCGAAGCCGTGCGCGGTCAGCAGCCGGATCAGACCGTCGCGCAGCAACGTCAAGTCCTCGGCGACAACTACCCTCATGACGTCCCATTCTGCGCTTCCTCGGCTGGCGGGATGACCGCAAGCGAACATCACGCCGCTCGCACTACGTATGCGCCAACGATGGCGCGGCCGGGGTGCCAGTGTGCACCCCGGCGTCCCGGCCGCGCGCGCAGTGCGTGCGGGCCGTCAGAACAGCGAGTACAGCAGCTTGTTCGGTGACCCGGTGCGCGGGTTCTGTACCTTGCCGCTGGTCGCCCCGTTCACCAGGGCGTCCCGCACCTGTTGCGGTGTCGCGGTCGGGTGGGTCGCCAGATACAGGGCCGTGACCCCCACGGTGTGCGGGGTCGCCATCGACGTACCGCTGATGGTGTTGGTCGCGGTGTCGTTCGTGCTCCAGGACGAGGTGATGTTCACGCCCGGGGCGAAGAGGTCCAGGCAGGTGCCGTAGTTGGACCAGGAGGCCCGGGTGTCGGTGCTGTCGGTCGCGCCGACCGTGATGGCCTCGGGGACCCGGGCCGGCGAGGTGGTGCAGGCGTCCTGCGGCATGCCGAGGATGTTGCCGTTGCCCGCGGCGATCGAGTAGGTCACGCCCGAGGCGATGGACCTCTTCACCGCGTTGTCGAGCGTGGTGTCCGCGCCGCCGCCCAGGCTCATGTTCGCCACGGCGGGCTTCACGGCGTGCGCCGTGACCCAGTCGACGCCCGCTACGACACCGGCGGTCGTGCCGGAGCCCTTGCAGTCGAGCACCCGCACGGCGACCAGCGAGACGCCCTTGGCGACCCCGTAGGTCTTGCCGCCGACCGTGCCCGCGACATGGGTACCGTGGCCGTTGCAGTCCTGCCCGTTCTGGCCGCCGCCGACGGTGTCCGTCCCCACACTGGCACGCCCGCCGAACTCGCCGTGCGAGGTGCGGATGCCGGTGTCGATGATGTACGCGGTGACGTTCGACGCGGTCGTGTTGGAGGTGTACGTCGTGTTCAGGGGCAGGTCGCGCTGGTCGATCCGGTCGAGACCCCAGGTCGCGTTCTGCTGGGTGTCGGTGATCCGGAGAGTCTGGTTCTGCTGGACGTACGCGACCCTCGGATCCCGGGCGAGCGAGGCGGCCTCGGAGCGCGACAGCTTCGCGGAGAAGCCCTTCAGGGCGCTGCGGTAGACGTGCCCGAGAGTCCCGTGGTGCTCCCGTGTGAGGGAACGGGCCGTGTCGGAGGGCTGGTTCGTGGCGCCGTCCTTCAGGACGACGATCCAACTGTCGGAGATCGCGGTGGACTGCGGAGCGAGTCGCAGATCGGGTTGGGGGGAGCTGTGGGCCGGGGTGCCGCCCAGTTGGAACCCGACCACGAGCAATGCGGCGGGTAGGAGGGCGCCTAGACGGCGGACGGTGGCGCGCATATGCGGTGCACCTGACCTTTCACTGTCCGGATCGCGGGCAATTGCGGGTTGTGCGGTGCGCGGGGGCTCGCATGCGATGCCCGTTCTATTCATGGCATGTTCAAGTCAACGTCAAACATGTGTGAAGAAGGGTGCCGCCTCAGGAGAGTTGAAGCCGGTCGGCTCCCGCAGGCCGAGGGCAGGGCGCGCCCCTTTTCGCGAGATGCAGAGCGTCGAGGCGGTGCAGATGCGCGCTCCGGGCGGCGGCGACGGTGAGCGGGCCGATGCAGAATCCCTCGCCGACCGGTTGCGGGCGGAGCACGCCGTCCCGGCGGACATACTCGTCCAGGGCCTTCGCGAACACGGGAGCGCGCACTGCCTGGCTCGCGACGCCCTATAGGAAGTCAGATCAGCGCGCTACGCAGCCGCTCCAGCCGGAGATGCGCAGCCGCGGCAAGAACCCGGCACGACGGCATGAGCGCGCGAGCAGGGTCGGCGGCCGCCAGGTGTGGTCCGCCGATTCCGGAGGCCTGCGGCCCCTGACGCCACGAGGGGGTCGGTCAGCCAGGCGCCTCTCCACCATGTGCACGGGCCCCTGGCCGCGGTGCAGGGTGGTCCTGCCGACGGGCATCGCTGAGACGGGGAGGGGCCGGCCCCGCGAGCGCCTTTGCCTCGCCTGTGCCTCGCCTGGATGAGCGGACGTCAGCTGTCGAAGCCGAGGCCGAGCCGGTCGAGGGTCTTGAGCCAGAGGTTGCGCCGTCCGGAGTTCTCGTCCGCGCGGGCGAGGGACCGACTGGTGGCCTGGATTCCCGCCCAGCGGATCGGTTCCGGCGGGAAGGGAAGGGGCTTGCGCCGCACCATCTCCAGTTCGGTCCGCTCCGTTCGCTCGCCGGCCAGCAGGTCGAGCATCACCTCGGCTGCGAAGCGGGTCGCGCCCACGCCCAGGCCGGTGAATCCGGCCGTATGGGCGACCCGGCCCCGGTGAGTGGTGTCGAAGAACGCGCAGAAGCGGGTGCAGGTGTCGATCGCGCCGCCCCAGGCGTGGGTGAAGCTCAGCCCCTCCAGCTGCGGGAAGGTCCGGAAGAAGTGCCGAGCCAGGGTGGCGAAGGTTTCCGGCCGCTGGTCGTGCTCGGCGCGCACTCGGCCCCGGTAGTGGTACACGGCGTCGTAGCCGCCCCACAGGATGCGGTTGTCGGCGGAGAGCCGCACGTAGTGGAACCGGTTGGCGGCGTCGGAGAATCCCTGCCGGTTGTGCCAGCCGACGGAGGCGAGTTGTTCGTCCGTCAATGGCTCGGTCATCAGCGCGTAGTCGTACACGGGAACGGTGTAGAGGCGGTGCCGCTTGAGCAGGGAAGGGAAGACGTTGGTCGCAAGGGCGACGCGGTTCGCGAGGACGCGGCCGTAGGGGGTCCGCACCGCGATCCCCGGGCCGGCCTCCGCGACGGCTGTGGCCGAGGTGTACTCGTGGATGCGTACGCCGAGGTCCAGACAAGCCTGTTTGAGGCCCCACGCGAGGTGCGCGGGGTTGAGCATCGCAGTGCCGTCCTTGTCCCAGAGCGCGCCCAGGAAGGTCGGCGAGTTGATCTCGGCGCGAACCTGGTCGGCGTCCAGTACGGTCTGCTCGCAGCCGTAGCGGGCGGCGAGCGCGGCGAACTCGTGCATGTCGTCGATCTGGTACGGCTCCGTCGCCACGTTGAGAGAGCCGGTACGCCGCCAGTCGCAGTCGATGCCGTACTTCTTGATCGTGTCCTCGATCGCCTGATGGTTCCGCATGCCGAGCCGCTCCAGCTTGGCGAGCTCGCCGGGCCAGCGATCCATGCCGTTGCTCAGACCGTGAGTGAGGCTGGACTCGCAGAAGCCGCCGTTGCGACCGGAGGCAGCCCAGCCGATCTCCTCGCCTTCGATCAGGACCACGTCACGGGAGGGGTCGCGCTCCTTGGCGATCAGGGCGGTCCACAGGCCGTTGTAGCCGCCGCCCACTACGAGCAGATCGCAGCTTGTGTCGGCGACCAGGGCCGACGTGGCCTGCGGGCGGCCGGGGTCGTCCAGCCAGAACGGGGTGGGGCCGGCGTCCTTGAGCGCGCGGACGGGATCCATGGAGGACTCCTTGGGTGCAGGGAGGGGTTGGCCTCCGGGGTCCGGCCATCAGACCTCCCGCCCCAGGAAAGTGTCAACGACGTTGACATAAGCCTGCCCGCTCCCCGACCCAGGTCGACACCCCCGGTATCCCGGCAGCGATCCGCCCAGCCCGGGCTCTTACGGGGCGCCTGGCGAAGGCGTGCGATCCGGGCCTCAGCCGGCCTCCGCGCCCGCGCCCGGAAGCCTGCCCGCGACGGCGTCGAGCAGCAGCTCCAGCGCGAAGGGATAGCCGCTGAGCGGCATCTCGGCGGCCAACAGGCGCACGGTGGCGGCGATGTTGGGGTGGGTGCCCGCGTCCAGGCCGCCGTAGCGGACCTGCCACACCTTGAGGTCGGCCGCCTGCGCGGGAGCCGGCATGGCCAGCGCGGCCGCGTCCAGGGCCGCGAAAGCGAGCGCCTGGTCCACGAAGGCGTGGTAGATCCGTACCGCTTCCGGGTCGCGGAAGCCCGCCGACCGCAGCACGCCGAGGATCATCTCCACGGCCCGCATCTCGTTGTCCCGCCCCGTCGTGCGGTGCGCCGCGAGCAAGGCGGCCTGCGGGTGCGCCTGGTACGAGGCATGGACGCGCAAGCCCAGCTCGCACAGGTCGGTACGCCAGTCGCCAGTGGGCTGCCAGCCGTGCTGGGCACGGCCGATGAGCTCGTCGGCGATGGCCAGCAGCAAGTCGTCGGTGTTGCGGAAGTACCGGTAGAGCGCGCTCGGATCGGCGCCCAGTGCGGCTCCCAGCCGCCGGACCGTCAGCGCCTCCGCGCCGTGCTGGCCGACCAACCGAAGGGCCGTCTCCACGATGACCCGCTCGGACAGCACCGTGCCCTGTTTCGTCGGCTTTCTGCGCCGTCGAAGCGGCTCCGGAACCACACGCTCAGCCATGGCCGGAGCTTATGACAACGCCATTGACATGTGAAGAGGCCAAGGACTTCCATGGCCTGCCATCAGGCCCGTTCGGCCACGTTCCCCTACCAGCAAGGCGAAGATCATTGGCAGTACCAGTGAAGGACGCGGGCAGCACGCGGAAGAACGGCCCCCAAGACCCCAAGACCGCGATGCGGAAGTCCATAGGCGTCGTCGACGGCATCGTCCTCGCCGCGTCGAGCACCGCGGCCACCAGCAGCATCGGTATCGGACTCGGTCTGATGGCGAGCATCGTCGGCCTGCACCTGCCGGCGATCATGCTGCTGGCCTTCCTGCCCGTACTCGGCATCGCCGGCGGATACGGACGGCTCAACCGCGCCGAACCCAACGCCGGCAGCAGCTACAGGTGGGTCGGCCGCATCCTCAGCCCCTGGCTGGGCTTTCTGACCGGATGGGTCAACGTCGTCGGCACGATCGTGTTCATGGCGTACACCACCACGGTGACCGGCTCGGCGATCATCCAGCTCCTCGGACAGGCCACCGTCCACAGCGTCGCCGGCCTCTCCCTCGATCCGGACTCCACCCTCCAGTCCACCCTCCTCGGCATGGCTGTCCTGGTCGCCGTCCGCGGGCTCGACCTCGCGGCGCGTCTCCAGAAATACCTGCTGATCTTCGAATACGGCGTGCTGCTGGTCTTCTGCGGCTACGGCCTGTTCGTCGGGGACCAGCCCTTCTCGCTCCAGTGGTACAACCCCTTCGACATCCCCTCGGCCGAAGCCCGCGCCCAGGGCATGGTGCTCGCCGTCTTCTGCTACTGGGGCTTCGAGTCGGTCTTCAGCGTCGGTGAGGAGGTCGGTGACCCGCGGGACGCCTCCCGCGGCGGGTTCATGGCGCTGACCCTCATGCTGCTCCTGTTCCTGCTCGCCGGCACCGCCTTCCAGCGGGTCCTGCCGCTGGGCGAACTGTCCGACAACGGCGCGCAAGGGCTCGCCTACTTCGGCACGAAGCTCGCCCACCAGCCGCTGGCCGCACTGCCGCTCATCGCCCTCATGTTCTCCGCGGTGGCGTCGCTCCAGGCCTCCGTCATCCCCACCGCCCGCGGGATGTACGCGATGGGCCGCGACCGCGTTCTCGGCTCCGTCTGGACGCGCCTGCACCCCAGGCACGGGACCCCCGCCGCCGGCACCCTGCTGATCACCGCGATCACCCTTGCCCTCGCCGTACTGGCGCTGGTCATCCCCACCGTGAACGACTTGATCTTCGCCGCGGTCAACGCGATCGGCATCGTCGTCGCCCTCTACTACGCCCTCACCGCCACGGCCGCCGCCGTGCACTTCCGCCACCTGCTGCGCACCTCGCCGACGGAGGCTCTGCGTGCGGTCGTCGGACCGGTGTTGGGCGCGCTCGCGCTGCTCGCCATCGGCGGCTACCTCGCCTGGACCTTCTACCGTTCCACCGATCACCTCGAACTCTCAGCCGACAACGGCTGGTTCGCGCTGCTCGTCCCGGTGCTGATGATCGGCTCCGGGCTCCTGGCCGCCGCGTGGGCCCGCTGGCGCCGCAGGTCGCCCTACTTCTCCCGTTCCCGCGATGCCGCCTGCGGCAACGACCCGATCAGCACCGGCTGAACAGCACCCCGCGGACACACGACGCGGACCGCGACACCTCATTTCCCTCCCACGGCCCACGAGCGGGCCGCCGACCACCAGGAGAACCTGCCATGACCAAGGCCGATCTGGTCTTCACCCACGGCCCCGTGCACACCGGGGACCCCGCTCGCACCCGCGCGAGCAGCCTCGCCGTCACTGGGGAGCGGATCACGGCCGTCGGCCACGACGAGGTACGGGAGTTGATCGGCCCGCGGACCGAGGTGGTCGACCTCAGGGGCAAGTTGCTGCTTCCCGGCTTCCAGGACGCCCACATCCACGCCGTCTACGGTGGCATGGAGCTCGCCGAGTGCGACCTCAGCGGCACCGTGGGCGTCGACGAATACCTGCGCCGCATCCGCGAGTTCGCCGACGACCACCCCGAGAGCACTTGGATCACCGGCGGCGGCTGGTCCCTGGAGAGCTTCGAGGGCGGCCTTCCGAACCGGCAGCTGCTCGACTCCGTGGTGCCGGACCGGCCGGTGTACCTGGTCAACCGCGACCACCACGGCGCCTGGGCCAACACCCGTGCGCTGGAACTGGCGGACGTCACACGGGACACCCCGGACCCCGCCGACGGCCGGATCGAACGGGAGGCGGACGGCACACCGAGCGGCGTCCTGCAGGAAGGCGCCACCGGCCTGGTGGCCCGGCTGGTGCCCGCGAAGACCGCCGCCGACCGTCTCGACGGCCTGCTGCGCGCTCAGCGGCTGCTGCACTCGCTCGGTATCACCGGCTGGCAGGACGCCCTGCTCGGCGAGTTCAACGGCCAGCCCGACCCCTCGGACGCCTACCTCGCCGCCGCTCGCGAGGGAACCCTCACCGCCCGGGTCAACGGCGCGCTCTGGTGGGACCGCGGCCGGGGCCCGGACCAGATCCCGGAGTTGGTCTCCCGCCGCGCGGAACTGAACCACGGCAGGTTCCGGGCCGGCTCGGTGAAGATCATGCAGGACGGCATCGCGGAGAACTTCACCGCCGCGATGACCAGCCCCTACCTGGACGCCTGCGGCTGCGCCACCGCCAACAGCGGCCTGAGCTTCGTCGACCCGGTCGCGCTGCGCTCGCACGTCACCGAACTCGACGCGCTCGACTTCCAGGTGCACTTCCACGCCCTCGGCGACCGCGCGGTGCGCGAAGCGCTGGACGCGGTCGAGGCGGCCCGCGCCGCCAACGGCCGCCGTGCCCCCCGGCACCACCTCGCCCACCTGCAGGTGGTCCACCCGGACGACATCCCGCGCTTCGCGCAACTCGGCGCGATCGCCAACATCCAGCCGCTCTGGGCCGCCCACGAGCCGCAGATGGACGAGCTGACCATTCCCTTCCTGGGGCCCGAACGCGCCGCCTGGCAGTACCCCTTCGGCTCCCTGCTGCGGGCGGGCGCGACCCTGGCGGCGGGCAGCGACTGGTCGGTGAGCAGCCCCGACCCGCTCGCCGGGATCCATGTCGCCGTCAACCGGATGGAGCCCGGGGCGGCCGACGGCCGGGTCTTCCTGCCCGAACAGCGCCTCGACCTCGCCACCGCGGTCGCGGCCTACACAGCGGGGTCGGCCCATGTCAACGGCCTGGACGACACCGGTACCCTGCGGCCGGGCCACCTCGCCGACCTGGTGGTCCTCGACCGGGACATCTTCACCGCCCCGGCCGAGGAGATCCACACGGCCCGGGTTCTGCGGACCTACGTGAGTGGAGTGCTGGTGCACTCCACCTCGTGACGGCCGCGCCGTCGAAGCGCGGCCGCTGCCGTGGAATCGCCCCCGCGCTCCGATGACGCCCTGATCTCCAGCTTCGCCTGTACCAAGGTGCCTGTGGGCTCCTGGCTCCCGCTCTCCAGCGCCGCGACGAGTTGCTCGATGCCCGCTGCGGCGACACATTCCGGCTGGAGGCTCAGGGTTGTGACGGGTGGGTCGGCATGCGCGGCCGAGGAGTCCTCGCTCGCGCACACCAGCAGCAGGTCGCCGGGTACCGACAGGCCCAGGCGGCGCGCGGCGTCGAGCACCAGCGGCGGATTGGCCTCGGTCAGCACGAGCAGGGCGTCGGCCCGATCGGGAGCGCTGAGGGCCCGCTCGACCGCTTCGACGGCAGGGCCGTTGCCCGGCCGCACCGAAAGCGTGATCCGAGGTGTGGCACCCTGCCTGGCGCACCAGCGCCGGTAGAGGTCCAGGGCCTCCCTGTTGAAGCGGGTCGGGGTGTCGGGCGCGACGACCGCGATGCGCTGCGCGCCCTGGGCATGCAGGTGGTCCAGCACCTCGCGCATGGCGGCGTCGGTGTCGATGTCCACCCAGTGCGTGCCGGGACGACCCTCGACCGAGCGGTCGGTGGACAGCGGGATACGGGCGGCGACGAAGTCCTCGATCAGAGGATCGTCCTCGAGCGGGTCCGCGACGATCGCGGCGTCCAGCGGCAGATCGGCCCACTCGCTGGGCGAAGAACTGGTGGGCAGCAGCACCAGGGCGTAGCCGTGGTGCAGGGCTGCGGTCGCGATGGCGCTGGTCAACCGGGCGAAGTAGGGGGAGTCCATGTAGGACCCGGGGGTTGTCGGATACTCCCCGACGGCGTAGCCGATCAGCCTTGCGTGCCCGGCGCGCAGCAGCCGCGCGGTCGCGTTGGGCCGGTAGCCGAGGCGCCGTGCGGTCTCGCGGGCGCGTTCGCGTACGGCCGGCGAAAGGCGTCCGGTGCCGTTGAGCGCGGCGGAGACGGTGGTCTTGGACAGGCCCGCCTCGCGGGCGACGTCGACGAGGCGGACCCGGGGCACGGCGGCCGGGACGCCGTGTCCGCTGCGGCGCGGAGTTTCGGTCATGCGCTGAATGGTGCCAGCCCCGCGTGCCGTCGTCACCCGCCTCTGACCTCAAAAAAACCGTTCCCGCAAACCCTTGTGAAGGAACGTTCCCGCATCAATACTCGCTGCCATCCACAGCACCCCCACTACCCTCGAAAGGGGTGGGTTCCTTGCGTGCCTCCAGACCCACCGCCCTGCTCGCCGGAGCGGTCACCCTGGCTGCGACCGTCTCCGGTTGCTCCGGCGCCTCGTCCACCGGCGCCAGATCCGCCCAGGGCAGCACCACGTACCAGGTCTCCGCGGACACACCCGCGGCCAAGGGCTCGATCCCGTCGTTCTCCTGGTCGCTCTACGCCGAGCCCTACTCCCTCGACTACACGCAGGCCTGGGACTACCCGCCCAACACCGTCCTGGCGAACGTCTGCGAGCAGCTGTTCCGCATCACACCCGACATGAGGATCGCGCCTGGCCTGGCCCTGAAGTCGGCCCATCCCAACCCGCTGACCTGGGTGTACACCCTCCGCAACGGCGTGAAGTTCCACTCCGGTTCGACCATGACCGCGGACGACGTCGTCGCCTCCCTCAAGCGCCATCTCGACCCGGCCGTGGGCTCGGCGTGGGGCAGCGCGTTCAAGAACGTCGCCTCGATCACCAAGACCGGCCCGCTCGAAGTGACGATCAAGCTCAACAAGCCCGACGTCCTGCTCAACGAACTGATGGCGGCCTCCCCCGGCACCATCGAGAGCGCCGCGTTCCTGGCCAGGGCCGGCCGGGACTACGGCAACCCGAAGGCCGGCGTCGACTGCACGGGCCCCTACGCGCTCGGCACCTGGGCCCAGGGCGACAGCATCACCCTGAAGAAGAACCCCGCGTACTGGGATCGCACGCTGACTCCCAAGGCGCAGAGCGTCAAGTTCGTCTTCATCCAGGACCCGGCCGCACGCACCAACGCCTGGCTCTCCGGATCGGTCGACGGCGGGTACCTGGTGCCGGCCACCTCGATCGGGCAGCTCAAGTCGACCTCTCGGGGCAAGCTGTACTTCGGCCCGAACACCGCCGCCTCCGACCTCGCCGTGTTCAACCTCAAGGGCACGCTCGGCGATCTGAAGGTGCGTAAGGCCCTGTCCATGGCGCTGGACCGGCAGAGCATCATCAAGGCCGCCGTCGCGGGAGTGGCCGTGCCGGCCAAGGCCCCGGCCGCGCGGGGCGCCTGGCTCACCGCCCCGGACCGGACGGCCGGCTACTTCTCCGCCCTTCCCGACCTGGTGTACGACATCGACGGCGCCAAGAAGCTGATCAAGGAGGCCGGTGCGACCGGCAAGAAGGTCGTCATCGCGAGCAGCACGCTCACTCCGGAGATCACCGTCGTCGCCAACGCCGTGCAGGCGGCCGGCAAGAAGATTGGTCTCGACGTGCAGATCAAGCCGATCGCACCCGACGCGTACACGGCGCTCTTCACCGACCCGCACGCCCGTGCCGGCATCGACCTGGTCTTCACCAACGGCTACATCAACTCGCCCGATCCTCTCGAGTTCTACCAGTCGTTCCGTACCGGCGACTTCGGCAACTACGGCAACTACTCCAACCCCGAGTTCGACGCGCTCTACAACCGGGCCTCGGCGGTCGCCGACCCGGCCGCCCGTGCCGACCTGACCGCCGAGCTGCAGAAGATCGCGCTGCGCGACCTGCCCGCCATCCCGCTGTACGAAGCTCCCCACTCGGTGTTCCTGGGCAGTCGGATCACCGGTGCTCCGGCCGGTATCGCCCAGCTGTACTACCCGTGGGCCGCGAAGATCGGCTCGGCGAACTGATGGCCCGTTACCTCCTCGGCCGGCTCCTGGGGCTGGTGACCGTGCTGCTGATCACCTCCTTCCTGGTCTTCAGCGCGGTGCACCTGGCCCCGGGGGACCCGGTGTCCTTCCTCCTCAAGGGCCACCCGGTCTCGCCGGAGACCAAGGCCGCGATCCGCGCCCAGTACCACCTCGACGACCCGTTCTTCACCCAGTACCTGAAGTGGGTCGGCAATGTGCTGCACGGCGACTTCGGGCGCTCCGTCCAGTTCCGGCACGACGTCGGATCCCTCATCGGCTCGCGCCTGCCGAGCACGGCCCTCCTCATCGGGTACTCGGCCGTGCTGGCCTGCCTCGGCGGCGTGCTCGCCGGCATCCTCGCCGCGCTGCGCCCCGGCGTGGTCGACCGCGTGGTGCTCGTGTGCACCGGCGTGGCCACGGCGACCCCGCCGTTCGTCAGCGCCATCGTGCTGGTCTCGCTGTTCTCGGTGCAGCTGGGCTGGTTCCCCGGGCCCGGCGCCGCCGGCACCGGTTTCGCGGACCGGCTCTACCACCTGACCCTGCCCGCCTTCGCCCTCGCGGTCACCCTCGCCGGGCTGCTGGCCCGGGTGACCCGCTCTTCGATGCTCGACGAACTGAGGCGCGAGCACGTGGAGGTGGCGCGCTCCCGCGGCGTCGCCGAGGGCACCGTGGTGCGGCGGCACGTGCTGCGCAACGCGCTGGGCCCGATCGTCACCGTCGGCGGCACCATGCTTGCCGGACTCCTGGTGAGCACCTCGATCGTGGAGACCGCCTTCAACGTGTCCGGCATCGGCTCACTGCTCGTGCAGTCGGTGACGGTCAAGGACTTCCCCGTCGTACAGGCGATCACGCTGCTCACCGTGGCGGCATTCGTCCTGGTGAACCTGGTCGTGGACCTCCTCGCGCCGCTCATCGACCCCCGGCTGACCCTGACCCGGCGAGGTGCCTCATGACCACCGCTGTCCCCGTGACCGAGTTGCGCCGGCGGCCCGGTCTGCGCCGCCTGCGGGTGCTCGGGCAGGGGCCGCTGTTCACCGCGGCCGTCCTGCTGCTGGGTGTGCTGGTGGCCGTCGCCGTGTTCGCACCGTTGCTCGCGCCGTACGACCCCGACGCCCTCGACCTGCCGGCCACCCTGGCCGGGAGCAGCACCGACCACCTCCTGGGCGCCGACCAGTCGGGCCGGGACGTGCTGTCGCGCCTGCTGTACGGCGCGCGCTCCGGGCTGCTCGGACCGCTCCTGGTCGTCGGGTTGTCGACCCTGCTGGGCATCCTGGTGGGCGTCGTGGCCGCATGGCGCGGCAGTTGGGTCGACGCGGTCCTCTCACGGTCGATGGACCTGGTGTTCTCCTTCCCCGGACTGCTCGTGGCGATCATGTTCGTGGCGGTCACCGGCCCGGGCATGACCGCGCCCGTCGTCGCCATGGCCGTCGCGTACACGCCGTACGTGGGGCGCCTGGTGCGCAGCATCGCCCGGCAGGAGAAGGCACGTCCCTACATCGAGTCCTACCTCGTGCAGGGCTGGTCGGGCTGGACGATCTGCGTCCGGCACCTGCTGCCCAACATCGCGCCGACGGTGCTCGCCCAGTCGGCGATCAACTTCGGGTACGCCCTGATGGACCTCGCGGCGCTCTCCTTCCTCGGCTTCGGGGTGCAACCGCCGACCGCCGACTGGGGCGCGATGATCAACGAGGGTGAGGGCGCGCTGCTGCAGGGCGCGATGCTTCCCGCGCTCGCGCCGTCCGTGTGCATCGTGCTCGCCGTCGTGGCGTTCAGCATCGTCGGCGAGGGCATCGCCGACCGGGTCGCGAAGCGGGAGTGGTGAGGCGGATGACTGTGCATCAGTCTCTTCTGGAGATCGACAACCTCTCCGTGCGACTGCCCGGGGGGCGCGCGGCCCGGCCGATCCTGGACGGCGTGTCCCTGCACGTGGAGGCGGGTGAGACCGTCGGCCTGGTCGGTGAATCCGGTTCCGGAAAATCGGTCGCCTGCCGCAGTGTGCTCGGGCTGCTGCCCGAAACGGCGCGGACGGACGGCGAGGTCCGAGTGGCGGGCCGCGACGTACTGACGCTGGACCGGCACGGATTGACGGAACTGAGGACCCGTCAGGTCTCGATGATCTTCCAGGACCCACGTGCCTCGGTCAACCCGATGCGACGCGTCGGCGACTTCCTCACCGAGCAAATGCGTGCCGCCGGCGTACCCGCGGCGGCGGCGACGAGCCAGGCCGAGGAACTTCTCGCTGCCGTGGGCATCCGCGACCCGCGCGGCGCGCTGCGGCGCTACCCGCACCAGTTCTCCGGCGGCATGCTCCAGCGCGTCGTCATCGCGGCGGCACTGGCAAGCCGGCCCTCACTGCTCGTCGCCGACGAGCCGACGACCGCACTGGACGTCACGACCCAGGCAGAGGTCATCGCGATCCTCACCCGCCTGCAGGCCGAGCGCGGCACGGGGCTGCTCTTCGTCACCCACGACCTGGAACTGGCCTCGGCCATCTGCGACCGCGTCTACGTCATGTACGCGGGGCGCATCGTAGAGACGCAGGCCGCCGGTGACCTGTTCGAGCGGCCGCGCCACCCGTACACGGCCGGCCTCCTCGCGTGCACACCCCGCATCGAACCCGACGCCGCTCCCCCGCGGCCCATCCCCGGCCGCCCGGTCTCGCTCGCCGAGTCGCCGGCCGGATGCGCATTCGCCGCGCGCTGCGCGCACGCGCAGGAGCGCTGCTCGGTCGACAAGCCCGTCCTGCGGCAGTACGGCGGCGAGGGCCTGGCCGCCTGCCTGCGCGCCGAAGAAGGGATCCTGCTGTGAATGCCGCGACGGAGAAGACCGGCGCGTCCGGTCTCGTGGTGGACGGACTGCGGAAGGAGTTCGGCGGCCACGCTGCGGTCGACGGCGTCTCCTTCACCCTGCGACCGGGCGGCTCACTCGGCATCGTCGGCGAGTCCGGATGCGGCAAGACCACCACGGCGCGCATGCTCGTCGGCCTCGAGACACCCGATGCCGGCAGCATCCAGCTGAACGGACGCGACCGTCTCGCGCGTGCCCGCGGCCGCGCCGAGCGTCTGGCCCGCGCCCGCGAGATCCAGATGGTGTTCCAGGACCCGTACCTCTCCCTCGACCCGCGCATCAGCGTGCGGGCGTGCCTCGAGGAGGTCCTGCGCCTGCACTTCCCGCTGAACGCGCCGGCGCGGCGCAGGCGGGTCGCCGAACTCCTCGACCAGGTGGGATTGGGAGAGCGTGAGGCCACGGCCCTGCCCCGCCGGCTGTCCGGCGGACAGCGTCAACGCGTGGCGATCGCCCGGGCACTGGCGGCCCGACCACAGGTGCTCATCCTCGACGAGGCGGTCGCCGCGCTCGACGTATCCATCCAGGCGCAGATCCTCGACCTGCTCACCGGCATCCGCCGCGACGAGGGCATCGGCTTCCTCTTCGTCAGCCACGACCTCGCGGTCGTCCGGCACATCACCGACGAGGTGGTGGTGCTGAGGGACGGAAAAATCGTCGAGTCCGGTCCCACGGCCTCCGTCCTGACCGGCCCACGGCATCCCTACACCCGCCTCCTGCTCGACTCCGTCCCGCGGCCCGGATGGGATCCGGCCCGCATCTCCGCAGGCCGCCGCGCGCTCACCTGACCCTTCCGACTCTTCCCGAAGGACATCACATGACCGACCTCACCGACCTCGCCTACCTGCCGGCCACCGAAGCCCTGCGCCGGTTCCACGACCGCTCCCTGTCACCGGTCGAGCTGATGACCGCGGTCATCGCGCGCGCCGAAGCCGTCGAGCCGAAGGTCAACGCCCTTGCCGAGCGGACCTTCGAGGAGGCGCTCGCCGCCGCCCGCGAAGCCGAGGCACGGTACGCGGGCAAGGGCGAGGCACCCCGCGCCCTGGAGGGTCTCGCCGTCGCGACGAAGGAGGAGCAGCCCATAGCCGGCCGCCGCAGCACGGACGGATCCCTGGCGTTCCAGCACGAGATCGCCGAGCAGACGCACCCGGTCATCGAGCGGATCCAGGCCGCCGGCGGCATCGTGCACGCCCGGACCACGACCCCCGAGTTCAGCTGCGCCGGGTTCACACAGTCACGGCTGTGGGGCATCACCCGCAACCCGTGGAACCTGGAATTCACCCCGGGCGGCTCCTCGGGCGGCGCGAGCGCCGCACTCGCGGCGGGTGAGACGACACTCGCGACCGGCTCCGACATCGGCGGCTCGATCCGCATCCCCGCGTCGTACACGGGCACGGTCGGCTTCAAGCCGCCGTACGGGCGTGTTCCGGCGATGACGCCGTTCAACCTCGACACGTACTGCCACGACGGTCCGATGGCACGCACCGTCGGCGACTGCGCCCTGCTGGAGAACGTCATCGCGGGGCCCCACCCGCTCGACGCGGTCTCGCTGCGGCCCAAACTCGTCCTGCCCGAGCGGTTCGAGAGCGCCGAAGGCCTGCGGGTGGCGCTATCGGTCACCCTCGGGGACTGGCCGGTCGATCCCGAGGTCGAGGCCAACACCCGCGCGGTCGCGGAGGCGCTGCGCGCGGCCGGGGCCGTCGTCGAGGAGGTCGAGGTCCCCATCATGCGGGCGGACGTGATGCGGGCAGCGGTGATCCACTTCGGTTCCGTCTTCGGCCCCTACATCGGATCGGTGGCCGCCGAGCACGGCGACCAGCTCACCACGTACGCGCTCGACTTCGCCCAACGGGCCGCCGAGGCCGTCCGCGAGCCCGGCAGCTTCCTACTGGGCCTTGAGATCGAGGCCGCGGTGCAGACGACGCTCGGTGCCCTGCTGGACCGCTACGACGTGCTGCTGTGCCCGACCACGGCCATCCCGGCGCTCACGGCGGACGACGACCACCTCTCGACCAAGGTCGTGATCAATGGCGTCGAGCTGGACTTCTACCTGGAAGCCGCGATGACCACGGCGTTCAACATCGCCAGCCGCTGCCCGGTGCTGAGCGTGCCGTCCGGTTTCGCCTCGACCGGAGTGCCGACGGGGGTGCAGGTCGTCGGGCGCACCTACGACGACACCACGGTGTTCCGCGTGGCGGCAGCGATCGAGGCCGCCCGCCCCTGGTCCAGCGTCCCGGTGCTCTGACCATCCACGAACCTTGATCCATTTTCGCAACAGGCCCTCACGGCAGTGCTAGCGTCGGCCGCATGCCTGAACTGATCGCACCCACAAGCCAGCTGCAATCCTCATGGCTCGCAGCGCGTGACGAGTGGCCTCCAGGTGCGCACCAGGACGGGACAGGCCTGCGTCTCGCGCCTGATGCCGACCTCGACAGCCCCGGGGTTTTCTCGGAGTGGGTCGCACGACTGCAACAGCAGTCGGACAGGTCAGCTGCCGTGGGAGAAGAGCGCGTCCATGCCACCCATTGGTGGATCGCCGAGGGCGACAACTACCTGGGAGCCATTGATCTGCGGCACTACCTGAACGCCTTTCTGCTCGACGTCGGCGGGCACATCGGGTACAGCATCCGCCCCTCCTTCCGGAGACGCGGCCTGGCAACGTGGGCTCTCGGGGCGGTTCTACCCGAGGCCCGTGCACTCGGCCTGGATCGAGTCCTCGTCACTTGCGACGACGACAACATCGGGTCGGCACGCAGCATCGAACGCAACGGTGGTGTCCTGGAAGACGTCCGCACAACCAACGAGGGCATCAAGCGCCGCTACTGGATCACTCTGTAGTCAGTGGTACGACTGCGCCGGTTGCAGCCGCTCGTTGATAGCTGCGATCAATACGGTGGTTTCGTAGCGGACCACGAGTTTGATGCCCCTCCCCGAACCGCGCGTGCGCTCCTGGACGACGGAGACCAACTCCGGCACCACCTGGACTCAGACCGCGTCCAAGGTCACACGGCGCCGCTCTCCGGCGGCATTGGACGCTGGGCCAGTTCAAGCCGCTCGCAGGTGAGCCGCGCATATAATCACGCCTACGCCGTGTGTGGCCCGAGCGCGATGTGCACCGGCGTTTCTGGGACCGTGCGGGTACTCCGGTCGATGATCACACCGTCGTCGTCTGTCTGGCCTTCCGGGTAGCGGAAGACATCTGATTGCCCATTCCGGCCCTGCGACGCCCTCCCCGCTCGAGCCACGCGCCGCTCGCCCGTGCCGCTCGAAGAGTTGTCGTCGGAGCTGGCCGGCCCGGTCCGCTACGAGCAAGTCGATCGGTTCTGGTTCGCTGCTCTCTCGGTCGGATACCTCGGTGTCGCTGGCGCGAGGTCTCCCGGTCACTCCGGGCACCCTGCTCGGCCGGCATCGCCGATTCTTCGCGTGAGTTCCTCACCGCCCAGGCCGAAGGCATCATCGCGGCGGACTTCTTCCACATCGACACCGCGCTCGGCAGGCGGCTCCATGCGCTGGCCTTCCTCCAGCACGGCACCCGGCACCTGCACATCACCGGCGTCACCGGTGCAGCAGGCGAGGATCCCTTCCGCGTAGGAGATGGCTGCGCACCCGGAGCCTCGGCGGCCTCATCAGCGAGTACAGATACGCCGTGTGACCTGCGGCGACGACCATTCGAGCGGCGCTCGATTTCGTCATTGACAGGGTTGGCTAATGAAGTTAGCTTTTAGCTAACAGGGTTAGCCACGATCTGAGGGATGTCATGACCGAGTACCTTGCCGTCGACGGCGGCACGATCGCTTACGAGGTGGCGGGGTCCGGCCCGCTGATCGTTCTCGCACACGGCATGGGCGACAGCCGCGCTGCGTACCGTGCTGTGATCCCGCCGCTGGTGGCGGCGGGCCATCGGGTCGCCGCGGTCGATCTGCGCGGCTGCGGCGAGTCCAGCGCCGGCTGGCCGGCCTGGAGCCGCACCGCCATCGCCGGCGACCTGCTCGCCGTGATCCGCCACCTGGGCGGCCCGGCCGTGCTCGTCGGCCACTCGATCTCCGGCGGCGCCGCCACCATCGCCGCGGCGCAGGAGCCCTCGCTGATCACCGCGGTTGTCGAGTTGGCGCCGTTCACCCGCAAGCAGTCAATCCGCCTCGGCGACCTGCGGGTGAAGCGCTTCCGGCAGGGCATGCTGCGGCTGCTCGGCACGGGTGCGTTCGGAAGCGTGCCGCTCTGGCGCTCGTACCTCGACGTGGCCTACCCCGGCGTGAAGCCGGCCGACTGGGCAGAGCGGCTCGGCCGTATCGACGCCCTGCTGCGCGAGCCGGGCCGGATGAAGGCCCTGCAGGGCATGGGCCGCAGCACCCCGACCGACGCCGGCGCGCAACTCGGCAACGTCCGCTGCCCGGTCCTGGTCGTGATGGGCACGCGCGACCCCGACTGGGCCGAGCCGCACGCCGAGGGTTCGGCGATCGTGGATGCCCTGCCGTCCGGCCTCGGCCACCTTGAGATGATCGAGGGCGCCGGGCACTACCCGCACGACCAGTTCCCCGACCAGGTGGTTTCGCTCATGCTCACCTTCCTCCGATCGGACGCCGCCCGTGCCTAGGGCCGGCCTGGACCCGGCGGCCGTGGTCGCGGCCGGCGCCGCCCTCGCCGACGAGGTGGGCTTCGCCAACCTGACGATGGGCTTGCTGGCCGAGCGGGTGGGCGTGCGCACCCCGTCCCTGTACAAGCACGTGGGCAGCCAGGAAGACCTCAACCGGCGCATCGCGGTCCTGGCATTGAACGAGGCCGCCGAGGCCGTCGGCGGCGCGGTCCAGGGGTACGCGGGCCGCGACGCCCTGGCGGCCGCGGCGCGCGCCTTCCGCGCCTTCGTCCTGGAGCACCCCGGCCGGTACGCCGCAACGATCGGCATGGAACCGTCCGGCCCGGACGATCCGCTGGCCACCGCGAGTCAGCGGCTGCTCGGCACGTTCACGGCGGTCCTGCGCGGCTACGAGATCGCAGAGCCCGACGTGGACCACGCCCTGCGCACGCTCCGTAGCCTCTGCCACGGCTTCGCCACGATGCAGGCGGCCAACGCCTTCCAGTGGAGCGCCGACATCGACGAGAGCTTCGAGTGGCTGATCACCTTCGCCGACCGCGGCCTGCGCGCCATGTGAGAATGCCGCCGCCGTCGACTCACTCGCGCAGGATCCGCGGACTGTCGTCGTCCTCAGTGGTGAACTGGACGATGACGGCGGGGCCCTTGGCGGCTGTTTCTGATCCCTGGCGGATTTCCGAGCCCCGACGGACCAGTCAGGCGTGGTGCGAGAGGGTGCCAGAAGTCTGCAGCCGTCTGCGGACCGGTCACCGGGTGTGTGCCGCCAGGGTGCTGCTGCTCGCGGTGGCATCGGGCCTCGCTGGCACCCGCTCTCGTCGTGTTCCTGCGCCTGCGGTACCGATCGGGAGGGTGTAAGTAGAAAACATGCGCCTGCGGCAGCGGTTTGGACACCGCCCTCGCTCACGGCAGGCCGGTGACGCTCTGCTGGCACTGCCGCTGGGTTTGATCGTGGCGATCGTGCTGGTCGACGTGCTGGCCCCGGACGGTCTGCCGCTGGGCCCGTCGCTGCTGATCGTGGCGCCCGCGCTCACCGCGTCCTTCGCCTCCACCCTCATGACCGGGGCGGTGGCTGCCCTGACGGTGGTGGGCATGGTCGTCATCGGTCTTCAAAGCGGCCACCTGCTGGGCGGCACGATGTCCTTCGGCTCGCAACTCATCGCCCTGCTGGTGGTGTCGGTGATCGTGACGGTCTTCCGCTATCTGCGGGAGCGGCATGCCCGTGAGCTGGCTCTGGTGCGGACGGTGTCGGAGGCGACGCAGCGGGTGGTGCTGCGGCCGCTGCCGCGGCGGATCGGTCCGCTGCGGGTGGGATCGGTGTATCTGGCCGCGCAGGAGGAGTCCTTGATCGGCGGCGACCTGTACGCGGCCGTCCGCACTCCCACGGGTACCCGGCTGATCATTGGCGATGTGATGGGCAAGGGGCTGACCGCGATCAGTGACGCCGCCCTGCTGCTGGGCGCCTTCCGGGAAGGCGCGCACCGCCAGGCCACGCTGCCCGACCTCGCGGCCTACCTGGACCACAGCGTGTGCTGGAACCTGGCCGATCCCGCCGAGGCGGAGAAGGCCGGGGAGTGCTTCATCACGGCTGCGCTCCTCGACATTCCCGACGTGTCGTCGCTCATCCACGTGGTCAACTGTGGGCATCCGCCCCCGTTGCTACTGCGCGGCACGAAGGTCTCCGCACTGCTCGCCGCCTGCCCCGCCCCACCGTTGGGCCTGGGCGAACTGACCGCCGCCGCCTACCACGTCGACACCTTCACGCTCGAGCCCGGGGACATGCTGCTGCTGCACACCGACGGGGTCATCGAAGCCCGGGACACTCGGGGCGTCTTCTACCCACTGACCGAACGCGCTGCCTACTGGGGCCACCACAGCCCCGCCGCGCTGGTCCACCACCTGCGCACCGACCTGCTCGCCCATGCCGGCGGTCACCTGGCCGACGACGCCGCCATGATTGCCGTCCAGCGCAGTCGTAGGCCGGCGCCTACTGAGGCAGCTGACCGCCCACCTGCTCGGCCCGACATGGAAGGCGACCACGCGCCCGACTCGGCGATGTGAGCGTATGTCTGATCCCGGCACTCACCAGTGCAGCACCATTTCCAACCAGTGGCGGTGCCTGGAGGCAGCCGAGCCGGGGCTAGCTGCTCGTCCCGGCGGAAGGCCGCCCCGGGGCCCGCTCACTGCAGCCCGAAAGGAGCCGCAGCCGGTGCAGGCTCCGCCCCGCCCCGCCGCCGACGGTCGTATACCAGCATCGAGAGCCGCCAGGTGTTGGCTGAGCTTGATCGCCCGCAGCGCAGCCGCACCTCCAGAGGGCATGGACGCGTAAGCGCAGGCCGCAATACAGGTCGCCAAGGGGGATGCCCCGTCGGTGTCCGGCCCCCCACCACCGCCCCCCACCACCAGTGCACGGCCGCTACACGGTGCAGGCACTCGGGCTTGCGCTCTCTGCTCGCCGGCAGCCGAGCAGCCGTTCCGGGATGCCGGTGACCCGTGCGGGCGAGTTGAATGGAAAGCAGTACACCACTACGTCCGGGGGTGAGACAGACGAGTGCGGACCCTTTGTCCGACGTCGTCGGGCGACTGCCGAGCGACAGAGCGGTCATGGTGCTGGACAACCGCGGGACCATGCTGGCGTGCACGCCCGCGGTCAAGGAGTTGCTCGGCGTAGGGGGCAGGGAGCTGATCGGCAGGCCGTTCGCCGACCTGCTCGCGGAGCCCGGCGGGGGGCTGCTCCCGCCCGGCGGCCCGGCGACGCTGCGCCACCGCCGCGGCCAGACCATGCAGGTCCGGCTGGAGGTGCTGCCGCTGAACGGCGGTTCCGAGGCCCGGTACCTGGTGCGGGCGGTACCGGTGACGACGGCCGCGGACCGGGAGCAGGCCGACGCCCTGGTGCGCGCGCTGTTCGGGCAGACCGAGATCGGGCTGGTGCTGCACGACACCGATCTGCGGATCGTGCGGACCAACCAGCCGACGGACGCCATCGGTCTGCTGGCCGGTACCGGGGCCGGGCCGGGCGGCGTGGCCCTCGACGAGGTGCTCGTGGTGGCGGACGCCCAGGCCGTCGCGGAGCGGCTGCGCCGGGTCGCGGAGACCGGGAAGCCGGTAACCAACCAGGTGGTCCGAGTGCACCGCCGGGAGGCGCCCGAGCAGGAGCGCGTCGTCTCCCTGTCGGCGCTCCGGATGGAGGACCGGGAGGGCCGATGTACCGGGGTGGCGGTCGTCTTCAGCGACATCACCGAGCGGAAGCAGGCGGAGCGCGGACTGGCTCTGGTCAGCGGGGCGGAGAAGCTGCTGCTGGGTTCGCTGGACATCGTCCGCACCGCTGAGGGCCTGGCCGGGGTGCTGGTGCCCGAGTACGCCGATCTGGCGGCGGTGGATCTCGCGGAGGCGGCGCTGGTGGGCGAGGAGCCCGGTGACTTCTCCCTCGGGGCTCCGCTGCGGCGGGTAGCGGTGGCTGCCAGGAGCGGCGTCTGGCCGGCCGAGCTGCTCACGGTCGGGGCCTCGCTGCGAGTCCGGGATCCGGAGCAGGAGTTCGTCTACCGACGCTCCGCGCTGGCCGTGCCGGACCTGTCCGAGCTGCGGATCGCGCTCGCCGGCGACGTCGAGGGGCGCCGCCAGGTGCTGCCCGACGCTGCGACGTCTCTGCTGATGATGCCGTTGCAGGCCCGCGGGCTGCTGCTGGGAGCGGCGGTGCTGTGGCGCTTCGGTGACCGGCCCCGTTTCGGCCCGGACGACGCGGAGCTGGGTGCGCGGATCGGCTCCCGGGCCGCGATCAGCCTGGACAACGCACGGCGATACGCCCGCGAGCACCGCACCGCGGAGGCCCTGCAGCGCAGCCTGTTGCCGCAGGCGGTCGTCCGGGTGAGCGCGGCGGACACGGCCGGCTCCTACCTACCGGCCGGTATCACGACGGGGATCGGCGGAACGTGGTTCGACGTGATCCCGCTGTCCTCCTGCCGGGTCGCCTTCGTCGTGGGCGACGTGGCGGGGCACGGCGTGGAGGCCGCCGCCGCGATGGGACGGCTGCGGACGGCGGTGCAGACCCTCTCCGACATGGACCTGCCTCCCGAGGAACTGCTGACCCACCTCGACGACCTGGTCGTCCGGCTGTCGGCGGCGGAGGCCGCCGCTCCGGGGCCAAATCGCGGGCAGGGCACCGTCCTGGGCTCCACATGCGTCTACGCCGTGTACGACCCGATCACCGGATTGTGCACGATCGCCAGTGCGGGCCACCCGCCGCCGGTGCTGTCCGTCCCCGGGCGGCCGGGGGCCGGATTCGCGGCGGTCAGGCCGGGGCCGCCGCTCGGGATGGGCGGTCTGCCCTTCGAGCCGGCGGAGCTGGCGATGGAACCGGGGGCGCTGCTCGCCTTCTGCACCGGCAAGCTGCTGGCCCACGGTGAGGACGGCGCCAAAAAGCGGTTGCGGCAGCTCCGTGAGCAGGTGGACGCCGCCGTGCAGGAGGACCGGACGCCGGCGGAGACCGGACGCACCGTGCTCCGGTATCTGCTGCCCGAGGCGCCCGCCCATGACGTGGCGCTGCTGATGGCCCGGCTGCACGTCCTGCCCCCGGACTCCACCGCCGTCTGGGAGCTCCCGGCCGATCCGGAGGCGGTGGGCCGGGCCCGGGAGATGGTGACGGCGCAGCTGAACGCTTGGGACCTGGAGGAGCTGGCGTTCACCACCGAGCTGATCGCCAGTGAGCTGGTGACCAACTCCATCCGGTACGCGGGCGGCCCAGTGGGCCTGAGGCTGATCAGGGACCAGGTGCTGATCTGCGAGGTCTCCGACCCGAGCCAGACCCAGCCGCGGCTGCGCCGGGCCCGGCTGACCGACGAGGGCGGCCGCGGGCTGTTCCTGATCGCCCAGTTGTCGCAACGCTGGGGCAGCCGCTACGCCCACCGCGGTAAGACCATCTGGACCGAGCAGCCGCTGCCCGTCAACTGACGCGCCGCTGATGGTGTCTGTGTCTCACGCTGACACGCGAGTCCGGTGGCAGCCGGAGTGGAGGTCCTGCTTGTGCAGGGTCCGGGGGCTGCCACCGGAGCGGGGTGCTGCGGGTCTTACTTGAGGTAGACCATGGCGTCCGTGGTGACGGCGGGGCGGCCTGCGGTGCCGACGACCACGATCTTGATGGTGTGCTTCGCGCTGGTGGGCCAGGTCTTGGTCCAGATCGCGTCGCGGTACTTGGTTGTCGCCGACTTCAGGTCGACCGTGGCGGTCTTGGTGCCGTCGACGTAGATGCCGGCCTGTCCGGAGGTGGAGGCGCGGGATACCAGCCAGGCCACGGAGCGGCCGGTGAAGGTCCAGGTCAGCGAGGCGTTCTTGGTCGAGCTGGTGAAGGAGTTGCCGCCCAGGTAACTGGTCGAGGACTTGCTCGTCCAGGTGCCCGTCTTCGTCGCGGCCGTCTCCTGGACGATGACCGGGGTGCCGGACACGGTGGCCGTGCCGGTGTTGCCCGCCTGGTCGTACGCGGTCAGGGACCAGGTGCTCGCCGCATCCGACTTGGCGGTGAGGGCGGCGGTGGTCGTGGTCGGCCCGTACGTGGCGGTGGCCGGGGCGGTGAGCCTGACCTCCTTCAGCGCGGCGTTGTCGGCCGCCTTCCAGCTCAGGGTGACCGGGACCGCGGTCGTGTTCACCGTTCCCGTGCGCAGAGACAGGGCGGGCTTGGTGGGGAAGGTGGGGGCGGTGGTCTCCGCGACGACCGTGGCCGCCGTGGAGGTGGCCGTCTTGCCGGACTGGTGGGTGGCGCGGACCTGCACCTGGTGGCTGCCCAGCGTCAGCGTGGCCTTGGCCGAGGTGGCGGTCCCCGTGGCCGTGGCCACCGGCTGTCCGTCGACGAGGAGTTCGTACTTGCTGATCAGCGCGGACGGTGTGGTGGCCGCCCAGTTCACGGTGACCGCGGCCTTGGTGTAGTACGTCGTGCCGGACAGGCCCGCTCCGGTGACGGACTTGATCGCCAGGCCGGTGACGGGGCCGACGGCCCAGGCGCGGAGGCTGGGCAGCTTGGCGTAGTACGCGTTGCCGGGGCATTGGGTGTTGAAGTTGTCGCGGTGCCCGTGAATGGTCGGCAGGCTCAGCTTCGCCCCCTTGGCCCAGGTCTTGCCGGCGTAGCTGCGGCCGCTGTCACCGGCGGTGAGGGTGGCCGTGCCGGCCGGGTCCACGCCGTACTGCCCGAGCTTCCAGGCGGCTATCCGGGCGACCGAGGTCAGCGCGGCGTCGCTCGGCGCGACGTCGGTGTAGGTGCCCAGGACGGATATGCCGGTGGTCTCGGAGTTGAAGCCGTAGGCGTGGGCGCCCATCACCGGCCGGTCCACTCCGCCCTTGCGGCCCTCGTAGACCGTGCCGCACTTGTCGACGAGGAAGTTGTAGCCGAGGTCTTTCCAGCCCAACTGCTTGACGTGGTACGCGTAGATGCCGCGGACGACCGCGGGGGCGTCGGCACAGGTGTAGTTGTTGCTCTCGGCGGTGTGGTGGACCACCACTGCCTTGATCTTTCCGCCGGGCAGGTAGTCGGGCGCCTCGGGACTGATCGACTCGTCGGCTCCCCAACCGGCCCGCGACACGATGGTCGGCCTGGGCGCGGTGGACGGGGGACCCGCGGGCGCGGTGGTGCTGGGACTGGGGGTTGTGGGCGGGGGCTGGGAGGCCGGTGCGGAAGAACTCGGCGCCTGGCTCGGCGGGGTGGACTCGGCCGGGGTCTCGGACTCGGCCGGCTCCGTGGTGGGATCGTCGCCGGCCGGTGTCTCCTGCGGGGGCGGGTCCACCGGCTCCATCACGTCCGTGGAGTCGGGAGAGGGGGACGGGTCATCGGGCGCGTCGACGTCGTAGGCCGCCGGTTCCATCGCTCCGGTGCCGCTACCGCCGCCCTTACCCGGATCGATCATGTCCAGGCGCAACCCGGCAGGCAGCCTGTCGGAGGTACCTCCGCCCGCGGTGACCCGCACTTCCACCCCGTCGGAGGGTCCCACCCAGGCCGGTTCCGTACCGCCTCGCCGGGCGGCCGCCTCGCCCTGACCGCCACCACCGTCCAGCCGCAGCCAGTCCGACCACTGACCGGATCCCACGGCACGGGTCCGGGCCTCGATCGTGCCCTCGATCCGCGACGAGGGCTCGCTCCAGGTGATGCCGAGCATGCTGAACGGCTCGGTCTCCTGCTGCTTCAGGGTGGCCTTGGTGCCGTGGCCGGTAGTCGGCAGCTCGGCGGTGAGGGCCTGGCTCCTCACCGGACCCGGCTTGCCGTCACCATTGGTGTCGTTGCCCGACTGGTCGGAGCCTGGGCTCAGTAAGAGCCCTCCGACAATCCCTGCCGCGACCACGGCGGCCGTACCCCAGATATAGCGCGGTTTACGCATGACTGATCTGCGATGTCCTTTGTGAGGGGTGAGAAAAAGAGGTCACATCCCACCAGCAGGGCGGGGCGACCACCCAGCAGACCTTCAAGATCCACTAAGGGTTGCGTCATCACACCCCAAGCCGCCAAGTGATTCAGACCACAGCTCCCGGCCAGCGCGCCGCGATGGCTGCCCACCGCTCGCGCAACAAGGCGCCGAAGGCTGGGAGTTCCCAGGTCCGCTCGATGACCTGCGTGCCGATTGCCGCCGTCGAGTCGAGTGGCCCCCGCCCATCCCGGCGCACCACGACCTGGTCTGCTCGGTCGGGCCCGCCGGCGCGCTCACCGGTGGCGGCTCCAACCCGACGGAACTGCAGACCACCACCACCGAGTACGACTGGTGGGGCAACACGACCAAGGTCACCGAGACAGCCAACGGCGCCACCCGTACGACGACCACGACGTACGACGCCGCGGGCCGGCCGATCAAGACCACCACCAAGACCGGCGACACGGTGCTGCAGCTCACCACCATCCACGGCGATGTGGCACTCCAACTCCCGCTGGACGCGGGCAAGTCCCCGATCGCCCTGGGCGCGGACGAGTACGGCAACCCGAGGAGCGGCCAGGAACCCACCCGCTACAACTGGCTCAGCGCCAAACAACGCTCGTCGGAAACCCTGACCGGCCTGGTCCTGATGGGCGTACGCCTCTACAACCCCGCCACTGGCCGCTTCCTCTCCCCCGACCCGGTCTATGGCGGCAACGCCAACGCCTACGACTACGTCCACGCCGATCCGCTCAACCGCTACGATCTCGACGGCAAGTGGAGCTGGAAAAAGGCATGGCGTCACACCAAGAGCTTCGTCAAGCGCCACCGGGTGGGAATCGCTGCCGACCTCGCTGGAGTCGGCTGTGGCGTGACTCCATGGGACTGGTCTGCGCGGCCTGTGCCGTGGCCGCCGGCGCGATTGCCGGTGGGGCCGCCAAGAAGCCGGGCAATCGCAAGGCCTCATGGGGTTCGGTCGGACGCGCGGCCATTTACGGCGCCGGAGTCGGATCGGCCGGATGGGGGCTCAGTGCGGGAGTGCGGTACGGGGCCGGCCGGGCCCTGGTCCGATGGGCCCCGCGCGGCGGCCGGCACGCCCTAAGCCACGTTTCGCACCGCACATCACGGTCGTGGCGTTGGTGACCACCCACTGATGTAGAAGATTTTCGCTAGCAGAACTGGAATTTACATGGCAAATCAAAAAAAGCGTACATCGCGGGCGCTTTTCGGGTCCGGCGTCATCGTTTTTGCACTGGGCATCACGGCAGCCGCTCTGTATGGACACAAGGACGGCGAGCGACTGTTTTTCTGCTCGGCAATCATCCTGGCGGTTGCGTGGCTGGTTGAGCGGGGGTCGGATGACTGACACTTGGGGCACCTGGGCAAGCATTTCGGGCGATCGACCGCGCTCTAGGGGGTACGCAACCCCCGGACAGGCCACAGCGGTTCGCCGCACGACATCCTCTGGTGGTCGGCCTCCTCGCCGGTCTTGCCTCTTTCCTGTTCGGCCTGGCCGTTTCCGACCACGACAGCGGGGTGTCCCTGTTCCCGATTTCACTCTTCGGGATCGCGATGGGAAGTATTTTCGCAGCGACCGGCTACGCGGAGCGGAAGCGCCAAGCCCGGCTGGAGCGAGCGCAGCCATGACGACCATCGTCGACGTCGTCCCCCTCTGAACGGAAAATCACGGATCATCCGGGCAGGCGGCAGCGTCCGTTCGGCGTCAGCCGGGCGGACGGGCTTGGAGCGGTTGTGGTGCTCAGCCCACAGCTTCCACGGGGGTGAGGGTGACCTGGTGGCCGAGGGCCTGGAGCTGGCGGACGAAGGCCTGGGTCTTGCGGACGGGGTTGACCAGGCGTTGGTGATGGTCGGGCCCGAGGTCTTCGAAGCGGGCGGCGGGATCGTTGATGATGTGCCAGACGATCACCAGCATCGACCGGGCCACCGCGACGATGGCCCTTCTTCGAAGACCTCCCCCAGTCTGAAGGCCGGCCCACCCCTTCCCTCCCAAGAATCGATCCACGACAGCGCCTACGAAAAGATCTTCGACGGCGAAGCTCTCGAACCGACCGCTGGCGAGGGAGCCTGGACGGCGGAGGAGACCGCGGCCGTGCGTGCACTCCTCCGCGCGGGGCTGGACCTCTGGGAACAGGCCGTGCATGGGTCCAGCACCGGCTGATCGACTCTAGGTGCCAGGAGTAGCGACGCTCAAGGGGACCTCCACAGGTCGGGGCTCGGCCCCTGCGGAAGGACGGCAACGCAGAACGCAGGGGGCGGGCTCGAAATCTTTGACACTTCCGGCTGGATTCACAGGCGCACGATGACCAGGGCGGTGTCGTCGGTGGCGTCACCGGGTGGAAGCAGGTCGTTGAGCACGGCGTCGGCGAGGGCTTCGGGGTCGTCTGCCTGGTGGCGGGCCAGGGAGTCGGCGAGCCGGGCGAGGCCGGTGTCTATGTCTTCGCCGCGGCGTTCGATCAGGCCGTCGGTGTAGAGCACGAGAACGGCGCCCTCGCGGAAGGCCGCGACAGCCTGGATCCGGGGGGCGTGTTCAGGGCGGGCGGCCAGTGGCGGGTCGGTGGCCTGGTCCAGGAACTCGACGGTCCCGTCCTTCTGCAGGAGCCCAGGTGGGGGGTGGCCGGCGCTGCTGTAGGTGATGGTGCGGGTCTCCCAGTCGATGACTGCCGTGGCCACGGTGGTGTTCTCGGCACCCTCGACGGTGCGGGCGTACAACCCGAGGGCTTCCAGGGCGCGGGCGGGGCCTTCGGCGACGAGGGAGGCGGCGCTGAGGGCGCTGCGCAGTTGTCCCATGACACCGGCGGCGGGCAGGCCGTGGCCGACGACGTCGCCGACGGCAACGGCGATGCGATCGCCGGGCAGGTCGACCAGGTCGTACCAGTCGCCGGCCACGTTCAGTGCTTCGGCGGCGGGCCGGTAGCGTACGGCCGCAGGATGCCGACCGACCGGGCGAGGAGCGGGCAGCATGGCTCCTTGCAAGGTCAGCGCGACTTCACGGGCGCGGATGAGTTCGGTGACGTCCTCCACCCGGTGCAGCAGCAGCGTCACCCGTCCATCAGATCCGAACACGGGGACGTTGGTCATGCTCAAGTACCGCTCGTGCCACACTCCGGGCTGGTGGGGGTCCTCCGTGTCGTACCGCTGCAACGCCACGATGCTGCGTTCACCGGTGCCCGCCGCCTGGCGCAGTGACGCCAGAACTCTGAGCAGGAGAGGCTCGGCTGGGTCCTTTTCGGGGTGGTCCTCGGGCACGAAGCGACCGACCACCTGCTCGCGGGCAAGGCCCCGGAGGCGCAAGAACTCCGCGTTGGCGTCCACGTAGATCAGCTGCGGGGTCACCAGCGCCACTGCCCCGGGAAGGGCCTGGAACACCGCCTCGTAGTCGACCGCCGGTACCTTCATGACTTCCCTGCCTTGCCCCGCAGCTCTGTCTCTTTTCACGATACGAGCGGGGAGTCACAGCTCGCTCATGACGTTGTAGGCCCAAGGGCCGCTACAGACGTACGGTGATCGATTGGCATGCCCGGAGATCGTCGCCGACGACCTCGCCGAGGCGTGCGCCGCGGTCTGAGCGCCGAACCACATTCGGCACGGGCAGGGCTCAGGCGATGCTGGACCCGCCGACCGGCGCAGAGACGGTGAGCCTGGCCGTCAGCAGGCGGAGAAATGCTCCTCCACCTCCTTCGTTGAGCTGGCTGCGCGGGCCATCGGCACGGACTGTAGTTGCTCCCGACCGCCCTCGGACGGCGCGGATACGCCCCTGACGACCGACGCCGGGTGGCTCAAGGTGCGCGAGATGGCACGCGAGGCACTCACCGAACCAGCCGGTACCTGGCAGCAGCCGTTGCCCACCCTGGGGATCTACGGTGGCTCTGAATAACTGCCCGGGGCCGTCTCTGGGCCGTCCGGTGGTCGAAGGGCAGGGGGCTATGGGGGTTGGGCGGCAGGGCAGGTCGGTGGCGGAGTCGGAGAGAAATTCGAGTTTGCTGCCGGTGCTTGGGATGTTCATCGTGCTGGCCGCAGTACTGGAACGCTGCCTGTCGCTGCTCGACGGACCGAAGACCTACATACTCTGCGGTGACCTCGTCGAGTTGTCCAAAGAACTCGACCGGGAAGCAAGTGTGAACCGGTGGCTCCTGCTGGCAGGCCTAGTGCTGTCCGCGGCAGCACTGTTCGTCTCACGTGTACACCGCTGGCGGGTTCTCCCCGTGCTGACGCTGTCTGCGGTTCTGATCTTGGTGGTTCTGGCGGACGGTCATGCGGCGCGCGCGGATGCCGTCGCCTCGCAGATCTGGACATCCCAGACCTGCGACGAACCCACGAACCTGTACAACACTTCCCGAGGCTGGTTCAACTGGAGTCCACTCGGCCGGTGATCGGATTCACCGGCGTGACATCCTGACGACGTGCGTCACACGCGAGTGGTGTGCTGGTCCAGGATGGCCCGAAGCCGGTCGAGGCCCCCGGCCTCATGCACGCCCCGCTTGGGCAGGACACCGAGGTACATGATGTTGGGGTCCCGGCTGAGCAGGACGAAGTGGCCGGCCGTCTCCCGGTAGCCCTGGAAGACCGACCACTTCTGGACCAACGTGCTGTGGTCGCTGCGGCAGGTGATCCCGGCCGCAGACACGGAGACGCGGTACTCGCCCTGCCATCCGATGAGTCGCTGCACGTGAGCGGCCTGTAGCCGTGGGTACCCCCACACCACCAGGACAACGAACAAGAACAGAACGGTCGAGACCACGTCGATACGCCCGCGGCCCACGGCGGAAACCAGCCACTGCCCGACCCACAGCGCGAGGAACACGCTCCGCAGCAGCAGCCCCGTCCGCTTGATCCGCTCGCGGACCCGCAGGCCGGCCCGAGTGTCGGCAGACTCGGGCCGGTACACCAGCTGAACCGCGGTCTGCTCGTCCACGTCATCGTCGGAGGTTGCCGCGCTGTTGTCGGTGCCTTCGGCCCTGCGCCCCTCGGCCATGATCCCTCCCCGGTACGAAGATCCACGGGATCCTACCGAACCTCAGTGCGGGAGCGAACGGCCACCGTGGAGGCGTCGGGCGGCAGCTTTGTTGGTGCTGCCCAATGTCCGCAACACGTCTCGGGCCGCTTGCGGCTGACGCTCATCGGGGATGCGACCGGGGACCGGTCGACCAGGACGCTGGAGCATTGCCCTGAGGGCGTGTGACGTCGGGGTCGCTCTGCCGACCATTGTCAAGCCACAGGTTGGTTGAGTCAGTGGCCGCCTCCAAGAGTTGCGCCACCTGCCGGAAGTCGATGGGAAGGATTTCGACCGGACTCGGCGACGGCAGTACATACAGCTTCACGTGGGGGCGCGCCTTCGCGATAGAGGCGGCCATGCGTTGTTCCTCCAGCAGGTTGTACGCGTGGATCGCCATGGCCAAGACGGTGGGCGGTAGCGCGGGAAGGTGACAGGAAAGGCCCGGCGCCAGGATGTAGACCTCATCCGCACCGAGTTCGATCGCATGGTCAAGGGTCGTTCCGTTGGCTACGGCACCGTCGATGAGATGGAGGCCGTCGATCTCCACCGGAGGATAGAAGCCGGGGACGGCAGTGCTGGCCAACAGCGCAGATATTGCAGGGCCCCGGCTGAGGAGCACTCCTCGCCCGTCACAGGCGTCCGCGGTCAGGATCCTGAGATCGAGGTCCGCGTCCTCGATACGGCTCAGGGGCAGGACATTTTCGAGAAAATCCTGGAATCGGTGGTTGCTGAAGACGTGATTGACCCTGCCGGCTGCTGCCCGAACGATCAACAGTGGGTTGATGGGGAAAATGTAGTTAACGGCACCGGACGCCGCAGCCATGCCGCGCAGCGGGCGACCAGGGAGGCGTCTGAGCAGCCCGTGCAGCATCTCCGACGACTCCAGCGGGTATACGTCGTGCTCGCCGACCTGCAGCCAGACTCTCGCGAGTTCCTCGACCCCTTGTGCGTCGGGCCGCGCCGCGAAATAGGCAGCGTTCAAGGAGCCCACCGAGGTGCCAACGACAAGGTCCGGACGAATGCCGTGGGCGGTCATCGCACGCAGCATCCCCACTTGCGCCGCTCCCAGACTGCCGCCGCCCGACAGAACGAATGCGGTGGTCATCAAGTCCTCCTGGCCGATCATGCCCCTGAGCCCAGCCTGCGGCCAGGAGCGATGACGCGCCACTGAAGCGGGCCTCCGTTCCTGCGGACACGGCCCGAGACGCAGGCTTCCAACCCGTGGTCGCCCGCTCTGATGCCGTCGGCGGGTCAACGTAGTTCGACTGGATAACGGTGTCCGTCCAGTACCGCAGCGTTTTCACACGACGGCGCCAGCCTGTGCACAGCACTACTAGCTGAGCTAGTACTCCAGCTGTAGAACGTGATCATTCGTCCTGAGACGCTGCCCTTCCTGATCGCCAAGCTGCAGTGTGTGGTGTTGGACTGTGCCGATGTCGCTGAGCTTTCCCGGTTCTACCAGTCGCTTCTCGGCGGCGTAGTGAACCAGCCGGATCCGCTGTGGTCGCTCGGCGACGGCTGGGCGACGCTTCACGCCGACGGGCACGTGCTGGCCTTCCAGCGGGTGGAAGACCATCAGCCGCCACGGTGGCCGGATCCCGCTCGGCCCCAGCCCTTCCACCTCGACCTGGGTGTCAAGGACCTGGACCGAGCTCAGGAAGACGTCCTCAATCTGGGCGCCTCACTGCTCGATGAGGGGGCTTCTGTCTCGTCCGGGACTGACAGGAGACACCGCAAGGGTGCGGCCACCATTGATCATCGTGAGTTGTGTGGACTAACGATGAGACGGTGGCCGCAGGCCACCGCATTAGATCCCGCCCGATGGCGGGAGGCCTTCGAGGTGGCCATGAGCCGGATCGCAGGCCGGTTCAGCCGCTACGAACCCCGCCTGCGGGCCGGGCGGTTGGTACTCGGCCTGCTGTCGGACCTGCCGCGCAAAAACTGCTGGACGATCGCGGAGTGGGCTGGGGAGGCCAGCCCGCACGGCATGCAGCATCTGCTGTGCCGGCCCTCCTGGGATGCCGACGCCGTCCGCGATGACGTGCGCGAATACGTCGTCGAGCACCTCCATGACGAGGCAGCGGTGCTGGTGGTCGACGAGACCGGCGATGTGAAGAAGGGCACCCACACGGTCGGGGTCCAGCGCCAGTACACCGGAACGGCCGGGCGGATCGAGAACTCCCAGGTCGCCGTCTACCTCGTCTACGCCGGCGCCCGGGGACATGCGGCGGTGGACCGGGAGCTGTACATCCCGCGCTCCTGGACATGCGACCCGGATCGCTGCCGGGCAGCGGGCCTCGGCGAGAACACCGTCTTCGCGACCAAGCCGGAACTGGCCCGCACGATGATCGAACGCTTCCTGGACGCCGGACACCACGTGGGCTGGGTCACCGGTGACGAGGTCTACGGCGGCAACCCGAAACTGCGCACGGCTCTGGAGGAACGCGGCATTGGCTATGTCCTCGCGGTGGCCTGTTCGGCCGAAGTGACCACCGGAGCTGGCACGTTCCGCGCCGATGCCCTGGTGAAGAAGGTGCCCAAGCGGGCCTGGCAGAAGCTCTCGGCTGGACGCGGTGCGAAGGGACAGCGGTTCTACGACTGGGCCGTCATCGATCTCACCGAGGCGGCGCCCGGCAGCCGCCAACTCCTGATCCGCCGCAACCGCACCACCGGCGAACTCGCCTACTACCGCTGCTTCTCACCCCAGCCGGTGCCGCTGACCGAGCTGGTGCGGATCGCCGGATCCAGATGGCGTGTGGAAGAGACCTTCCAGAGCGAGAAAGGGCTGGCCGGACTCGATGAGCACCAAGTCCGCCGCTACCACTCCTGGACCCGCTGGGTCACCCTCGCGATGCTCGCCCACGCTTTCCTGGCCGTCGTCCGCGCCGACGAACACGCCCGCAACCCCGCCCCGGACGCGCTGGTCCCGCTGTCCTGCAACGAGATCCAACGCCTGTTCATCACGCGCGTCGTCCAACCCCTCCACGACATCGCCCACCGACTCGGCTGGTCCGACTGGCGACGCCGCCATCAGCAGCGATCACGCACCAGCCATTACCAGCGACAAGCCGCATCCCAGACATGAAGATCACGATCTACAATCCCGCGCCCCGGTCGTACCGAGAGTAGACCTTCACGTGTGAAGAGACGATGTGCCGGCTCGCGCAGGCTCGCACGTCAGCGGAGCGGATGCCGATCGGCGGGAGCCCCCGTATCCCAGTCGCCCAGTGGTGTAGCGCTGGCCCAGACCGCATCGAACGTCATGCACAGTGCCTGCGCCAACATCCGGTGGTGCACCACCAAGACGGTCACGCTCTCAGGGGCGGCCACCGGGTCCGGGAGATTGAACGCCACGGTTTGGCCATCGACGATAGTCAGCTTAAGTGGGAGGTGGTCGGTGATGCGCACTTCCTCCCCGAGGGCCGCGTAGGCACGGACGAGTTCGGCCAGTTCGGGCGTGTCGAACAAGGCCTTCTCATAGAGTCCGCGCTGCCGAATTGCCGGGTTCACCGCGGCTTCCTGGGCGGGCGGCGGCGCTACAAAGGGCGGCCGCACCATGGCGATCACCTCTTGCTCGGCTGCCGCCACGAGCGCTTCGACGCGGTCGGCGGCTCGTTTCCCGTCGCGGAGTACCTCGATGTAGTCCAGCGGTCCGTTCTCAGACTGTCCCTGCTGGAAGCGGGGCATGAGGCGGGCGGCGAGTTCGTCGCCCTCTCGAGCCGCCCGTGAGAGCTCCTTTGAGCGCACGTCGAGCAGCCGCTGCACCACGACGTCTGGTGGCTGCGGTCGGTAGCTGGCGCTGTCCGGCACTGATCTCGCGAGCCCTCGCTCCACGAGACCCGCCAGCACGTCGTACACCCGCTGCCGGGGGACCCCGGTCAGGCGGGCCAGTTCTCCGGGAGTTACCTGCTCCCGACTGATGAGACCCAGGTAGCAGCGGGCTTCGTACTGGGTTAGCCCCAGGGCAACTAGGCGGTGCACATCGGACGTTGGTTCCATGACGGCATCATAGCTGTCACCATTGACAGTGATGACAGTCTCCCCGTACGTTCCTGACGATTGATCAGGCATCCGTGACTCGATAACCGCGGGTCGTACTGGAGGCAGCAATGATGCTGAGATGCTCATGAGGCGCGCAGTCAGATCTCTGGTGAGTGCAGGCGCGGCTCTGGCCCTCGCCGTGACAGCCCTGGTCGCCGCCGGCCCCGGCGCACAGGCCGGCACGGGAACAGGTGCCGCGGCGGACAAGATCCGCCCGGATCTCGTAAAGCAACTGCAGGGCAAGAGCGAGGGGGATTTCTGGATTCATTTCAAGGACGAGGCGGACCTGAGGCAGGCCACCGCGGTCAAGGACTGGAACAAGCGGGGCACGGCGGTCGCTGAGGGGTTGCAGAAGACCGCCGCCGCGAGCCAGGCCAAGATCCGGGCTGAGCTCGACCGCTTGGGCGTGGAGTACGAGGCGTTCTGGGCGACCAACGCGATCAAGGTCAGCGGCGGCTCGTCGACGATGGTGCAGAGCTTCGCCGCCCACGCCGAGGTCGACGGTCTGTACGCGCCGGTGGAGTACAAGGTGCCGGAGGTCACGCAGGGCACCAATGAGAAGACGGTGAATGCCCTCGAGTGGGGCATCGCGAACATCAAGGCCGACAAGGTCTGGTCCCAGTACGGCGTCAAGGGCGCCGGCATCACGGTGGCGAATATCGACACGGGGGTCCAGTTCGACCACCCGGCGTTGGTGAACTCCTACCGTGGCAACAAGGGCGACGGCGCGTTCGACCACAACTACAACTGGTACGACCCTGCTGGGACCTGCGATACCCCCTGCGACAACAACGGCCACGGCACCCACACCATGGGCACGATGGCCGGCTCCGACGGGGCCAACCAGATCGGCGTCGCCCCCGGGGTCAAGTGGATCGCGTCGAACGGCTGCTGCACCAGCGACGCCACGCTGGTCGCCTCCGCCCAGTGGATGCTGGAGCCCCGGGACCTCAACGGGCAGAACCCGGACGCGAGCAAGCGGCCGAACATCATCAACAACTCGTGGGGTACCACGGCGCCCTCCAACAGTCCGTTCATGGAGGACCTGACCAACGCGTGGAAGAACTCGGGCATCTTCGGGGCCTGGTCTAACGGCAACCTCGGATCGGGCTGCCAGACCAGCGGCTCGCCGGGCAGCCTGACCAGCAACTACTCCGCTGGCGCGTACGACATCAACAACAACATCGCCAACTTCTCCTCCCGCGGCGCCGGGCAGAACGGCACGATCAAGCCGAACATATCCGCCCCCGGCGTGAACGTCCGGTCGAGTATTCCGGGCAACAGCTACGCCAGCTACAACGGCACCTCGATGGCCGCCCCGCACCTCGCGGGCGCGGTCGCGCTGCTGTGGTCGGGGGAGCCGGCGCTGGTCGGTGACGTCGACGCCACCCGCGCGCTGCTGAACTCGACGGCCATCGACACGGCCGACGCCCAGTGCGGCGGCACCGCGGCGAACAACAACGTCTACGGTGAGGGCCGCCTGGACACCCTCGCGATGTTCAAGGCCGCGGGGGTCGGCAACAGTGGCACCCTGACCGGCACGGTCACCGACGCGGGCACCGGTGCCCCGATCGCGGGTATCACGGTGGCGCTGACCGGCGAGGTCAGCCGCGAGTTGACCACCGGCAGCGACGGCAAGTTCTCGTCTCGCCTGCCGGCTGGTGACTACCAGGTCGCGGTGTCGAAGTTCGGCTACGAGAGCAAGACGGTGTCGGCGACGATCACCAAGGACACGACCACAACGACCAACGTCGCGCTGACGGCGATGCCGAGCGCCACGGTCAGCGGTAAGGTCACCGACGGCTCCGGCCACGGCTGGCCCCTCTACGCGAAGGTGAGCGTCGAGGGCCCGTCGGGTGTGTATGACTACACCACGCCCGCCAACGGCCAGTACAGCTTCAAGCTCCCGTCCGGGGCGACCTACCGCATCAAGGTCGAGCCGCAGTACTCGGGCTACCAGACGGTGACCAAGGACGTCGTCGTCGGCTCGAGCAACGTCACCCACGACGTGGCCGTGCCGATCGACAAATCCTGCACCGCGCCCGGATACCGCAACCGCTCCGACGGGTTGTACGAGACCTTCGACGGCACCACCGCGCCGGCCGGCTGGTCCGTGGAGGACAACATTGGCAACGGCCAGGTCTGGCAGTTCAACGACCCCGGCTTTCGCGGGAACCTGACCGGCGGCACCGGCAACTTCGCCATCATCGACAGCCACAACTACTGGCAGGGCGGGCGGCAGGACACCTCGCTGGTCAGCCCGGTCGTCGACCTCACCGACGTCGAGGCGCCGGTGATCCGGTTCAACCAGGACTTCAATAGGTTCGGTAACCGCAGCGATGTCGATCTCAGCCTCGACGGCGGCACCACCTGGACCAACGTACTTCAGCAGAACGTCAACACCCGCGGACCGCAGGTCACCGAGGTCAAGATCCCTCAGGCTGCCGGCAACGCGCAGACCCGGGTCCGGTTCCACTACCCCGACACCTCCTGGACAAACTGGTGGCAGGTCGACAACGTGCTGATCGGCACCCAGGTCAGCTGCGAGCCGATCGACGGCGGCCTGGTGTTCGGCCACGTGCAGGACAAGAACGACAACGGCTACGTCAACAACGCCAAGGTCAGCAGCGACGACCGGCCGGCGGAGAAGGCCACCACCGTGGCCACCCCGGGCGACCCCAAGCTGCCCGACGGCTTCTTCTGGGTGTTCTCGTCGCTGACCGGCTCGCACAAGTTCACCGCGAAGGGTGACAAGTACGTCAGCCAGAGCAAGCAGGTCGACGTCCAAGCCGACCGGGCGACCGACGCGGCCTTCCAGCTCGCGGCTGGCCGGCTGTCGATCGAGCCGGCCGAGGTCACCGGCGAGGCGCAGATGCCCACCGGCAAGGCCAGCAAGACCTTCACGGTGACCAACACCGGCGGCGCGCCCGTCGACGTCGAGTTCAGTGAGCGGGCCGGCGACTTCGTGCTCCAGCGCGCCGACGGCTCCAAGGTCAGCAAGCAGGAGATCCTCGCGGCCAGCGGCGCACCCGAGCAGCGGCTCGACGTCCCGACGTCCATTGCCGCGCAGGCGTCCGGCAAGGAGGCCACGGCAGCCCCCGCCGCGGTCGACCCGCACGAGGGGCCCTGGTTGGACACCGCCAGGTACCCGGTGAAGGTGATGGACAACCGGGTAGTCAACCTCGGTGGCAAGGTCTACTCGATCGGCGGCAGCAGCGGATCGGTCTCCAGCGCGAAGAACTACGTCTACGACCCGTTCGCGCAGACGTGGACGCCGATCGCCGATCTGCCCGGCGCGCGTCACGCCATGGCGGTGGGCGTCGTGGACGGGAAGATCATCGCGACCGGCGGCTGGGTAGCCCCGGCCGAGCCCCAGGCCACGACCTGGTCGTACGACCCGGCGACCAACACCTGGACGAAGAAGGCCGACAACCCCGCGCCGCGCGCCGCGGCCGCACAGGCAGTCGTCGGCGGCAAGCTGTACGTCATCGGCGGTTGCACGACCTCGGGCTGCTCGCCGATGTCCAACTCGGTCGTCCGGTACAACCCGGGCAGCGACACCTGGGAGAAGCTGCCCAACTACCCGAAGTCGGTGGCGTTCGCCTCCTGCGGCGGGATCGACGGTGTCGTCTACTGCACCGGTGGTGCCGACGCCGCGTCCGTCGGTACCAAGGCCAGCTACGCCTTCGACCCGGGCACCAACGCCTGGACCGCCATCGCCGACGCGCCGGTCGACAGCTGGGCCAGCTCGTACGCCGTCGCGAACGGAAAGCTCATGGTCGTCGGCGGTGCGCAGGGTGGGTCCACCCAAGGCAACATCACCAACGCCGGCTTCGCCTACGACCCGGCCACCAGCTCATGGTCGAGCCTGCCGAACGCCAAAACCGCGCTGTACCGTGGTGGCGCGGCGTGCGGCTTCTACAGAATCGGCGGTGCGTCGAGAACCTTCGGCACCACCCCCGCCGGCGAGGTGCTGCCCGGGTTCGACGAGTGCGTCGAGGGCTCGGGGGACGTCAGATGGATGACGATCGACAAGACGTCGGCCACGCTGGCGCCGGGCGAGAAGGTCACGGTCACCGCCGGGATGACGGCGACCGTCGACCAGCCCGGCACCTACACCGCCTCGGTCGGAATCAAGCACAACACGCCATACACGGTGCGGTCAGTGGCGGTGACGATGACCGCGAAGCCTCCGAAGAGCTGGATCAAGCTGATGGGCACGGTCACCGGGACGAGCTGCCAGAGCGACAGCTCACCGCAGGCCGGTGCGATCGTCCAGGCCGACGCGAAGGCGGCGTCGTGGACATTCACCACCGATACCCAGGGCAGGTACGCCTACTGGCTGGACAGCAAGCACAGCCCGCTCACGCTGATCGCCGCCAAGGACGGCTGGAAGCCCCAGACCCGCGAGGTGAAGATCAAGGGCAACAAGGACGCGGTGGAGGACTTCGCGCTGTCTCCCCTCCGCTGCGAATAACCTGACCGCTAGATGACAAGTCCGGCCCGCCTGGTCACCGACCAGACGGGCCGGATCAGGTCTGGAACCTGTCAGCCGCGGTGCCCCAAGCGCACGTGACGGTCAGGCCAGCGCGAGGCGGAAGCCGACCCCGCGGACCGCGTGTATCGCGACGCTCGCGCCCAGCCGGGCGAGCTTGCGGCGTACCCTCCACACCACCGAATGCATGTCGGACCCGCGGCCGAGATGCTCGTTGCCCCAGACCTCCGGGCGGAGCCGCTCGTAGGTCCACACCCGATCTGGCGTGCCGACCAGGCACAGCAGGAGGTCGTGTCCCCACGGGTCAGCTCGATCTCACGGTCCAGACAGCGCAGTACCCGCCGGTCAGAGTCGACGCACAGATCGGGCGTACCGATGTCCGCCTCGGCGTCGGCGAGCGCAGACTGGGCCGTCATCGATCTCACCGAGGCGGCGCCGGGCAGCCGCCAGCTCCTGATCCGCCGCAACCGCACCACCGGCGAACTCGCCTACTACCGCTGCTTATCACCCCAGCCGGTGCCGCTGACCGAGCTGGTGCGGATCGCCGGATCCAGATGGCGTGTGGAAGAGACCTTCCAGAGCGAGAAAGGGCTGGCCGGACTCGATGAGCACCAAGTCCGCCGCTACCACTCCTGGACCCGCTGGGTCACCCTCGCGATGCTCGCCCACGCTTTCCTGGCCGTCGTCCGCGCCGACGAACACGCCCGCAACCCCGCCCCGGACGCGCTGGTCCCGCTGTCCTGCAACGAGATCCAACGCCTGTTCATCACGCGCGTCGTCCAACCCCTCCACGACATCGCCCACCGACTCGGCTGGTCCGACTGGCGACGCCGCCATCAGCAGCGATCACGCACCAGCCATTACCAGCGACAAGCCGCATCCCAGACATGAAGATCACGATCTACAGCTGGAGTACTAGTGCCCTGCGCCTGAAATCCGTCGGCAGAAGTGAGCGAGGGATTCGAGGATCTCTTCGGCGGACTTCGTCCAGACGAACGGCTTGGGGTCTGCGTTCCAGTCCTTGATCCAGGCGCGGATGTCGGCTTCGAGGCTCTGGACATTCTTGTGTGCGCCGCGGCGGATCTTCTGGTCGGCCAGGAACCCGAACCACCGCTCGACCTGGTTGATCCACGAGGAGCCCGTCGGGGTGAAGTGCATGTGAAACCGGGGGTGTTTGGCCAGCCACGTCCTGATGGCGGGCGTCTTGTGGGTGCCGTAGTTGTCGCAGATCAGGTGGATCTGCAGATGCCCGGGCACCTCCTTGT
>NZ_JBSGBZ010000048.1:0-59992 GCF_053601495.1 Streptomyces sp. NPDC004721
CGCCACGCCCATGGCGGCAACGAGCAACGCCACCAGAACAAGAGGTACGGCGAGATAGAGCTCCATGGTCCCTCCCTGCGCGTCGGACCCGCGCCAGACGCCGCCGTGAGCATGACACCCGTCGCACCCCGCGTCCACGCGCTTCCGTGCCCACGACGCTCCTGATCGGCCGGACAGTCCCAGCAAAGCCAAGGGCGGCCCCCACATCTCGCCAAAGACCGGGGCCGCCCTTGTCCAACCAATCCACAACAGACCTGTTGGAGGTCTCCCAGCATGACCCAACCGACCGACATTCGGGCAGAGCACCTGCATACCGCTCTCTCCCTGGCAGCCTCCGGCGTGCCCGTGCTGCCGTTACGAGCTGGGAAGGTGCCGTTCGGCAACTGCCGCCGCTGCGCCGACAACGCGTGTGGTGGCCGGCCGAACATGAAGACCCCCGGCCCCTGCACCTGCCCGGCGCCCTGCCACGGCTGGGCCGCCGCCACCACCGACCCCCACTCCATCAACTCGCCGACATGGGCGCGGGCGTGGCGCGATGCGGCAGCGGCGGCCTACCACCCCGGCGGCGCCGGGCTGACGGTCGTGGACCTCGATAACCCGGCCGCCGTCGCCTGGGCAGAGCGAGCCCTGCCGTCCACCCGGACAGTGGCCACCACGCGCGGAGAGCACTGGATCTACCAGGGCACCATGCGGTCCGTGAACGCCGTCCGTGACGGTGTGGACATCAAGTCCACGATGGCCTACGCGCGCTGGCTCGGCCCCGGCACCGGCACCCTGACTGAGCTGCCCGATGTCGTGCGCGCGCTGGCCGTGCGGGAGCCTTCCACGCTCCGGCCGGCGCCGCAGGCCGTCAGCGTGCCCGCGTTGGCCGGGGGCGGGGAGTGTCCGCACCGGACGCCCGCCTTCCTGCACCGTGGGATCGCCATGGCGGAGCAGCGCATCACCGAGGCCCGCAGCGCGATCCACACCACCGTCTACCGCACGTTCCTCGCCGTGCTGTCCACTCACGGCCGGTGCGGCTGCCTCACCGACACCCACGTCGCCCGGCTGTTCACCGCCGCTCAGGCCAAGGGCGAATCCCCTCGGCACTGCACCGACGCGTGGACCAACGCCCTCACCAGGTTGGGACTGTGACCATGTCTGAGGACGAGAAGACGCCCGCCCGCGAAGTCATCGCCGACTACGCGCAAGCGCATTTCCGGTACTTCCGCACCGCCGAAGGGACCGTGTACGCGCAGAGGAATTGGCCACCCCGTGGCACGCCCGATGCGCTCGCAGGGGACGACCGGCAGCCATCGGCAGGAACTCATGGTCGGCCTGTTCAAGGACGGGCTCGGCGTGTTCAACGGGACAGCGCTCAAGGAGGCGTTGGACCTGATCGAAGCGCTCGCGCTGTCCGAGGACGTGCAGCCCGTCCACATTCGCGTCGCGCCCGGATTCGACGGGGCGACGTGGCTGGACCTGGGCCGCAACGACGGGCAGTCCGTCCGTATCCACCCCACCGGCTGGGACATTGCTATCCCGGACCCGCGCGAGGTGTGCTGGCGGCGCACCCAGCTCACCGGGGAACTGCCCCTGCCGGCCAAGAACACCGACGGCAAGGGCATCGACCGGCTGATGCAGCTGTGCAACTTCGCCACCGCGGAAACCGAGTGCCTGGCCATCGCCTGGCTGATCGGCTGCCTCGGGCCGTCCGTGCCCGTCCCCGCGCCGTTCCTCACTGGCCCCCAGGGCGCGGGCAAGTCCACCGGCGGCAGGATGCTCGTGCGGATCATCGAGGGCATGAGCGGTGACCTGCGGCGGGCGCCGAAGGACGAGGAGAACCTGATCGCGGCGGTGGCCGCCGGATGGGTGACCGCGCTGGACAACCTCTCCCACATGACGCCGGACCTGTCCGACGCCATGTGCTGCATCGTCACCGGAGCCGAGAACGTCAAACGCGCCCTCTTCACCGACGGGGACGTGTTCCGCGCCCGCTACCGCCGCCCCCTGCTCCTGACTGGTATCGACGTGGGAGTCATCCGGCCCGACCTCGCGGAGCGGCTCCTGCCGTTGCGTCTGGAGCGGCCCCGGGTGCGGCGCACCGAGGCGGAACTGTGGTCGGAGTACGCGGAGGTTCTGCCCGTCGTCCTCGGGTCTCTCCTGGACCTCACGGTGAAGGTCCGCGCGGTTGAGGCGGAGACCCCGACCGACCTGCGGATGGCGGACTTCGCGCACCTGTGCGCGCAGCTCGATGCGGCGACCGGCCTCGGAGCGCTCACCGCTTACCGGGCCAGTCTGGACGACCTCAACGACGACGTGATCGAGGGTGACCTCCTGGCACAGACCGTGCTCAGGCATGCCGCAGACATCGAACCGGGCGCAGAGCAGCGGATGACCTCCACGGAGTGGCTGCACTGCCTCACCCGCCTCTACACCGGCGAGGACTTCCGCCCGCTGCCCAAGGGGTGGCCGACCACGGGCAAGGTGCTCTCCGACCGTCCCCAGCGTCTCCAGCCGACCCTGGCCGCCCGGGGCGTCCTGATCGACTCGGGCCGCACCAGGGAGGGCCGCTACATCGAGATGACCCGCTCACCGGCCACGCCTCCGCACGAGCAGCGGGCGTTCTGACCGGCGACCGCCGACCGCCCGCAGCAAGAGGAGCACCACCGGCCAGGCGTGCTCCTCTTGCTGTTCGGCGCTCGCGCCGCCCGATGGTCGCGCCGCGAAGCGGCTCCTTCTTCACGCCCTGAGCCGCACCGCACCACCACAGACACCCCCTCTCTTTTTCCTAAGTGGAGAACGCTGCGTCACCTGCGCATACAGCCGTGACGCAGACGGCCTCTGGCTGCGTCACCCCGCGTCACCCCGCGTCACCCGCGTCACCCGCGTCACCCGCGTCACCGGTGACGCACAGCCTGCGTCACCGGTGACGCACCCCCAACGCCCTGCGTCACCCAAAACCCGCAGGTCAGGAACACGAATGACGCAGATGACGCGGTGACGCAGAAATCCACACCTCGGACAGACCGCCCCAGAGGAGTCACCGCATGACCACCGCCATGCCCCCGAGCCCCGAGGCGCTCACGGTCCCCGAGGTCATGAGCGCGCTGCGCCTGAGCCGCAGCAAGGTCTATGACCTCATCCGATCTCGCCAGTTGGCGAGCTTCACCGTCGGACGGGCACGCCGCATTGCCCCCGACAGCCTGCGCACCTTCATTCAAGAACAGATCGAGGAGAACGCAGCCTGATGGCATCCCGCAAGAGGAACCCGAACGGTGCCGGCAGCATCTGGCAGCGCAAGGACGGCCGTTACGAAGCTCGTGTGTACGTCCCGCAGCCTGACGGCACCCGCAAGCGCAAGACGGTCTACGGCAGTACGTGGGAGGAATGCGACACGAAGCGACAGGAGTTGGTGCGTCGTGACCGCCAGGGCATCCCGACGCCAACTCGTTCCGCCAAGCTGTCAGAGTGGCTGCTGTACTGGCTGGAGCACTACATCGAGCCGCGCCGCAAGCTCAGCACCTACGACAAGTACGAGACGCACGTACGGCTCTACCTCGTCCCCCTGCTGGGCACCAAGCGGCTGGAGTCGCTGAGCGTCGCAGACGTGCGCCGCTTCATCACCCGCATGCAGAACGCCCACACCTCCGCGACAGCGAAGGAAGCGCACCAGGTGCTGCGCACGGCCATCACGGCGGCCGTGCGCGAAGAACTGATCACGCGGAACGTCGCGTCGCTGGTGGAGCCGCCCCGCGTCAAGCAACGGGAGATCCATCCCTGGTCGCTGGAGGAGACGCTGGCCTTCCTGGAGGCCGCGCGCCGGGACCCGCTGTACGCCGCGTTCGTGCTGGCCATCTGCATGGGGCTGCGGCGTGGTGAGCTGGTGGGTCTGCGCTGGTCGGATGTGGACCTGGACAACCGCGTCGTGCACGTCCGCCAACAGACCCAGCGCCGCAGGGGCACGCTGTACGACGACGATCCCAAGAGCCGCCGTAGCCGCGTGGTGCCGATGCCTGCGCTGTGCATCGCGCCGCTGCGGTGGCACCGGCTGCGGCAGCGGGAAGCGTTCGCGCGCACGGGCGCCGCATGGTCGGAGACTGGCTACGTCTTCGCCACGAGGAACGGTCGACCCGTGGAGCCGAGGAACGTCTACCGGTCGTTCACGCGGGTCGCGGCCGATGCGGGCCTGCGGGTGGTCCGACTGCACGACACGCGGCACGGCTGCGCCACGCTGCTGACGGCGGCGGGCGTCGCGCCGCGGGTCATCATGGAGATCCTCGGGCATAGCCAGATCAGCATCACGATGGATGTGTACACGCACGTCGTGCACGACACCCAACGGGAAGCGATCAGTCACATGGACCGGCTGCTCAAGCGCCGTCTGCCTGCCGCCTAGGAAATCCCGTTTCTTGGGGAGCCGCCGTCCCGGCCACTAGGCCGGGCGGGCGTCGAATCGACGCCTAGGCCGGGCAGGATTGGGTGGAAGCTGGGCTGGAGGCTGCCCCAGCTCAAGCGGCTCGACGGGCGACAAGCCTGGCTGCTTGGCTGTCTGGACCTCGCAGGTCTCACCTCCATGAGGAGTGGGTAGCCATGCTCGCTGGCTCTCCCGAGGACGGCGTTGCCTTCCCAGCGCATAGGCAGTTCCTGCTTGCCTTGGGATTCCTGTTCGCGGCGCTCCGGATGCGCGTGCGTGATGTCGTGCGCCCGGTTTGGCGGCCCGTGGACTGGGTCCTGCGTACCTCATCGCGCACCAATGCGTTCATCACTGCTGTTGTGGGCGCCCAGGCCATCTACATCGTCGGTGACGACGGTCTGACTGCGATGGTGGCCGGGGCGTGGGAGCCCTGCGGCGCCACTGGGGCGTCACTGTTCGCTCTGGCGCGGTGGCTCCGCCGTGTACGGGGTATCGAGTTGGCCGTACCGGAGAGTGAGCACGTCGACGAGTCGCCGTAGCAGGCGACTGCCGTCAAATGCTGCCGTCAAAGGCCCCGGACCATGATCGGTCCGGGGCCTTTTCGCTGGTGCCCCCGGCAGGATTCGAACCTGCGACACCCGCTTTAGGAGAGACGCTATCGCTGTCCCTGTCTATGGCGATCTTCCCCTAGGTTTACCATTCCTGCTGGTCAGCGAGGTGTAGTCTTCCGGCCCCGTCTGATCGTTCCCCGCCTTTACACGACCTTCCGTTCCCATGACGTTCCCATGAGGGCTCCCACGAGCCGGTGGGAACGAGGGTGGGGGAGTCGGCCGAGACCAGCTGCGGTCGTCGAAGAGGTGAGCACCGCAGACCCTTTGGGGGCGACAAAGGCCCCGCCCCCATCAGCTTGGGTTCTAGTGGTCGTCGCAACACCCCAGCTCAAGGGGTGCAATGGACTTCAAGATCCGGGAGAACCGGGGCAAGGCTCGGGGCCGCAAGATCCTGGTCCGTGAGCGGGAGGAATACTTCCGGCTCATGGACCAGGGCCTGAGCAGTGCCGAAGCCTTCAAACGCGTCGGGATCAACTACCAGACGGGCAAGCGGTGGCGCAACGGGCGGGGCGCCTCGGGCAAGGACAAGGCGAGACCGCCGGTACGTGCCGTGGTGCCCTGAAGGCCCGTCGAGATATCTGAGGGAGGCCGACCGCGTCCACATCGCCGACCGGCTACGGGAGAAGGCCACCATCCGGCAGATAGCGGCCGAGCCGGGCCGCAGCCCGCCCAGCATCAGCCGCGAGATCCGCCGCAACCAGCACCCGGTCGGTGCTGGGATACCTCCTGTCATCCCGGATGCAGTCCCAGGGGGCGCGTGATCCCCTGGAAACAGGTTGCCCCGGAGACACGCCGCAGGCTCAACGTGGTACAGGAGGTCGCGGCATGAACAGTGATGCTGCTACTCGCAAACGGATAAATGAGCGATGGGTGTGGGCGGCCCTTTCTGGCCTATCCGCCCTGGCGGCTGGACTAGCGGGCGCATGGAGCAGCGGCAAGATCTATCCTGTGGCTAAGTGGCTTCTCCCGACAATCATTGTGGCCACCGTTGCATTTATCGCTGCATTCTTGCGAGCCGTACGTGATGAGAGCCAGAGCAAGCGGGGGGCCCGGCTATTCGTGGAATTGCTGGAGCCGCCCAATAGAGCAAAGGTTCCCTGGCTGACGAAGGTAGAGGGGCAGCTTAGACTGGATGGGTGGCCACCGGAGACGGCCGCGTCTGAGCTTGAAAGAAGGGGGCTGAAGGCAGTCCCCTTTGTGCTGTCCCCTAACGGAATATGGTACTTGCAGGACAATGCTACCGTTCGCAGCAATGGCGCTATTTCTGGCATGGCCAGGATTGGGCAGCAATCATGGAAACCGCAAGGGTATTTCACCATTGTCCTCACGCTCGTGGACGAAGGGCGGCCAGAGAAATCGGATCACGAGTTTCAGAACTTTCCCTCATTTGTGACGGAAATATCGCCCGAGCGGATGGTGCATCGGTGACTCTCCTGCGGGCGGCGGCGGTCGTAGGGGCGGGTGACCTTGGTAGGCCCTGCTGTTCTCGCAATCTCGACGTAGCGGCCCGTCCAAGCTCCGAGCACGCATCACACCTGAGGGCAGGGGTCAGCAGGTGCCCAGCAGATGCGGGCAACAGCAACCGGGGGGAAACTGGCTGGTAGTGAGTGCGGCTGCTAGCGCGACTGATCGTCAATCTTGGCGTTCGCGAGCGGCTGGAGCACATAAACAGGTCTTGACCAAAGACTGATTCTCGATTTGTCGCCTGATCAACTGGCGGACGGGCTGAGGATATCGCACACAGGCCGCCGAGGTCGTCGCGAACATCGCCAAAGATCTCTGCCGTCCTCATGCCGAGCCGAGGAGGAATCTGTGGCAAAGTCAATCAGGAATCCGATCTTCTCAGCACTCGGTGGCTATTTCACGGCCAACGATAGCTATCGCCATGCGATCGTCGGGACGGCCGAGGGAAAGGTCTTCGACATCTCCTTCGGGCAGCCGCAGGCGCATGGCCGATCCTACCTGGCCTGCTTTGACGCCATTACAGCTGCCGACGCTTTCTTCACTCCCGACGACGACTTCGGCCACGTCATCGTGGCCACGCCCAACGGAGATATCAGCGAGATTTTCAACGGCTCGTCAGGAACGTTCTTTACCTCGCCTCCTTTGGCTAATTTCTCCGACATCTTAGGCATCTCGGCCTTCTTTACCCCTGACGACGGCCTACGCCGTGTGATCGTCGCCACTGGCGACGGCAATCTGACCGAAGTGTCCTACGGCATCCAAGCTGGTACCGCGGTGACCCAGTTGCCCTTGGCAAACTTCGCCAACATCGTCGACATCGCCGCGTTCTATACCGCTGACGACGGCTTGCGCCATGTCATCGTCGCCACCGGCGACGGAAACGTCACCGAGGTTTACTACGGCCCCGCGATCGGCGTGCGTATCGCGGAGCCACCCCTCGGAACCGATCGCGACATTGTTAGCATCGCTGCGTTCTACAGCCCCGACGACCGCGCCCGTCATGTCATCGCCGCCACCAGCAACGGCGACATCATCGATAAAATCTACGGCCCCACGATCGGTGTGCACATCGGGTGGCGACTCATTGCGACCCTTCGCGACATCGTTGGCATCGCTGCGTTCTACACCCCCGACGACAGCGCCCGACATGTCATCGCAGCCACCGGTGACGGCAGCGTCACCGAGGTGTACTACTACCCCCAGTCGCCCCCCTACGTCTCACAGCCCGCACTTGACGTCTTCGGCGTCGACGCGCCGACGCTCGAGGACATCAGCCCCGACCTGTCCAATCTTGATGCCAACGCCTCCGCCGTCCTCAGCGCCAACGACATCTCCACAGCGGGACGGTCGGTGTCGATCGCCGGAAACGCCGACGAACTCTTTGTCTTCAATCAGCAGGCAGGCGTATGGAAGAACACCGGTGAACTGAACTGGAGTGCGCTGCCGCGATCGCCACTTACAGCCAGCATCTTCCCGCCCTCGCAAATCGACGTCGATCCTGTCGCAGGCGGGCACGTGGTCGCCGGCACGCTACAGGGCGCGTTTGAGAGCACCGATGGCGGCAGTACGTGGACACCGATCCAACAGACCTGGCCTTGTGGCTCGGCCGCCATCCGCGCGGTGGCGTTCGCAAAAAACTCGGAGCTCGTGCTCGCGACCGATTGCGGCATCGCCACACGTCCTGCGGCGGGCCAGCCGTTCACCTACTTTCCGACCGCCGCTGGAGTGGGCGCGCTGGCCGTGAGTCAGACAAAGCTCTGGGCCTGCAGCCACGGATCACTCTTCGTATCCACCGACAACGGGGCAACGTGGACGGCACTGCTCACCAACAACACGGCACTGAATTCCCTGGATTCAAGGTCACTTGCGGCGTTCGACAACTTCGTCTATTTCGAGTCCTCCGTCAGCGGCCTCGGCGGCTGCGGCAGCGGCAACATCATAGGCGTCTACGACGTGGCCAACAACATCCTCACCACGCAGCCGGTGACGGCGAGCGGCAGGCAGACCTGCGACGGAACAGGTCTGGGCGGACGCAGGTTCGTCCGGTCATTCATCCTTGACAATCCCGCCCTCCCGGCCACGATCGGTCCGGCAGGGCGCCTCCAGCTGTTCTTCGGCGCCGGCCAGGAGGTTTACCAGGCACTCGGATCCGACCCTGCCGGAAACATCACCAACTGGAACCTCGTCGTCGCCACCATCGAATCCGCCGCGACAACCTCGATCGGCGCGAACCCTCCGGTGCGCATTCATGCGGACATCTGGGATTTCCTTATAGACACATCCGGCGGTGGCACCAAAGCATGGGTAGCAGGAGATGGCGGTGTCTACGAGAACGTTCTCAGTAATCCGTTCGTCTTTCCCGAGAGCGATGGATGGATCCGACGCTTCGGGGGTATGCACACCCACCAGGCGCATATGATCACCGTCATTCCGACTAATCCGGTGAATCGATCCCGGCTGGCATATCCGACCGGTGACAACGAGGGCTGGTATCGCAATACCAGCATGCTCGACACGCCCACGCCCGGCTGGGAGGTAACCTTCCGGGACGGTAATCTCGGCGACGCGAGCTGGACTATGGCCGATGCCAGCTCGCCCCACTTCAGTCTCATTACCCGCAATCAGGCGGCGGCAGCCTTCATCAACCACCGTGCCACCCCCGATATTCGGTTCATCAGCTTCCTGAATTTCTGGATGAAGAAAGATGCGAAAGGGAATCCAAAAGTACTGCAAAACGGGCACTTCTACCCCGACGGCCCGACCGCCTTCCAGTTCATCCAGTCACCGAAGGGTGCGGGCCGCTTCCCGTCACTCGACGCCGTCATGATGTGCGACCTGCCGCTCATCAAATACGACGCGGCCACGGACACCAACATCCCGCTCCTGCCGAACACGCCACTGGCAGCGAACACCAACGGCCAGCCCGTGCTACTCCGCAACAAGAGCTTTGACTCCAGTCCGGACATCAACGCCGACGGTGCCGCTGGCTGGGTGATCGAGATTCCGTCATTTCCGCCCGGGACAGAGGGTTTCTACGTGACCGGATCCCGCACAGGACCGGTCTACTACTCGTTCACCTCGACAACCCTTTCACGACGCGACGGCAACAACTGGACAACCATCGCTTCCAATGTCAGCGCGAGCCCCGCATTCGGGCCAGCCTTCGTGAATCCGTACGATTCCAAAACGGTCTACGTGATCACGCCCAACAGCATCGAGGTGTCCGTGGACGGAGGCAGCACGTTCACCCCGGAGCAGCAGCTCACGGCCCTGGTGGCCGGCCGCCAAGGCTTCGCGACGAGCACGTTGGCCCAGATCTCCTTCAGCTATGACAACCCGGATGAGATCGTGGCGGGAGCCCAGAGTGGCGTCTTCTACCGCAATGCCTCCGGCCATTGGGTCGACCTGACCTCGCTCCTCCCTGCTCCACTCAGCCTGATCACCGGTGTAGGCATCGACTGCGAGGCGCTGTACGTGTCGTTCGACTCGCGCAGCGTCGTGCGGATTACGGGTTACCGCAATGCTTGACGAGGGTTCAGGAGGTTTTATGGGTTGGTGAGCAGTTCGTTCGTTGTGTCGATCTGGCGTTTGTGTCAAAGGGGTTGACGTTCGGCGAGGTTGCGGTCTGCTGTAGTCGCGGGCGAGCATGCGGATGCGGCCGCGGGCTGGGGTGATGGGCCACGGGGGAGGCTCGGGCGGATCTCCGGGGCGCCGACGTAGCCGCAGTCGTGGGGGCAGCGACGTTGCCCGCCGGTCCTTACGGCGTGCGTGACGTCGCTGAGCCCAGGTTAGGCCCCTACGCGGCGGCGCCGGAGGGCGCTCCTTGGCCGACTAGGGTCCCTCTGACGGGTCAGGCTGCCGCGGAAGGAGGCGGCGCGTCTCGGTTGCCCCGTCAGCCCAGGCCAGCAACTCCGCCACCACTTCCTCGGGGATTCCGCCCCGGGCCAGTTTCGCCTTCGTGACGTCGAGTTCCCTCTCGAGCGCAGCTAGTTGTGAACGTGACTCGTCCACCCGTGCCCGGGCAGCCCACGCCCTCGCACGCAGCAACTCCACCAACGCAGTCATCGACCGTCCTCAGTCCAGGTCAGCAACCGCCATTCCGTCCCGGAGGCAGACGGGGTGGCGTGTCATCACCACACCGTAGTAGACGGTCGGGAAGTGCGGCAGGCACAGGCGCCATGACGCCTGTGCGCTCACGGTGCGGACACACTGTGGCCTTGTCGGCTTTCCACTCCCACCCTGATCCCGCTGTGCCAATACCGTGAATGATCCGCGCCTGAGGTGTGTGAGATTCTCTGCTGCTTTGCGGGTGGTGCCCGCGGTGCATGATTCTCGCCGTCGGGCGCTCCTGCCCCGACAGCATGGCGCTGCCAGCGGATTTGCTGCGCTTCGCACCTGGAGCCCCTGGCCGGGCGATGTCCCTCGAGCGCAGATCGGTGAACCCTCGGGGAAACAACAGGGAAACCCTTTCTCGCACCCGCAGGTTGGGCCGTGCCAATGAGGGTGGCGTAGGCTGCCTGGCCTAATAACTGTCCGCTCATGTACTTAAGTTGACGGATGGTCCGCACAGTGCGCCGTGTGTCCGAGCTGGCTGATCGAGAGGACTCCGATGCCCGAATCCTTGACCTATGCAGTGCGTTCGGCGCCCGGTCGGTCGCCCGAGGTGGGATCGGCGCGTAACCGGCATGCCAGGCGCCCGGCCCAGGACGAGGCGACAGATTCGGCCATCAAATCTCGTCCGGTACGTCTCGCGGTGGTCCCCGCAGTCGCCATGGCGGTGCTCGCGGCGGCTCTGATCGTGTTCGTGCTGCGCGCTCAGGCTGGCTCAGCCGATGCCTTGACATGGGCCGTGCTGACCGGCGGTGCCGTTCTTGGCTGCGGCGTTCTGATCGGCGCCGTGATCGCCGGCTGCAACGAGGCCCGGGAGGCATCGCGGCAGTATGCGTTGCTGCGCCGCACCATTTCCGACGGCCGGTCCGCGTTGCAGGATGTGGTGCGCCGCATGGAGCGGGGCGAGCGCGTCGAGCAGGGACCCTTTCCCCATGCTGTTCCGCCCCGGACGGACCCGATGGGCCTCGTCGCGGATGAGATCAACGTCGTCCTGGGCCAGGCCGGGGCAGCCGTGGCACAGGCGACGCAGCTCTCCAAGATCGCCTCGCCGGACAGCGAGGAGAAGGTCGAAGTATTCGTCAATCTCGCCCGGCGGCTGCAGTCTCTGGTGCACCGCGCCATCGGCATGCTCGACCAGCTCGAACACGAGGTCGAGGACCCGGAGCTGCTCAAGGGCCTGTTCCACGTTGACCATCTGGCGACACGTATCCGCCGCCACGCGGAGAACGTCGCGGTGCTTGGCGGATCCGTGTCCCGCCGCCAGTGGACACGCCCGGTGACCTTGACCGAGGTGCTGCGATCGTCGGTCGCCGAGGTCGAGCACTACTCGCGGGTCAAGCTGGTGCCGCCGATCGAGGGAACACTGCGTGGGCACGCCGTCGCCGACGTCATTCACTTGTTGGCCGAACTGGTGGAGAACGCCACGAACTTCTCCGAGCCGCACACGCAAATCCTGTTGCGTGCACAGCGGGTCACAGCCGGCCTGGCCGTTGAGGTCGAGGACCGCGGTCTGGGCCTGCCGCTGGAGGAGCAGACGCGGATCAACGCGCTGCTGGCCGAGCCGGATCGCATCGACATCAGCAAGCTGCTCGCGGACGGCCGTATCGGCCTGTACGTCGTCTCCGCGCTGGCCCGCCGCCACGGCATCGCCGTCCGGCTGCAGAGCAACATCTACGGTGGTGTCCAGGCGGTCCTGGTCATCCCGCGCACGTTGCTCGGCGACGAGTCGGTCGAGGTACCACAGAAGCCGCACTCGAACGTGCACCGGCCGATTCCGGCCGCGCCGGTGCAGCAGCCGGCCGTACGCGCACCTTCCGCCGCGCTGCCCGTCACCTCGCCGCCCGCAGTCGGGCAGCCGTTGCCTCCGGCCCAGCCCGTGGCCGCGCCGATGCCCCCCGCTCAGCAGAACACCCGGGTCGACCAGCCCGGACCGTACGACCGCGGGACCGCGCACGGCAGGGCAGCCCAGAGCGGGCGTCCGCCGTTGCCGCAGCGCCGGGCGCAGGAGAACCTGGTGCCGGAGCTCCGCAACGGTCCCTTGCCCAGTAAGGCCGAGGACCAGGAAGTGGAGCACGATCCGGGGCTGATGGCTGCCTTCCAGCGTGGAGTCAGCCGCGCCGACGACGATGCCGACGAGCCGCCTACGGGCAGCTCTCTCTGACCGCAGGCTCCGTACTCGCAGCAAGGAGAAGATCGCCAACGTGAGTGACATGCATGCCGGCCAGTCCCAGAACCTCAACTGGCTGCTGGCTGGACTCGTCCAGAGGGTTCCCCATACCCGTAGCGCAGTGCTGTTGTCCTCCGACGGACTGGCGAAGGCCTTCGACGGGCTTGAGACAGCAACCGAAGCAGAACACCTGGCCGCCCTGGCATCGGGTCTCCATTCGCTGGCCCGCAGCGCGGGTATGCAGTTCGCCCAGGGTGCCGATGTCCGGCAGGTCGTGGTGGAGCTGAACACCGCCCTGCTGTTCGTATGCGCGGCGGGCTCCGGCGCCTGCCTGGCAGTCCTGGCCGATCGGGAGGCCGATGCGGCCGTGCTCGGCTATGAGATGGCCATGCTGGTCAAGAGCGTTCGGCCGTACCTTGCCACGCCGGCCCGGCAGCAGGCGGCCGGCGTGGCGAATGAAGCGAGGCACTGAGAATGTCGGACGCGGGGGAGGGGGCATGGCTCGATGACGAGGCCGGGCGGTTGGTGCGGCCGTACGCCGTCAGCAACGGGCGCACCCGTCCCGGCGCGCACTTCGACCTCCTCACCCTCGTGATGGCCACCGGCACCCGGCCGAAGACTTGTCTCGGCCCTGACTACGATCAGGTCCTCGACCTGTGCGGCACCCCCATCTCGGTTGCCGAGGTGGCTGCTCACCTGCGGTTACCGGCCGTCATCACCAAAGTACTGCTGTCCGACCTCGTGACGGACAAGGCGCTCACCACGCGTGCGCCAAGCGCCCTCGGGGCGGCTTCCCCCATCGACCGAACCCTCCTGGAGGCGGTGCTGCATGGTCTTTGCAAGCGGCTCTGACCCCTTCCCGACCGCCCTGAAGATCCTCATCGCCGGGGGCTTCGGGGTCGGCAAGACCACTTTCGTTGGAGCGGTCAGCGAAATCGAGCCGATGAGTACCGAGGAGTTGTTGACCCAGGTCAGCGCTCGCACGGACAGCCTGGTCGGCGTCGAGAGCAAGTCGACCACGACCGTGGCGATGGACTTCGGCCGTATCACCCTGGACCAGGACCACGTCCTGTACCTCTTCGGCACGCCCGGGCAGGAGCGATTCTGGTTCATGTGGGACGAGCTGTCCCAGGGCGCACTGGGAGCTGTCGTCCTTGCCGACACCCGCCGGCTCGACCACTGTTTCGCCGCCGTCGACTTCTTCGAACGTCGCGGCATCCGCTTCCTCGTGGCTGTCAACGAGTTCGACGGCGCCTACCGCTACGAGCCGGAGGAGGTCCGCGCGGCCCTCGACCTCAAGCCCGATGTCCCGATCGTGATGTGCGACGCGCGGCAGTGCACCTCCAGCACCCGCGTGCTGGTCGCACTCGTACAGCATCTGCTCGCTTCGACTCCCGGCGCCTCGCCCGCGGAGCTCAACCTGCTGCACTGATGCACGCTCAGTGCAGCTGAATGGAGTCTGCATGTCAGCCCCGGTGCCCTACTCCCAGTACACCCCGTACGACCCGACCAGCCACCTGCTGCTGACCCCCGACGACCGGGATGCGCCGGCCCGGGTGGCCAGGCTGCGCGAGCTCGGTATCGCGGACGTCCCCGTCCCGGAGTTCGACGAGTTCGCCGCCAACCTGGCACGCATCACGAACGCTCCGTATGCGATGGTCAACTTCATCGACGAGAACCGCCAGTACTTCGCCGGCCTCTACGCGGCCGGACAGTCCACGGTGGAAATGCAGCCCGTGCCGCAGCAGGAGCCGGTCGGCCGGGAGATGACCCGGGACCAGGGATACTGCCCGCACGTTGTCGTACGCAAGAAGGCGCTGGTGCTGGAGGACGTCTGCGACTATCCGCGGTTCGCCGGAAACCGGGTCGTGGACGAGATCGGCATCCGCTCCTACATGGGCGCTCCGCTGATCGACTCCAAGACCGGGATTGCTCTGGGGACGATCTGCGTGGTCGACACGGACACCCACCCGTGGGGACGAGCAGGTCTGGCGACCATCAAGTCGATGGCACAGGAACTGGCCGACCGGATTCAGGCAGGCGAGGGCCGACGTCGGCATTGAGACGGGCGCAGGCCCTGCCTTCAGCTGCGGTTTGGTTGGGTCCTCGAAGCCTGAAGGGATGCGTGACTCGCGGGCACAGCACCGTGTCCGCGACTCCCTGTGCTCAGCCCACGCGTCCGGTTGTTTCCAGCTGCTCTCGCCGAGGCTCCGCCGCTACGGTCTGCACGAGGTCGGCCAGACGCTCGGACCACTGGCCCTTGGCGGTGCCGAGCGCAACCTCGCCCAGCCGCAACAGCTGGATGTCGGAGGTGCCGGCGGGGGCGTAGATGTGGTGGGCGTCGCGCAGATAGCGCTCGACCGGACGGTCGGTGAACAAGCCGCTGGCGGCGTGGATGTCCATGCTGTCGCGGGCCGAGTCGATGGCGGACTCCACATTGAGCAACTTGGCGTTCATCAGCTCGGCGTCACACGGCAGCCCCTGGTCGAGCAGATGTACGGAGTGATAGGCGAGCAACCGCGCTGTCATCAGACGTGACTTCATCCTGCCCAGCTTGAGCTTGATGTTGGTGAGTTTGGCGAGTGGCGCGCCGTACCGTTCGCGCTCGATGCACAGGGCGGTCGTCTCCTCGACGACGGCCTGGTGGATACCGAGGGAGACCGCGGTCAGGTTGGGCCTGCCGTAGAGCACGCTGGACGAATATGCGACGGGCAGTCCCTGGCCCTCCGCACCGAGCAGATTCGCTGTCGGCACCCGGCAGTTGTCGAAGATCAGCTCACCGAAGCTGAAGCCGTGCAGCCCCATGGCAGGTTGCTGTTCGGCAAGCGAGAAGCCGGGGCGGTCCGCCTCGACGAGGAAGGCCGACAGCCCTCGCGATCCCTCACCGGTACGCACGACCACTCCGTGCAGATCGCCGACATGGCTGTTGCCGACGAAGACCTTCCGGCCGTTGATGACGTACTCGTCGCCATCGCGGACGGCGGTGGTGCCCATCCCCAGGACATGGCCACCCGACTCCGGCTCGGTGACCGCGATGGTTGGCAGGCAGTCGCCTGCCGCGATACGCGGTAGCCAGGTCCTCTTCTGCTGCTCGTTTCCGAAGTGAACGATCTTGGCGACGCCGAGCTGGGAGGCCTGCACCATGGCGCCCATGGCCCCACTGACGCGAGCCAACTCCTCGATGATGATCGTCTTGGCCAGGTGCCCAGCGCCCATGCCGCCGTACGCCCTGTCGATGGTCACGCCGATCCAGCCCTGCCGGGCGATGAGCCGGGACAGCTCCGGGGCCACCGTCTGAGCAGCCTCCATCTCCGCTATCCGCGGACGTACTTCTCGATCGGCGAACTCACGTACCCGCTGGCGTAGTTCCTCATGCCATCCGCTGGTGAAGTAGCGCTCCACAGGGCCTCCTCCGCACTTCCTCCGCATCCATCCGGATCCGAAGATCATCCGTCGGGCAGTGGTCCTAGCCCCCGTCTGGCCGCCCGTAGCATTGTCTACTTGCCGATCTATCCCAGCCAAGATCGACTCATGGCTTTGACTCAAACAGGACGTCTTGCGGCTCAGCCCAACGCTGCGATACGGAACGGCACTTACCATATCCAGGAGGTGATGAAACGAGTAACTGCTCACACGTGAACAACCTCCGCCACGTGGGCCTGCCACCAGGCAGTCGCCCAACGGAACAGGGAGCCGTTTACGTCGACGTCCGGCCGCATACACCTGGCCGACAAGAAGCCCATCTTCCAGCCTCAGCGACGACCCAACGGCGTAAATCAGCCATGACCGCGAGAGCGGATCGTGCGGGAAGCAATATCAGTACTGCGGTCACCGCTGTCACGGGACGGCATCACACTCAGAGGCCTGTCGTGGAGTCCACCCGAGACGGCCAGTGAAGGGGGCTTCGTCCGCGCCGGCCTGGGCCATCAGCGCGGTGAACACTCGCTCCCAAGTGGCGTCGATGGCCCAGATCCGCGTTCCCAGGACATCGCCGACGCCTCCTGCGCGACACGAAGCGTGCGCGCCCCAAGCGACGCGACCTGCTGACGAGCGCGATTCGGTTCAGTAGTTTGGTGATCTTGTAAGGTTGGGCCGCTACCCGTGACACGCAGGTCCTGGAACGCGCTGAACACAGTGACCCTTGAGCGGGTCACGCCGCCTGCAGTCTGGGGGAGGTGCGCGGACGGCACCAAGACAGGGGCGGGCCCGGTCAACCCCCTGGCGGGTCGGCCCCCCTGTTCACCTCGCAGCGTTTCGAGCGGAGTTCACGTGCAGCGTTATGTCATTCCCATGGGCTGGTCGATTGTGGCGTTCTCCTCGGCGTGAGCGGCGGGCAACGCCTTGGTCCGTCCGTGCCCCGCCCACTGAAAGTCCCCACAACGTGACCGTCTCCTTACCTGAGGCCGAGCCAGCCGGCCGGCACGCTGCCGTTCCCACAGGCAGCCTGTTTCGGCGCGTCTACACACCCCGCGCGTGCGACGCCCTCGCCTACTCCATGGCGACCTATGCCATGCCGCTCGTGGTACTTGCCACCACCGGCTCCGCGTCCCTGACGGGCCTGGCCTTCGCACTGGAGTGGATACCCCGGGTGGCCGCGTTCGGTATTGCCGGCGCCCTGGTGGACCGCAGCGGCGCGGCGATCGTCTGCTTCATCGCCTCGCTCGCCCGCGCCCTGCTGGTGGCGGGCGCCGCTGCCGTGCTGGACGTCCTGCCGCCGGGTACGGCCGAGACCGTCACCGTCATGGCACTGGCCGCGGTGACCGGGGCGCTGACACAGTTCAGCTTCATCGCCAACGAGGCGGTCGGCGCCGTCGTGAGCCGGCAAACCCAAGGGCAGACCCACAAGGTGCAGTCGGTGCTGATCGGCATCGACCAGACGGCCACCCTCATAGGCCCAGCTCTGGGCGGTGCCCTCTTGCTCACCGGCCCGACTCGCATGCTGGCGTGCCTGAGCGTGCTGTCCTTCGTATCCGCCGGACTCGCCCTGCAGACCCCGCCCACGCCCCTGCGCGCCGCGCGCCGTGGTGGGCCGGAGCGGGGCGGTGGCCTGCGGGAAGGGTGGCAGACGCTGCGCGCGCTGCCGTCCCTGCGCCGGCTGGTGGTCGGACTGGCCTGCTCCAATCTCATGCTCGGGCTGCTGCAATCGGCTAGCCCCATCCTCGTGGAGGGGCGCTTCGGCCACTCCGCGGCCGCCGCCGGCGCGCTCTGGTCCATCGCCGCGGCCGCCACCTTGGTCGCGGTCGCCTGCTGCCGGGTCGGCCTTGGCCGGCTCGGTCTGTGGGGGGTTGGCGTCATCAGCGCAACCGTCGCGGCGGCCGCCTGCCTCGCCGTGCCCCAGGCCCCCTCCTACACCGGCTACGTGGCCCTCGTGGCCCTCTTCATGGCCGCCGACGGAGGGCTCACCGTCGTCTTGCGCACCCTCCGCTCGCAGGTCATTCCGCCTGCGGCCTTCGGTACGACCCTCTCCCTGACCATCCTGCTCCTGCTGCTGCCCTTTCCTCTCGCGGGCATCCTGCTCGCCCTGACACCGCTGTCCTATCTGACCGACGTCATCGGGGCGTGCGCCCTGGTGCAGGCGCTCACTCTGCTCGTCACCTTCCTGCGCCTGCGTAACGACCCGGCCCTCCGAGCCAGGACATCGCCAGCCCGCCACGAGGCCTGACCCGGCCATTCGGCAATCCCAGGGTGCGCGATTTCGGCAAACTGCCGACAGGGGCACACGACTACCTGCTACCGATCATTACCAAGACCGGCCCGAGTGCTTCAGCCGGACCCCACACCAGCCCCGCGACCAGCGATCGTCATGATGCCCCGGCCTCGGGCCGAAAGCCGGGGCATCATGGCGGTTGGCACCCAATGACACCGAGGAGGTGCAGTGCAGTGACGGAAGGCTTGAAGTGGATTGGGCAGCACACATTCGATAAGCCGGCGGCTGACGGGATGCTCGGCGGGATCTCCATGACCGCGATGCGCGGGGTCCCTGTCCGGGATCTGCTGCTCAGGCTGGGCGCGGATGAGGAGGAGATATCGAGCGGTATGCCGTACCGGGACTTCCACCCGACCCGGGACGCACCCTGCATGTACGGCACGTCCGGTGAGTGGGCATACGTCCTGGAAGACCGAGGGTCGTGCACCTGGTGCGAATGGTTCTTCGATGACGAGGACAAGATGACCCCCGCGGGCGGGGAGGAGCTGATCTGCCTGAACGCGAACGTAGCGGTCAACCCGAGCTATCTCGTCTACGCGCCCGGCGACGGGAACGTATACCTGAACAACTTCGGCGACGATCTGACGGACCGCCCGCATGCGGTAGAAGGCAGCAAGCTGGCGGCCCTGGGCGAGGGCCTGAAAGCCGCAGGGGCGACCTGCCCAGAGGGGTACACCGTCCCACAATGGCATGACCTTCTCGACGCGCAGGAGGGTGGTCTGTGCGGCGTGGTGTGGCAGGCCGTCGGAGACATCCTGGGTATCCGCATCCCCCGGGCAGACGTGGAACAGGGCCGCTTGCCCGCAGCCAGGCTGACCGGCCCCTATACGTAATACTGCGGGGCGGCGCGGATGGGTTCAGTGCCGCCCCGCAGTCGTGGGAGTGCGGGTTACTTGAGGGTCATCGTGCAGCGCCAGGCGTCACTGTTCGCGCTGGTGCAACTGCCGGTGATGCTGGTCTCCAGCCAGTAGGCATCCTTGTCCATCAGCCGCATGTTGTTCACGAAGCCGGCGGAGAACGCGCCCATAGATCCCCGGTTCTGGCTGCCGGACATAGCGGACCGGCCGCAGACTTCCTTGAAGGTTGTCAGGGCGCCGGGCAGGTTGCGCAGGTGGATCGCTCCGTCGACCTTGGTCGCGTAGGACTGGATGCACTCCGATCCGGACGACACCGGGTTCAGGCCGCCTAGGTTGGCGGGCATGCCGCCGCTGTTGTACGAGGCGTTGAAGGTGAACTCGTCGCAGTCCGGAGTGTCGGTGCTGCTGTTCATCGCGTCCGGGTCGTAGTTGTTCTTCGCCCAGCCGTCCTCGTCGCAGATGACGGCGCGGTTCTTGCCGTCGCGGCCGCCAGGCAGGTAGTACAGCGCCGTGCCCGCGCTCTGCACGCCGGGGGTCTTGGGCGTGGCCTGCTGGATCAGCCAGGCGTGCGCCGCCGCCTGCGGGTTCTTGCCCGCGTTGAACGTGTACGTCGGCGCGTAGTTGGGGATCACACAGCCCGCCTTGGTGGACTGCGACTTGGTGTCGCAGCGCACCTCGTCGAAGTCGCTGACACCGCCCAGGCTCCACTGGTATCCGATGGTCTGGATGGTCTCCTCACCGATCGGGTCGACGATGCCGTTGATCTGCACGTCCGGCTTGAACGTGTACTGCTTGTCGGCGGTGGAGTCGTCCCACAGATAGCCGGAGGTGACGTAGGCGATGTGGGTGTCCCCGGCGGTCCAGTCGGGTGCGCCCTTCCAGGCGGAGGGATCGGCTTCGACCGGGTCACATCCGGCTTCGCACAGGTGCTGGTAGATGCCGAGCTGAATCCTGTAGAAGTCGGCGGGGATGCTGATCGGCTTGACGGTCAGCGTCTCGCTGAAGCTGTTGACCCCGTCCAGGCTGATCAGCCGCTGGAACAGGAACCAGGCGGTGGCCTGGACCTGGCCGTCCTTGCGGTAGTGGGCGGGCACCTTGCGGTTCTCGCAGACTAGGGTTCGGGTGGCGCGGACCAGCGTCAGATCGTCGTCGCACCAGTCGGCCACCCCGGCAGCGCCACCGGACTCCGTCGGGGCCAGGGTCGACGGCATCTTGGGGCCCTTGTCCGCAGGCACCGGCTTACCGAAGCAGACCTGCGCCCCGTCCTTGCCGACCGGGCCGCACTGCTCCTTGCCGTCGTCGCTGCCGGGCTGCGCCAACCGCGTCGACGAGGTCTTCACGACCAGCGGCTTCTTCGGGAAACTGCTTGGGTCTTGGATGGTCTGGTTGGGGTTGGGGCTGGTGTCGTCCCGAGCGGGGAGCGTCAGGTCGATCCCGGCCCGCACCGTGAACGTAGCCCACGGCGACCAGGTCGTCTCGTACAGGGACCCGTCGTAGGCGTTGGTGTGGAACATGTAGGTCGTATTGTTCTTCAGGCGACCGGCATCGACCTTGACCTGGGCCTTCTGCCCCGAGTTCACGTAGGGGGAGACGAGCACCCCGTACGCGTTGGCATCGGTCAGCTTGACCCTGGTGCCGGGAGTGCCGTCGGCGTTGGCCGTCCACACCTCGAACGTCAGGTTGACCTTGTCGCCGTCCGCGTCCGTCACCGTGTTACGCAGCGTCGGCGTGATTGTGTTGACCTGCCACTTGCCGCTCACACTCTTGAACGGCAGACCCGCCTCGGGGGTACGGCCGGACACAGGCCGCGACCCTGACGCGACCAGACTCTTTCCCTCCGGGCCATGGACCTGCGGTGGCGCAGCCAGCGGATCAGGTGCCTTCGGTGAGCCAGCTGCGGAAGCTGTTCCCGCCCCGGCCAGAACAGTAAGAACGGCACCGGCTGCCATGCAGCGCAGCGCCGTCCCTATGCGTGTGCGTCTCAACGATCCCCCTTCAAGGGTACGTATGTTCGACGCAACCCCATCACGCCCAACTCGCGTAAGGCAGGGGCAAATTCGCCACTCCGTGCACGCTGCACTCATGTGTCGCTGACGAAAAATCTCCCGGCACCGATCACCAGCACGACGAGCCCGAGTGCCCCACGCCAGCCCCGTGACCAGCGACTTCAGGGTGGAATCAACTCAGTGAGTGCAGGAAGGCCGGCCAGCCGGCGCTGGGATGCCGAAAATCCAATAAACCCTTACACCGTTCACCGTCAGGTCATACCAAATCTGAATGCTCATCATAAATGAGGCGGGACAGCTGACTTCGGCGCGGGAGTGACCGTCCTGAGTGCTGATGGCAACCGTCACGTCTGCATCTGCTCAGCAGGTCATGTGAAGGAGTCGGTGTGTTCGCTCATTGCGTGGCCACATTGGTGAAGGCGCATTTCGATCTGCGTCCCGTCCGAGGCTAGGGCGATTGGCCGCCTCATGGTTGGCCTGCTTTGATCCTTCGCGTAGCGCCAACTCGCGGACAAGAATTCCGGTATCGGGAGCCGAGCGAGGGAACGCTGCCATTCAAAAGTGCTCATTCGAAGGGAACCGCGCGTGATGAACCCCGCCCCCCAGGTTGCGACAGTCGAGATCTCCGACGCTGACCTGGACAACGTCTCCGGTGGCCTCGCGGTCGGCGGCGGTCTCTACGTCGAGACGCCGATCGCAGACGTCGCCTCTGGCGGCCTGGCCGTCGCCACGCCCGAGGGCGTTGCGGCGGGCACGGCCGTCCACACCGCCGCACACTGACAGTAGCGTTCAGCCCGATGGGTCCCGGATCCCCTGGTCCGGGACCCATCGTGGTCTTTTCGCGCCGCGCGGGCGGCAACTACTCGTCGTCACTGACGCCGGGCCGGCGCGGGTCCGGCCCGGCGGGCCCGGGCCACCCATCTGGCCAGGGTGGTCTCGTTGATCCCCAGGTCCCTCGCGACCTCGGCTATCGACTTGCCGGTCTCCGTCACGATCCGTACAGCCCCCTCACGGAACTCCGAATCGAACTTCCGTCGCTTCTCCGCCATGACTCCCAACTTCCCCTGCAGTCACGGTCTGGCGTGCGGGGGCAGTGGCCGGCGTGCCGATAGCTGCCATGGCTACGCCGCCCGTAGTCAGACTGCCGACGAACACGGCCGCTGTTCGGGCCGTGTCCCCGGCTGCCTCTTCCGAGGCGTCGATGGGCGAAACCTGTGCTGTCGCTGTTGCGGTCGCCTCAGCGCGTGCAGCGGCTCCGCGTTACACCTGTCTCATGGCGAGTTGGCGGGCCAGGCGCCTCAGTCCTTGGTAGGCGGCTGCCCGCACGGCGCGGGGACGCTTGCCCAGGACGCGCGCGGCAGCGGGACCGTCGAGGCCGACGACCACGCGCAGCAGGACCGCGTCGGCCTGGTCGCGGGGCAGACCGCGTATCAGTGTGAGGATTTGTTCGGTCGAAAGTGACGTCAGCACCTGGTCGCACGTGCTGTGGGAACTGGGGATCTCGGCCATTTCGGGTTCGAGGGCGGTGGCGGTGGAGCGTCTGCGGCTGCGACGCAAGTGGTCCAGAGCCCGGCGGCGGGCGATGGCTGCGCTCCAGCCGCGGAAATCGGCCTCGTCACCCTGGAATCGGTCCAGGTCCCGGGCTATCTCGTGCCAGGCCTCCGATGCCACCACTTGGGCATCCTGGCCGACCAGGCCGCGCAGGTAGCCGAGCAATCTTGGCTGCACGATCCGGTACACGACCATGAAGGCTGTTTCGTCGCCGCCCTGTGCCTGTGCGACGGCAGTACCTAACCTCGTGTCGGACTCGGCGTGACCGGCTTGCTCTTCCTGGCCCAAGACCTGTCCTCGTCAATAGCGTCCGGTGAGCGACGGATGGCGGACCAGCTGCGCTGGCGACCGCTTTACCCGACGTGATCATTAGCGGCTGGTCGCACAGATCTGTCACAGCAACCGCTACCCCGAGGGTGCACAGCCCTGGCTCGATGCCGCACCATGTGACGTTTGGCCGGGTCTGTGCGGCTACGGCACCGAGTCTGTGCGAGCCGACAGCTCCCGTCAGGCGTTCAGGGCGCCGCTGAGGGTGGGGTAGCAGTCGATCACGGTGTCCAGGCCCACGAGCTGGAAGGTGCGCATGACGCAGTCTCGGGTTCCGGCCAGGCGTAGCCAGCCGCCGGCCTGGCCGAGGACTTGATGAGCGGAGAGGAGAGTGGTGATGCCGCTGGAGTCCATGAACGTGACCTCACACAGATCGACGACGGTACAGCGTGCGGCACGATGAAGGCTGCTCAGAGCTTGTAGCCGTCTGATGTGATCGGGCGGTCTCCGACTCCGTCACGCGCCGGACCGTGCATCATCGGTGACTGCGAGCGAATGGAGGCAATCACCTCCACGAGTTGTTCGCGCAGCAGACAGACGCCGTGTGCGTCTCCCGCCGCAGTCGTCCCTGGTCCTTCAGCGCTGTTCATGCTCACCTCAATCGGATGCGTCCACCGGGCCACGGATGTCTCCAGGTCTCAGGCGAGCCGGCCCGCAACGGCCAGCACCACAGCGGCGGCAACGGTCACCGTTGAGCACATGACCATCACGGTCCGACCCACCCGCCTGTGCGACGGACGACGGCGTCCAGGCCATTCGGCTCGGACGGCTGGAGCACAGAAAGCCCTGAGCGGGCGGCCGTAACGCACGGCACCGTCACCACGGGGTTCCACAGTTCGTCCAACGGACGATCAAGGCCAGCGGCAATGGGGCCGTCGCCCACCATCACTCCCTTGGCCCACACGCTCATGTCACGCGACTGTCGAGCATGGCGCCATCCTGCCGCCCGGGAGCCGGGCGGGCTGGCCGCAACCCCGGTGCTGAACGCGGGCGGCCACGCGAGCGAAGAAAGCACGGCTGGAAAAGCGCCGCTGACGTACGCTTCTCCAGCCGCTGGAAAGGGCACCATCCGTCGATGTTCGTGATGGTGAACGCCTCACAAGGGCGGGATCACTTTACTCACCCTCGGACGACTCCTCACCCTCAGCCGTCGGCGCCTCCGCCTCCTCCGTTCCCGCTTCGGCTGCGGGTTCGCCTTCGGTGGGGGCCGCTTCGGGTTCCGAGGTCTCGCCGCCTGCGGGTGCTTCCGCTTCCGTGGCTTCCGCCGCCTCGGCCTTCGGCTGCTCGCCTTCGGTCGGGGTCGCCTCGGGTTCCTGAGGTGCCTGTTCGGTGTCGTCCATGTTTTCACCTCCTTCCTGCGTCGCACAGTCAAGGAGTCTGGTGTCCGTCGCCTGGTAGCCACCGGGATCCGCACGAACACACCTTTGAGCGCTTTACGCTTTTTGTCCTATTCCTTGAGGGTGAGGATGTCAACGGGCCCCCGGCCGAGAGGTTGGCGGGCCGCGGCTACCTTTACCTGGCCGCCTTCTCCGCCGTTGCCAGGGGTTGCTGTCGGTGGTGTACGGGCTGCTGGTGCTGCAGTCCGGCATCCTGCACGCCCTGCAGGCGTGCTCGCCTGAACCTGCGCCCACGCCGGCGATGACGATGGCCTCCGAAAGGCGGCGGACACCGCAATCAGTGCGTGCGGGTCGTCGATCTACGACAACTGTGATCAGCGTTCAGTCATACAAGGCCAGTGGAGGTCCCGGAGCTCGTCGTGCCACTGCTGACGGACCACGGCGTCGAGCCCGGCCGGCTTGAGCCAGCGCCGGCCTGTCCGTACTGGCACCAGGTGATGGCCCGGACCGGCCGCCGCCAGGTGGGGCCGTGCTCGGTCTGCGGTGCGCCCTGCCTGACCTCCCGGGTCATCGACACTGGCCGCGGCCGCTGCTGGGTGGGCCTGTGCCGCGATCACACGCTCGCCGTGTGGTGGCCGTCCTCCGCCATGTCGATGACCCTGGAGGGGACCCGGCTGACCTGGGGGAGGTGCTGGCTGAGCTGGGGATGCATGTCGCCTTGCGGGCCTACACCGATCAAGAGGGCTGGTGCGATGAGACTCAGCGATGAGCCACAGCGCTACTACCTCACCCTGACCGCCGGCGGTCGGATCGTGCTGCAGGGCTGGTGGGCCAGTGAGGCGACGGCGCGTCGGAAGTTCTCCGGTTGGGTCGGCGAGTACGGCAATCTGCACGGCGCGAAGATCACACTGGTCGACGAGGAGACGGGCCAGACGCTGGCCAGCTGGCCGTAGCGGGTCAGTGGGGCCTTGCCCCCGAACGCGCCCTCGGAAAGGACGCCAGTCCTGCCTCCGACACGTACGCCCTCGGCTGCGTACTGTACGAGCTCCTCGTCGGGCACCCCCCGTTCCGCGCGGATACTCCGACGGCGCTGCTCTACCAGCATGTCCAGGAGTCGCCGTTGCCTCCGCACAGCGTGAGGGCGGAGCTTACGGCGGAGCTCGAAAAACTCGTCTTGGCGCTGCTCGCCAAGGAGCCGGAAAACCGCCCGGACGCAGAGCGGGTTGCCGACAGGCTGTCCGCCCCCGAGAGGTGGGGTGCGATCCCATCGGCGGGGCTTACATCACGCCTGCCCTGAGCGGGTCGCCGCGATGAGCCGCACAGCCGTGCTGCCGGCCCCCACGACAGGACGATCTCGCAACCGTAGCCGCCGGCCACGCAGGGTCGCGATCTCGGGGATCGCAGCGGCTGCGCTGGCGACCATAGGTTTCTTCCTGTTTCAGCCCGACCCTGCGGACGTCGCCTCCGATTCGCCCGCCCGCCGTCCGCCACCGATGCTGCAGTGCCGCCGTCAGCCACTGCCGTGGCCGTCGACGCACCCGCCGCATTGTCGAACGATCCCGAGGTGCTGCTCAGCCAGCTGTCGCAGGCCCTAAGCGACGCTGCGAACCGAGTTCGCCTCGATCCGCCGCCGCGGTCGCCCACCGCGTGGCGAGCAACTCCTGGACGGCGAAGGCCGTCTGGTCGTCGCATGCCGCAACCTCCACCACGGCCAGCCGCGGCTCCACCACATGTGCTTCGTTGAACGGCTTCACGCACAGCACTATGCGCCGGCACCCGCAGAAGCTCTCCATCCGGGGGGTCGCGTGCGCTCGCATGCCGGGCCACGCAGTTGCACACTGTGGAAGTCATGGGCGTGAGGAATCAACATGTCGCCGGTCTCCGGCAGCCGTGGCAGTCGAGCCATTTGTTGCTGCTGATACCTGTTGCGCTCATCGTGCTCATCACGGTCTCGGACATCATGACCCCGGCCGACATCGTCCTCGGCCCCCTGCTGGTGATCGCGCCCGCGCTCGCCGCGTGGTTCGCAGGCCCCTGGATGACCAGCGGCATCGGGGCCCTGGCTGTCATGGCCCAGGGGTTCGTCGGCTGGCGTGATGGCCTGCTGCTGTCTCGGAACGTGCTCGTTGAGATGGTCGCTCTGGCGGTGCTGTTGACGCTGGTGGTCTGCTTCTGTGTGGTGCGGGACCGGCACAGGCGTCAGCTGGCCCGGGTAAGGACGGTGGCCGAGGCCGCCCAGCACGTCTTGCTGTGGCCGCTTCCCACCCGGCTGGGCCCGCTGCAGCTTGCCTGCCTCTACCTGGCCGCTGAGGAGGAGGCCGAGATCGGCGGGGACCTCTATGCCGCCGCCCGGACCGACAGCGCGGCCCGCGTGCTGATCGGTGACGTGCGCGGCAAGGGCCTGCCCGCCATTCGGTGAGGCCGCCCTCCTGCTCGGCGCCTTCCGGGAGGCCGCTCACCAGCACGCCTCCCTACCCCAGCTCGCCGCGGCCCTGGAGCACAGCATCACCCGCTACCTCACCGACTTCGATGGCGAGGATGAGGTGGGGGAGCGCTTTACCACCGCTCTTCTCCTGGAGATCCCCGACGACGAGCCCGTCGTCCGGATCACCAACTGCGGCCACCCGGCACCCCTGCTCCTCGGCCCCGACAACAGGGTGACCGTGCCCGGCCTCGACCCCGCACCACCGCTCGGTATCGGCTTGACGGACCCCGACGACCACACCCTGGGCGTCCTGCCCTTCGGCCCGGACGACACCCTGCTCCTCTACACCGACGGTGTCATCGAGGCCCGCAACCGGCAGGGTGCCTTCTACCCCTTCGCGGAACGCGCCGCCCAGTGGACCGACCACGATCCAGAAGACCTGCTGCACCAGATCCGTCGTGACCTGATCGCCCACACCGGCGGGCGCCTCGGCGACGACCTCGCCCTCATAGCCATCCGCCGCACCCTCATTCCCCGCCCTGGCCACGGCCTGGGACACGTCATCCGGCCCCATCGAGATCCGCCACCCCTCCCAACCACGGAACCGGGTCGCCCTCCGGCGGGTAGCTGACCATTGCAGACCAGCCAGCTCAGGTTCGGGCAGCTGCTTCGTGCCGGATCAGGTGGCTGATCGAGATCGGGAACGAGAGGGGACCGGGCGAGGTTGTGTTGCCAGAACGCCCGGATGTGAGCCACGCGACTTTCGACTTCAAGTACTTGAAGTTCCTACGGTCGATGAAGTGAGTGCACGAACCGCCCAGCACACATACACGATCAAGGAAGTGGCCGTCCTGACCGGTCTCCCGGCCAGCACGCTGCGCTACTACGGGAGCGCCCCGATCAGCCGCGGCGCGAGTAGCAAGCACCGGATCTATGACGAGGACGACCTGGGCCAGCTGATGTGGGTCGCGTGCCTGGCCGCCACCGGCATGTCAGTGAGCGACATGCGGCAGTACGTGGCGAACGGGCAGCTGGGTCCCTCCGCTGCGGGCGAGAAGATCGAGCTGCTCGCGGAGCAGGAGCGGCGTCTGGCACTCGAGGCCGAGCAGATCGCTCTGCGTCAGCGTTACGTCCGCCTGAAGATCGACTACTGGCGCGCGGTTCAGGCGGGCGATGACGCCCGCGCCGAGATGCTGTCGGCCGAGGCGCGCTCGCTCGCCGACGAGCTCAAGCGAGCCAGGAAGCAGTAGCCCGACCGCGCGCCCACTGGCGGGCTGCTGGAACCGCAGATCGACGAGAGGGGCGCACGAACACCTACCGCATCCAGCCGGACAAGGTGCTGCGCCACCCGGCGGAAGCCGGCCTCCCTGTGGCCTTCCTGCTAGTGCAGGATGAGACTGACGAATCAGGAAGCCCCTCGCTCCGTAGCCGCGCTCAGACTGTGTCCTATGCGATGAGACGGATGAGCCGCTGGTAGCAGCATTAAGCGGCGGCGAGGCCGAGCAACGTCGCGGAGGGTACGGCCCGTCACACCGACTGCCAAATGATCGGTGGCCACTCCGCACAGCCGTTCTACGCAAACATGCCCGTGCCCGCATGCCTGTAGGGGAAGCCCGCCCTCTTAGCCCTGGCCTGCGGTGCCGTCGTCTGAAGTCGCCCAGGCGGGTCGGGCGGACGAGATCGTCTGCCGCGGTCGCCGTGGCAGGCCAGCGCGCGTGGAAGCAGGGGCGGCGGCGTCTGGTCGCGGCGGACTGGGTGCGCGCGCGGGGGTGCGCTGCTCTGTGCCCTGCCCTGTGCCGGGGCCCGCCGAGCTGCGTTGTGGCGTGAAGTGGGCCACTTCGCTCGGGGGCATGCCGAGCAGGCGCGCGGCGTCACCTTGGCTTACGTGCAGCTTGTCCACGAGCTCGTGAACAGCGGCGGCGATCGCCTGGTCTTCGGCGGCGACGGCGGCCGCCCGACGGTGCCGCGCTTCGGTTACCGGACTGAGCACGGGCTCGAGTTCGGGCACCACCATCTTCAGGACGATCAGGTCCGCGGGGGCTCCGACGGCTTCGGCGACGAGGCCGCGCGCCAGGTCCTCCGCACTTTCAAGTGTGCGGCACTGGGTGTGGAGGTCGAGGCGGGGAATGTCGATGGCCCACCACCGGCCGATGCGGCGCAGGAGGACTTGGAATTCGTCGCGGGGACTCATGGGCTCTGCCTCCTCTCCTTCCCGTCGGCTGGGACTGTTGCTCACAGATTGACATACGGCCGGCGAACTTCGAAAACTGTTCGACCGGGAACGGACCAGGTGCAGGCGTGGTCAGCTGAGGCACAGTCCGAGTAGGCAGATGTCCGTCGGAGACGTCGGTACCCGTGCGGGGCGGGTCTGGGACGTATCCGCGTCCGTGCGGTTGGTGGGCGCAGGCGTCGACGGCTGTTGCGCCGTTGTATCGGAGCGGTCGGGAGCCGCGTCTCTGGTGGAGGGGGCGGTGCTGTGCGGCTGCGGGGTCGGCGTCCCGGCCGGGCGGACAGGTGCGGCGGCCTCCGGCGGGTCGATCGGCGGCGTCGTGCGGGGCGAGACCGTGAGGGCGTGCTCTCGTGGGGCGTTGGTCCTCGTCGGCGGCCGCGGCTGGGAAGGGGCGTGGGAGGACCGGTGAGTGCGCTGATCGGTCGTTGGCGCGGGCGCCGAACGATTCTGCTCGGGCGTCTGCTCCTCCACGGCGCCGATGCTCTGGTCGTGCGGCGCCACGGCTGCCTCGGCCCGGTCGGCGGAGGTCCGGTCCATCATGGCGACGGTCAGGCCGCCTCCGACGAGTGCGACAGTGCTGGCGATCGCTGCCCGGCGCTTGTTCTTCTTCCAGCGGACCAACTGGCGCCGACGTGCCGCACGCCCCTGCCGCACGGGCGGCACGTCCTCGACATCGGCGGCAACGTGCGGGGCCACGCTCGTGGAATCGCTGGACTCCGCCTCACCGTCGAGGAGCGTGTCATGCCACGTGTCGGCGGTCGCAGTGTCCCGGTAAGCCGTTGTGGCCGGTGCAGCGCTCGCCATCGCCGGGGCCGACTCGCTGCAGCCGCCGACGGCGGGCGGGGCGATGTCCGGGGCGTAGGCGCCGCACCCGGGGCACACCAGGGCGCCATTGAGATGGCGACGGCATGAGGAGCAGTAATCCATCCGCGGTCTTCCGGTCTTCCTGGTTCGAGGCGCCGTCGGCCCGCCTGGGCCACGGCCTGGTCACGTTCGCACATGTAATCGAGCAACCGGCAACGCTAACGAGGCTTTCGGAACGCTGTGTGCAGCATGTGTGATGTTCCTGCGCGGATTCCTTGTGTGAGGGCGGGATGGGCGGACGTATTCGCGCCGAGTCCACCCACGGCGGCGACCCGCGCCACTCCGGCTGACCAGCCGCAGCGGCTCCGACCGAGGGCCGCTTCCTCGGCAGGCCTGTCGGTGGGCGTCCTTGGTTACAGCCCGCAGGAGCCGCGGTCGAGGTGGAACGTTGACCCAGCGGCACACCCGGATGCCGACGATGGTCACTAGGGCGGGCAGGTATCCGCTGGCGACCTGGACGATCGGGATGGCCGGGCACCCACCTGAGATCGCCCAGCCCGTACCGAACAGCACTGCGCCGGGGATCACGCCGGCGCCGGTGCACAGGCCGAAGGCTTCGCGGTAGGGGCCGCAGCGCTCGGCATCGAGGAGGGCGATCTCGCGCGGGAGGACGGGGTGCACTTCAGGTTGCCATTCTGAGCACGATGTTCGCGCAGCTCATTGTGACTGAGCGCCGCAGTCGGTCACTTCCGGCGATCAGTGTCCGCCTGCTCGACGTGCCGCTGGAGCCGGGTCAGTTAGACCCAGATCTCGTGCTCGTTGCGGTAGTGCGGCCACGGCTGGCCGGCCTGTCGTGCGGCGAGCAAGTGTCTGATACCTGCGGCCCACGAACCCGGCCGAAGGAACTCGACCAGGTAGCGGTCTAGTGCCGAGCGGCGCATCTGCAAGGTCCAGGCCGGGGTCATCGTGAGCCCGCCGGCATGGCCCGGCTGCCGGGGAGCTCGGTTGCGTGGATGCCCTCCACAGCGGCCCTCCTCATGGCCGTTGCCAGCAGGTCCAGATGGGTGCGCAAGGGCAGGTCCAGGTCATGAAGGACCTCCGAGGCGTTGTCCCCAGGCAGCGGACCACCGTGTAGGACCGCCGCGCGGGCCTGGTTGATCCGCTGTAGCTGTGCCCGCTTGGTCTTCTTCGGATCCGTCTTGATCTCCAGCGTGCGGGGCGGCTCAGTGTCGTGGAACACCGTGATGTCGCCGATGCGCAGGCAGCTGGTCAGATCATGTAGGAGCGCGAAGGCGCCGTCCTCCTTCCAGGCCCGCTCGACCGCCTCCCGCTCCGCTGACAGTCCCGCCTTGCCGTACATCAGGCCGGGTGGGTCGTTCCGGCACAGCGCGAGGATGAACGGGCGGTGGAAACCGAACACGCGCCAGGCCAGCGCGTCGCCGACCGAACGCAGCTGCCTGGCCAGCCGCGTGCACACGTCGTACTCGAACTGCCAGGTCTCCGCAACTGCAGGGTCACGGTCGGACTGCGGCTCAGGCGCCTGTGGATGGGGCGACCTGCCCTTCTTCCGCATCCTGACGAAAGCGCGCTTGAACTCGTCGCGGTCCCTCTCCACCTCCAGCAGGCGGGTCAGCAGGTCCTGCTGGAATGCGAAACCAGCCTCCACCGTCCGGCAGTCGCGCAACTGCTGTATGAGCGAAGCCAGGATGGGCTGCATCGCCTGATGGCGGGGATGCACCATCATGTCGTCAGGGTCGTAGTGGTCCGCGTCGAACAGGCTCACGCCGCAAGTGTGACGATGAACCTGCCTATCTGTGGCGCATTTTCCCGGGCCCAGCCGAAGTGATTCCTGTGACTGTGAGCGAAGAATTTAGACCCATGGACGCCTGCGAAGGGCGGCCGACCGGGCGCATCGTCACGGTCTGGAAACGACAGCACGCGCACCGTATATAGCTGCCACTGTGGCTACACGTAACTCTGCACTGCCGGGGGGCCTCGTGCGTCGCTTCGTTCTGCCCATCGCTGCCGTCCTGCTAACTGCCGCCTGCGGAGGCGGCGCCGGGCACGCCACATCGGTGTCTACGCACGCCTCGTCCGGGCCGCCCACAAAGGGCATAACCTCGCCGACTGCGCACGCTCACAGCGGACCCAAGGCGGCCAAGCCGAAACCGTCACAGTCAGCCAAGAAATGCTCGCCTACACGGGACGTCATCGTCTGGACGAAGGCCCGCGGTGTACCCGACAACGCGGCGGTCCTGGGAAATTACAACTTGGTGACCTGCGAGAACACATTTCAGTTGCTGCAGCACACGTCGCCGACTGAAGCCGGAGACTGCACCGAAGCGGCATGGGCGAGCGATAACCCGGGCTATGACGCCGATGCGATCCCGGCCGCGCGCCTGAAGAAGGTGCAGGTCGCGATCGGCCCCGCCTGTTGACGTTCAGTGTCGTCGCCGACGAGGACCAGCGGTGTCGGTGCGGTCCGGTCGGTGAGGGCGTTCGGGACTCCGGGCCCTCGGACAGGGCCCGGCGCTTCATCCGTAATCGGAGGGGGATTTGCCGAGTCGCCAATCACTGGGCTTGTGGCTGCGCATCGATTCCTCGGCAGCTGCATCTGCGCGGGACTCTTGATCGGCGCGCTTCTCCTCGGCCTGCTGGCGGATACGCCGCTTAGCGGCCTTGCTTGTTCGCATATAGAAGCAGGCCAGATGGTAGAAGCGGCCTCCTTCACTCTTGAGGCCGGGCTGTGCGCGACACTGGCGGTCATGCCTCCGGTGCTTCCCGGTGGGTATCGTCCAGGGTGAGGCGGATTCGCGCCAGGGCCTCGGCAATTTCTGCGGTCTCCTCGTCGTCGGGGCCGTAGACCACGCACATGTCGGCGTGAAGCGGCTCGAGCCATCGTCGTGCCTCGACGAGTCGTCCCTCGGACAGCTCCAGGAATCCGATGGCGCTCCGCAGTTGTATCGCCTCGTCGCAGGCGTCGCTGTCCACGGCCCGCACCTGACGGAGGATGGCCTCGAACTCCTGCAGGGCGACCGTCACCTGGCCCAGTTCGGCGCGGCAGTGCGCGGCCTGGGCGCGGCAGGAGCGCGCCTTCTCGCTGGTGGGCCCGGCGGTGCGGGAGAAGGCGCGGGCGAGCGCGTCGAACTCGGGTAGGGCCCGGCGGTAGTCGCCGCCGAGGAAGCGAACCGCAGCCCGTTCCATGCGCAGGTCGAGAACCTCCCTGTTATCGGAGCCGAGCGCCAGGGCGGCCGGCTCGATAACGCTGCTGAGGACCTCGCCGGCCTGTGCGAACCGCTCGTCTTCGAGCAGGGCGTTCGCTTGTGCGCGTGCTGCCCTGATGTCTTCGCGGAGCCGGGTGGCAGCCGCTGCCGGCGGGGCGGACGGTTCGGCGCGAGTGGGAGGGATGCGGGCCGGCTGGGTCCCGGTGCGGGGGCGGGGCGCGTACGGCTGCCGGTAGATCCCCGTGGGGTCCGGTGTACCGGCGGGGCCGGCCTCATCCGGCGCCGGGGCCTGGCCGGGCGGGGGCAAGAACGGCAGCAGCCGTTCGTACACCTCCTGGGCGTCGGCGGGCCGGCGCTCCGGGCGCTTGCGCAGCAGGTGGAGGACGAGCTCTTCCAGTGCTTCTGGGACGTCGTCCCGCAGCAAGCGCAGCGGTACGGGCGCGGCCTCGACGTGCTGCCGCATCAACTGGTATTGGCCGTCCCCGTCGAACAGGGGGCGCCCGCAGCACAGTTCGTGCAGGATGCAGCCGAGCGCATACAGGTCGCTCTGTGGCGTGACCCGTCCGCCTTGGACCTGCTCGGGTGCCATGTACTGGCTGGTGCCGACCGGGTTGCCGGTGGCGGTGATCCTTGTGACGTCGGTGCGCAGGACTGCGGCGATCCCGAAGTCGAGGACCTTCACCGTGCCGTCCTCCGCCACCAGGATATTGGCGGGCTTGAGATCCCGGTGGACGATGGGCACGGCGTGGGCGTGAGACAACACTGTGCACACTTGTGCCGCCACCGCGGCCGCCCAGGACATCGGCAGCGGTTGGTCGGGGTCGATGTAATCGCCGAGGGGGATCCCGTCGACGAGCTCCATCACCAGGTACAGCCGTTCGTACGACTCGTCGAGTACGGCGTCGTAGACCTGCGGGACGCCGGGGTGCTGGATGCGTGCGGTGACGCGTGCCTCGCGCTTGAACCGCTTGGCGAACTCCTCGGCCATGGCAGGCGTGGCGATGGCTGCCTGGCGCACAAGTTTGACGGCGACGGGGCGGTCGAGCACCCGGTCGTAGCCGCGCCACACGTCGCCCATGCCGCCGTGGCTGAGCGGTTGCACGAGTTCGTAGCGGTCGGAGATTCCCTGTGACGGCACGCCCCCGCCTCCCCCCTCCTATGCCCTCACCTGTCGCAGTCCGGTGCGTCCGCGGTCGGTGGCCGGGAGCGCCCGGGTGCTCCCCCAGTGTGGTGGCCGCGGTGATCTTTCGTCCAGACGGGGCCGGGCCGGGCAGAAATGCCGCGCCCAGCCCAGTCCCGTCCAGCGTCACGCCACGTTGTCGTCGATGTTCTCCTCCTGGCGGATCATCCGCCAGGCCGCGCGTCGCGCACTGCGGTTGAGGGCGCTCTTGAAGCTCTTGTCAGGACCGAAGTACTGGCGGCCCAGCCCCGCGATGGTGTCGATGTGGTCGGCCATCTTGTCTTCGAAGACGTCGTCGAAGACCAATCCGAAGTTTTCCGGGTCGTTGTTGGCGACGGCCGCCAGTCGCACCTTCGGGTCGGCGACGGCTTCCTCGAACGGCCGGATCACGTCCTGCTCGGTGAAGTCCGTGCCGAACTTCTCGTTGAACCGCTCGATCAGATCGGACAGCAGCAACTTCTCCGCTTCCTTCGCGCCGCCCGAGCCGTCGCCGAAGCCCTGCATCGTCGTCGGCCCCTCGGAGGTGAGGGAGACGTCGTATTCGCCGGTCTTCTCCACGCGCATGTGGCTGAGATCGATCTCTCCTATGTCCACGCCGCCGTCCGCGCGGCGTGGCAGCCGGTTGAGGAGGTAGCGGCCGTAGAGGTGCAGCCGCTCCAGCTCGGCGTCCCGGTAGGGGACGATCTGTGCGAGGAAGCCGTACTTCCTGACGTAGTCGTTGAGGTCGGCGCGGAAGCCCTCCGCCGTCTCCTGGTCGTCCTCGTCGTCGCTCTCGAGCAGAGCGGTGAAGCGGGCGACGGCGGGCGAGAGCAGCCGGTACAGCTCGGCGTGCAGCTTCTCCCACTTGGACTGCGAACCTGCGGCCTTCTCCTTGGCGGCGAAGTACGCGGCGGCGAACTCGTCCATCTCCTGCCCGGACAGGATCGCTGCCTGCATGACCCGGCTCTGCGCGGTGTAGAGCAGGTTGGGGTCGGAGGGGAGGGTGTTCGCCTCCTCGAAGTACGGGCGGAAGGAGTCCTGTATGTCGCCTGCGTCGTTGACGAAGTCCAGCACGGCCAGGTCGGCCTGGGTCTTGCGGTCGGCGGTCCGGTTCAGCCGGGACACGGTCTGGACGGCGGAGATGCCGGTCAGCGACTTGTTGACGTACATCGTCGTCAGCAGCGGCTGGTCGAACCCGGTCTGGTACTTCTCCGCCACGACCAGGATCTTGTACTCGCGCTGGCCCGCACCGCCGGCCCGGGCGGCCTTGTCGTCGGCACGCGTGTACGCGAACGCCTTCGGCAGCGCGCTCTCCGACAGCCCACCGTTCTCCTTCGGCTCGGTAGTCTCCTCGCCGTCGACGCTGAGCGAGCCGGAGAAGGCGACGAGGACCCCCAGGTCGGGGTACTTGGTGTTGTAGTCCCGGTCCTTGATGTAGCTCTTGATGGCGCGCGCCATCTGTACGGCGGACTGCCGGGAGGCGGTTACCACCATGGACTTGGCCCGCCCGCCGAGACGGCCCCGGCTGTGCGCCACGAAGTGCTCCACGATCACCTGGGCGTGCTGGGCGACCGTCGAGTCATGGGTGAGTGCGTACCGGGCGAGCAGGGAGTTCGCCTTCGACGGGTCGACCTCTCGCTCGTCGGGGTTCTGGTTTACCAGCTTCCAGTACGTGTTGTATGTGACGTAGTTGCGCAGCGGGTCGAGGATGAAGCCCTCCTCGATCGCCTGCCGCATGGAGTACGTGTGGAAGGGCCGGTAGGTCGCCTTGCCGTCGATGTCCTGGAGTGTGCCGAAGAGTTCGAGGGTCTTGGCCTTCGGCGTGGCGGTGAACGCGAAGTAGGAGAGGTTCGCGGCGCGGGAACGCTGCTCGGCCTTCTTCTTGAGCTGCTCGTCGAGGGTGGCGGCCTCGGCCTTGACCGTGGTCGCGCCCGCGTCGTCGGAGTCGGAGTCCAGGCCGAGGTCGCGCAGGGCGGACCGTACGGCGGTGGCGGCGTCGCCGGACTGCGAGGAGTGCGCCTCGTCCACGATGATCGCGAAGTGGCTGCCCTGGATCTCGGTGGGGTTGCGCTGGAGGTAGTCGAGCAGCGCCGGGAAGGAGTGCAGGGTGACGGTGACGATTTTCCCGGTGTCGCGGGAGAGGGCCTTGGCGAGCTGCTCGCCCTTCGCCCCGTGCTTCTCGTCGATCTTCACGACGAGGCCCGCGGTCTGCTCGAAATTGCCGACGGTTTCCCGGAGTTGCGCGTCCAGGTTGCGGCGGTCGGTGATGACGATGACCTTGTCGAAGACCGGCACGCCCGGCTTGAGGCCCTTGGCCACGGCCTCGGTGTCGAGCGCCGACGGGTCGGTGGGGGTGTGCAGGTCGCTGAGGCGGTGGGCGAGCCAGCCGATGGTGTTCGACTTGCCCGAGCCGGCCGAGGCCATGACCAGGTAGTCGTGGCCGGCGCCGTGGCTGGCGGCGTGCGTGGTGAGCTTCTTGACCGCGTCCCACTGCTGGAACCGGGGGAAGACCATCGTCTTGGTAGTGCCGCCGCCGGGCGTCTTGCTCTTGTGCAGGTGCACGAACCGCTGGAGCAGGTCCAGCCAGTTGTCTGGCTGCCAGACCTGCTCCCAGAGGTAGGAGGTCGCGTACGTGCCGAAGACGGTGGGGGCCGGGTTGCCGGCGCCGCCCGGCTGGCCGGGACCATTGGAGCCGGTGTTGAACGGGAGGAAGCGGGTGTTCTTGCCCTTGAGCTGGGTGGCGACGAAGACCAGGTCCGGGTCGACGGCGAAGTTCGCGACGACGCGGCGTGTGAAGATCAGCTCGGTGGGGTCCCGGTCGGTGCGGTACTGCTCCTTGGCCTGCTCCACCCCTTGCTTGGTCAGCGGGTTCTTCAACTCGGCCGTGGCGACCGGAATTCCGTTGAGGAAGAGGGTGAGGTCGAGCCGGTTGCCCCAGTCGGCCTGCTTCGTCGCGTACTCGAGTTCGCGGACGACGGTGAGGCGGTTGGCCCGGTATCCGTCAAGGACGGAGTCGTGGGCGACGAGGTTCGGCTTGAAGTACGCGACGCGGAGGAGGACGCCCCGGTCCTTGACGCCGTTGCGGAGGACATCGAGGAGCCCGTTGGTGGCGATGGCCTGGTCGAGGCGGCCGGCGAACCCGCGCTGCGCCTCGTTCGGGTCGCCGCCGTAGACGGTGAGCAGCTCGCTCCACTCGTCGGGCTGGGTCGCCCGGATGAAGGTGAACAACTCGTTCGTGTCCAAGCCGAGATCGGCCCGGTAGTCCTGCGGGCGCGCCTCGCGCCAGCCGCGCTCGACCATGGTGGCGACGATGGCGTCACCGAAAGCGGACTCGTGATGGATGGCCATGTTGCCATGCCCCCGTTCTCGTATCGCCTGACAATCGAACGTGCCCGAAGTGCTGCCCTCCATTTGGGAAGGCGGCAGTATCGATGTGTTTAAAGTGCCTGAGCGGCCCGCCACTGGTTGACGAACCGAGAGTTCCTCGGAGGTGACCGTTCCGGCTCGGCGTCTGGTTTGTCAGTACTGCGCTACTCATTCTCGAGGGAGTCCTCGGCGGACTGCAGACGCAGCGCCAACTCCCACAGCGTCTCGCCCCCCTCTATACGCCACCGAGTAGTGCCCTGGTTGGCGACCGGCTGCTTCTTCCAGGCGGCGAGTCGCCACATCTCGCTGATGAGTCCTGACGGCGAGTACTGCGTCTTGTCCGCCGCCCAGAGGATCGGGCGCTTGCGGTCGTTGGTCCAGGTTGCCTGTCGGCGGCGCGGATCGGCTGCCAGCCAACTGATCAGCTCTTCGGCCTCCCGCTCGGTGCTGTGGGGCGTGTCGTAGACGAGCGCGGTTCCTTCGGCGATGGCCTGCGCTGTGACGAGGTACGGCACCGTGTTGGGGCGCCGCGGCTTGCGGGGCCTCGGCGCCTTCACGTACGCCGCTTGAAGCGCCGGTATGGCGGCCGCCGTGCGGGCGTCCCTGAGAACGAGTCCGGCGAGCTTGGAAACCTGGGCCGCGTCCGCGAGCGTCCTGCCGATCTGGGCGCTCTCGCCACACTCTTCATCGATGTGGTGGATGAGCCACGCCAATACTGCATTCGCGGTCTCGGGGACCCGCTGCAGGACCTCCACGTCCCAGTCGAATCCCGGCTCGTCGATGTCGTCCCTGCCAAGCAGTTGCATGGTGAGGTGAGCGATGACGTAGGCACCATGCTGGGCCAGAGCCGCGGCGCGGCCTTCCCGTGTGGAACGCGACTCGTGCAGCGCCGCACGGACAGCTCGCACGGTGAGCACAGACCGCCAAACCTGGTGGGCGGAGGGCCGTGTTCGGAACAACACGTCGTACGTTCCGCGAACTCCGCGTTCCCACAGCAGTTCCGGGGACTTGGTCAATCGAGAGGAGTGCGTGGCGTCCGGGTGGAAGCAGGCCAGTGCGGCAGCGGCCTCAGCGAGCGAGCACCCGGACTCTGGAGCCGGGTCCGGCGCCCCGCGCTTGATCGTGTATTCCTTGTCCAACTCTGCCGCGAGGTCGTCCCGGATGAGGCTCTGGACGAGGTCGAGGGCGACGAAATCACGCGGCTCCACCCGGTTCTGTAGGTTCGTCGCCTCGGTCACATCCTTCGCAAACGCCGCGACACCCTGGGTGGCGATCACACGCACACTCACATAGGCGTGCCCGGCAGCACCAGGATCCGTCTTGATCGCCTCGGCGATGGCGGTAACAGTCTGCGCGCCGTTGACGATGCTGGCGTTGACAGCCGTCAGTGCGACGCGGCCGCCCTGCGGGGCAGACTGAGATCGGTAACGGGCCTGGATCGTGTCGCACAGCAGTGTGATGCCGTTGTTGAAATACCAGAAGCTCGCCGGTGACTGCAATAGCGTCTTGATGATTCCTGCGTTCGTACGCGTGGCGCCGAGCGGGTTGCGGATATTGAGATGAAAGAGCTGACTGCCGTGGTCCTGATACCAGCTCGCGATGTCCTCCACCCGCACGATGCCCTGGAACGACTCGTGCAGCCCATCGTGCTTGTGCCACCGTTCCATCTCGACCTCGAGGTTCAACGGCGCCGGAGCCAAGTCCGCACGAACCTGCTGGGCGAGATCCTCCGCGTGTAAATAGCGCACGTCGAGGAAAGGGCCGTTTTTGTTGTACTTGTACCGTGCGTCCTCGAACATCTGCGTCGCGCCCGGCCCGGGCTTGTCGGTCCCCATTAGAGCGACGACCAGCGTGGCAGGTGCCATTTCCTCAAACATCAACCGGCTTGCCTCCTCGGCGAGCCGTTCCCCACGAGCATTGAACCGATCGAACAATTCCTGGTCTATGAGGTCGAGTCCGACGACCATGTCGCGCGCGGCGCCGCGATCCAATCTGGCCTTACCCGTGTCGCTCCACTTTGACTGGATCAGATAGACATGGGCGGGGTTGGTGGTAATCGCTATGGCATCCAGCCCCTGGTCCTTCCCGCCGTCGATCACACACGCCGCGGCGTTTTCGGCGGTGAAGCCCGTTACCGCGCGCACGGCCAGAGCGCTCAAGGCCCGAGATCTCACCCGCGGAGTGCGTTCCGCTTCGCCGAGTGCCGCAAGGTCACTAATGTCCAGATGCCGCTCGTAGTCACGTTCCAGCGCAATACGAACTTGACGGGCGAAACGTTCCGCTTCCCTAGTGATAGTCATCTTCCCCCCACATTCTTCACTGACGCGAATCCAGCGCTCAAAATGCCTTGAATTTTGATAACCCATGCTTTCCCGGCCGCCGCCCGTGCGGCATCAGGGAGTCATGCCGAAGCATTCCGGATTCCTCTTCCGCTGGCGGTGGTGACGTCGAACTGGCCGGTCACGGCGGCGGTGATGAGGGCCTGGCGACGTTCCGTCAGCAGCTCGACTTGTCGACGAACCTTGTCGGTGAGGTTATCGATGCGTGAGTTCTGGCGGCGGATGGCATCGACGATCTCGCCCTGCTCAACCAGTGACGGCACAGGGATACGCAACATCTGCAGATCTGGTACGTAGATCGTCTTATGCGTGGAGCCCATCGCCAGTCGACCCAGCAGATCCGAACGCATAGCGCGGAGGCACCAAAGCAAGAAGTACGGGTTCAACCGCGGACCACAGGTCCAGGTGACGAAGTCCTGGCTCGTAGCCATGTCCGAGCCCATCACTCCCGAGTAACCAGCGGAAGCTGTCCGACAGAGAAAGACAGTCCCCTTCGGATGCAGCTCGGCAGCAGAGTTGGCGAGTCCCAACTCGCTAATTTTCTCGCGAGTTTCGTGGAGGTCTTCGAGGCGGTCGTCTCGTATCTGCTTCACCTCGCCCGTCGTGATCCAGGGGATAGTGCAGTCCACCCACCACTCTGGGTGAGACCGGCTTGGTGTATGACCGCTGCCCATGCGGGCCATGAGTCCGACGCGTACTTCTTGCCACGACTCCGGGATCGAATCCAGCCAGGCAAGCGTGGACGCGCGGCGCCCGGTACGTTCGCCGCCTGATACGGCAGCTACCACTCCAGCCGTCCGACGCTCGGCCAGACGGTCCAGTACGCGCTGTTCTGCGTTTACAAGGCCGTCGATGCGGGCGGTCTCGGCGTCGAGGAAGTCGGCGATGCGGCGCTGCTCCTCCAGCGAAGGAACGGGTAGCTGGATATCGCGGGCTACCTCTAGGTTGATACGAGCGCGCGTCGAACCTCTAGTAAGCGTGAGTACTTGCCCAGAGACAATTGATGAGCTCAGGGCCCAAGCGGCATACCGGTGTAGCAGGCGGCTCTGGTCAAGTCGTACGCGGAAGCAATCTGCCTTAACGATCGAGGGGCCCAAGTTATTGGGTGCTACGCATGCGCGTCCAACGGCATGGTTCTCATCGCCGAGACCCGCGATCAGTAGATCCCCCGGCTTCACCTCATGACGCCTAAGGTGCTTGAAGTAATCCATGGGAATGAAAGCGGCGTCGCTACCTTTGAAGTGCGCTGATCCGATGTTGCCGAGGCGAATTACTCGTGCCCCATCATCGGAATAGTGACTGCTCGTCAGGGAACTCCCAAAAGGTCCATCAGTGATCTCACGAATGAAGCGCCTCAGGGGAGTCTGGAGGTATAGAGAGCGTCCAGCCCCAGTCATCCCGTCACCTCACCCAGCAGCGCCTGAATCTCTGCCTCCAGCGACTTCAACTCCGCGTCGATCTCCGCCAGCGGCCTCGGCGGCTTGTACACGTAGAAGTGCCGCGTGAACGGGATCTCGTAGCCGATCTTGGTCTTCGTGTGGTCGATCCACGCGTCCGGGACGTGCGGCAGTACCTCGCGCTTGAGGTAGTCCTCGACGTCCTCGCGCAGCGGGACGTTCTCGTAATCGCGCAGGTCCCCGTCCGGTTCCGGGGCGCCCTTGACCTTCTGGACCTCGCCCTCCGGGTCCCGGACGCCGATCGTCTCCCGTACCGCCTTCGCGAACGGCGCTCCCGACGGCCAGGTCAGGCCGGCCGCGACCACCGCGTCCTTGAGCGCGACGAACGCCTCGGACTTCGTCGTCCAGGACGAGCCGAGCAACGTACGCACCGCCGCGACGAACTCCTCACTCCGCTCCAGCTTCGCCACCGGCTTGGCCCCCGCCAGCGCCGCCACCGTCTCCTCCGTGACCTCGAAGCGCAGCTTCAGGGGGCGTTCGACGGTGATGCGCTGGTAGCCGAAGTCCTCGTTGGCGAAGACCTTGACCTTGCCGTGCAGCGGGTGCTCGGGGTCCTTCACGACCTGGGCGGCTTCCGCGTACAGGCGGGTGATTTCGCCGATGTGGTCGGGGCGGCCGTTCGTTCCGTCGCCGAGTTCCTTGCGCTTGTCGCCGAGCGACTTGCGCATCTTCTGCCACTGGTCGCGCGCGTCGAGCAGGACGACCTTGCCCTTGTGGTCGGCGTCCTTGCGGTTGGTGAGGATCCAGAAGTACGTGGAGATGCCGGTGTTGTAGAAGAGTTGGTCCGGGAGGGCGACGATCGCCTCCAGCCAGTCGTTCTCCAGGATCCAGCGGCGGATGTTGGACTCGCCCGACTCGGCCGCGCCCGTGAACAGCGGGGAGCCGTTGAAGACGATGGCGATGCGGGAGCCGCCCCCGCCGTTCACGTCCACCGGCTTCATCTTCGAGATCATGTGCTGGAGGAAGAGCAGCGAGCCGTCGTTGATGCGCGGCAGGCCCGCGCCGAAGCGGCCGGCGTCGCCGAGCGACTTGTGCTCGTACTCGACCTCCTCCTTGACCTTCTTCCACTCCACGCCGAACGGCGGGTTGGCGAGGATGTAGTCGAACTTGCGGCGGGCGTGGCCGTCGTCGGAGAAGGAGTTACCGAAGCGGATGTTCTCCGGGGCCTGGCCCTTGATCATGAGGTCGGAGCGGCAGATCGCCCATGACTCGGGGTTGAGTTCCTGCCCGTACACCTCGACTGTCGCGTCCGGGTTGAGGGCCTTGATGCGGTCGTCGGCGGCGCTGAGCATGCCGCCTGTGCCGCAGGCCGGGTCCATCACGGTGCGGACGATACCCGGCAGGCTGAGGGCGTCCGCGTCGGGTGCCACCAGCAGGTTGACCATCAGTTTGATGACCTCGCGCGGGGTGAAGTGCTCACCCGCGGTCTCGTTCGACTGCTCGGCGAAGCGGCGGATCAGCTCCTCGAAGATGTAGCCCATGTTGTGGTTGGGCACGACAGCGGGGTGCAGGTCGAGGTCGGTGAACTTGCCGATGACCTGGTAGAGCAGGTTCGCGCTGTCGAGCTTTCTGACCTGCTGGTTGAACTCGTACTTGTCGAGGACCTCGCGGGCGTTGTCGGAGAAGGCGCCGACGTAGATCTGCAGGTTCTTCGCCGCGTTCTGCGGGTCGGCCGCGATCTTCCGCAGCGTGAGGTCGCTCTGGTTGTAGAAGGAGTGGCCGGAGGCCTTCCGCAGGAAGCGGTCGGTGTCGATGTCCTGGCCGGCGAAGCGGGCCACCGTCTCGGCGACCTTGTCCCGTGTGGGCTCCAGGACGCATTCCAGGCGCCGCAGCACGGTGAACGGAAGGATCACCTTGCCGTAGTCGGACTGCTTGTAGTCGCCGCGCAGGAGGTCGGCGACGGACCAGGCGTGGTTCGCCAACTCCGTGTGCTTGCTGCTGTTCAAGGTTCCCCGAGTTTCTTTCGAGCCGTTCCGCCGGGCGAGAGGGCCGGTACGGCCGAGTGTGGTGGATGAGTGAAGAAGTGTGCCAGTCCGTCAGGTCGATGCCGTCTCGGGTGGGAGCAGCGCGCCCGCCGTCAGGCCGGTGGTCAGGAGGTCCGCATACTCGCGGGCCAGTTCGGTGGCCTGTCGGGCGGCGGTGCGTAGTTCGCGGACGCGGCGGAAGGCCTCGCCGTAGCGGCGCTGCTCCTGCAGTGGCAGGAGCGGTACGCGTAGCCGGCCGGGCTGGAGGTGGACGGTGGTGCTGCCCGTGGATGCCCCGGTGATGTTGTCGTGCGCGCCGACGAAGCCCGCAAGAAACCAGGGGTCCAATCGCGTCGGGTCGGGGCGCAGAAGGTACAGGTCATGGCCGAGCAGCACGCCGATGTCCTGCTCGTCGGCCAGTCGGGCCATGCTCCCGCCTTCCCCTGTGAACGCGCGTACCAGAATGTCCCCTTCGGCGATAGCCGGTGACGACTTCAAGGGCATGCTGTCGAGGAACGTGTCGGAGGCGGGTACGCCGTCCGCGATGTCGGTGCCGTAGAGAACCCGCCGTCCGGCGTTCTCGGCCCTCCATTGCGCGCCCTCGGTCTTCTCCCGGGTTTCGGTCGCTGCCCGCAGGATCTCCAGGGCGCCACCGCGGGCGAGGTCGGAGACGGTGGCCGTGCGCCACTGCCGTGGGGAGCCGCCGGTGGGCTGCCACGTGCCCTGAGCGGCCTCGGCAAGGAGGCTGGAGTGCTCGGTCAACTGCTTGCGGTGGTCACCGGCTTGCCGTGCCACCAGGGCTGGGTCGACGTCGGCGGGCAGGGCCCGGACCTGGCGGGCCGGGGTGAGGTCGACGACCTCGTCAAGGAGGTCCAGCACGGGGACGGCCCGGGCGATGCCAGGCTCGTCGGAGAAGGAGTCCGGGTCGGCGCGGAAGACCGTCCAGTGGTCCAGCACGGTGTCGGTCAGCTCGTCCCAGTCGAGGGCGTCGCGGCGTCGGCGCGTTCCCGGTGAGCCGAGCGTGCTTTCGGCCCGGTTGCGTGGCCTGTCCTGTTGCCGCTCGCTGCCAGCGTCCACGAACAGCACCGAGGCGCGGTCTGAACCGTCCGGCTTGGGAGTCTGCAGGATCCACAGCTGGAGTCCGATGTGCAGGGGCGCGGCCGCACCGGACGGCAGGGCCACGACGGCGCGCAGGGCGCCGTTGCGCACCAATTCGGCACGCACACGACGGCCCGAGGTGCGGGCGGCGGTGGCGGGGGGCAGCAGCAGCACCGCGTAACCGCCGGGGCGCAGATGGGCCAGGGAGTGCTGGATCCATGCGAGTTCGGATTCCATGCGTGGTGGGACGCCGTAGGCCCAGCGGGGGTCGTAGGCGAGTTCGTCGTGGCCCCAGTCGCGGTCGCCGTAGGGCGGGTTGCACAGCACCGCATCCATTGGGGGCTGTGGGAAGGCGTCGTGGCGCAGGCTGTCGCCGGCCTGTACGGCCACCGCCGTGTCGGGCGTGGCTAGCAGTAGGCGTACTGCGCTGCGTTGGGCTTGGACCGGCAGGGCGTCTTGGCCGTACAGCTCGCGGGTGCCGTGGCGTGCGGCGGCGGCCAGGAGGGTGCCGCTGCCGCATGCCGGGTCCAGGATCCGGGTCGTGTCTGCGGGCAGCAGGCGTGCCATGAGGTCGGCCAGACGATCGGGGGTTTGGTAGGTGCCGGTGGAGGCGCTGTCTTCGAGTTCACGCTCGGCGAGTACGTCGAGGGCGGCCTGGGCGCCTTCCTCCCGTACGCAGTGGATGAGTGCGCGCACGATGCCTGCGTCGGCTGCCGTGAAGGTGGTCGCATCGGTCTGCGGAACTTTGTCGGCGAGCTCGGCGACGGCGGCGTCCGCGCGTGCGGCGAGCTCAGCGTCCGGCAGGTCAGTGAGCGTGGTCAGCTCGTGCGGGGAGCGGCGGGAGGTGGCAAGGACCAGGGGGAGCAGCGGTACGCCTGGGTCAGCGCCCGCGGGGCGCAGTCGCAGCAGGGTGCGGAGCTCCTCGGCGGGGGCGGCGGCGGAGGTCTGACCGCGGGAGCGCAGCCAGGCGCGCACGGTTTCCAGGTCGTAGAGCGGGCTGGTCTCGGTGCCGCCGGCTGGTGCTGGGAAGTCCTCGTGCCGGCGGCGCCAGTTGCTGACGGTGGCACGCGTGACTCCCGCGATGCGGGAGATCTCCGCGGCTGTCACCTGGGCTGACGGCTGGGCCATGACCTGTTCTCACCTCTCATCGGGGATGGCGACCACCCTACACCATCGGCTAAGTCCGTGAACAGGTTTGACAGTGCTTTCACTGTGATGCTTATCTGTAGACGCTCCCGGTTGGCGGTGGGTCGGCGGAAGCGCCCCCGGGGCCGTTTTTCGGCCGCTTCGGCCTGCCCCGGGACAGCAAACGAAGCCTCACGAGTGGAGAGACCTGCTTGACCGAGACGGGCGAGCCCGAACTGACCGTGTACCGCCGCCACCTGGCGCAGTTGCTGAAGTGCGACGCCGGGGAGAACTTCCGGGCCCTGCTGGTCCAGGCCCGCCACATCACCGGCACGTCCTACGAGACCACCCTCTACGACCACCAGCAGGTATTCCGCCTCCTGTGGCGTCACCTGGAGCGCAGCGGCTACCTGCGTCGCGCCCACTGCGACGCCCACGCCCGCCTCGCCTCCGGTCACGCCGCACCCGACGAGCGCGCCGACCTGGAGCTGTTCCTCACCGTCTACGGCCAGGTCCACCCGCCGAACATCGCCGGCGCCTGACCCACATGCCCCACCCAGTGGGCGTCACGCACGCCCGCCCTCTCTCCCGCTGCTCCGTCGCGAAGACAAGGAGGCAACAACTGCCATGGGTCGTCGTTCTCCCCTCGCCCACGCACCGCGCCCCACGACGTCCACTCGTCGCCAGGTGCTCGTGAACGACAAGGTCAAGGCCGTCACCGGGCCGATCGTGCTGGCCACGGACGCCTCGGTCGGCCCGGACCGGGTGGCCTCCGGCTACCTCGCCACCACCGGCCACACCGGTCTGCGCGCTCACCTCTACCCGAAGTACCTCGTGCACCCTCGCTCCCGCGTGGTCGTCACCGAGCTGCGGGCCGTGTACTGGGGTCTTAAGGCGGTTCTCCGCACGCACCCCGGCCAGCCCATCGAGGTCCGCGTGGACAACCTGCAGGCGCTGCGGCACCTGCACAGCTGGCAGCAGGGCGGAGCGGGCATGCCCGAGGGCTACGACACCCACCTGCGTTCCCAGGGCCGCCAGCCCAGCCTGGTCAAGTTGCAGTTGCTCGCCGAGTACACCCCTCACTTGACCTTCGTCCACGAGAAGGCCCACGCCGGTCACCCACTCAACGAGGCGGCCGACTCCCTCGCCAAGCTCGGTCTGCGGTGCGTGCGCGGCACCGTCCCGCGCACCGAACTCCCGCGCCTGGTCCCGCTGTGGGCTACAGGCGCCCTTGCCGCCTGGGCCGCCTGACACACATTCCAGCTTCACAAGTCACACGCACCCGCAAGGTGCATCTACATCCCCTGGGGGGACCATGAGCCAGCAGCAGTACCCGCAGCAGCCCCAGCCCGGTTGGGGCGGCCCGCAGCAGCAGGGCTACGGCACTCCGCCGTTCCAGCCGCAGCCGCCGAAGAAGTCGAAGGCAGGGAAGATCATCGGATTCGGCTGCCTCGGCGTCGTCGCCCTCTTCGTTCTGATCGGCATTGCCGCCGCGGCCGGCGGCGGAAACGGCGACTCCACCGACACCGGCGCCAAGGACAAGGCCGTCGCCGCCGGCCGCACGCCGGCGTCCGACAAGGCCGAGGCGACGCCCGCGCAGAAGACGAAGACGCAGGCGGAGCAGTTCAAGGCCTGCGTCGCCAAGTCCGGTACGGCCACGGAAAAGAAGGCCGTCCAGCACGTGACGAAGGTAACCGGCGCGGACAAGCGGAACGACATCCTGGACTCGGCTGAGGTCTACACCGACTTCACTGGCGGGCTTATGAGCGACAACCAGGGTGACGCGAAGCTCATCGCCTCCGCGTTCACGTCCTGCTACGAGTCCAAGAACGGGCTCGTCAGCGTCTACGGCCAGGATGGCGACCTCATCGCCAACGCCAACTACTGATCTCTTCGACCAAGTCCCCCGTCGACCCGTGACGGTGGTCCTTGGCTCGCTCAACCGTGCACGCAGCGTGCTGATTTCACACACCATGGGGGACACGATGCGCCGCATCACCAATACCGTGCTACTCGCCGCTGCCGTGCTCGCTTCGCTTGCTGCCTGTGGCAGTACCAGCGACGACACGACGCCTGCCAAGCCGAAGGCGTCGCCGAGTGTCAGCAAGGAAGTCAAGTTCCTCGACGCCGTGCACCTTGCGTCGTGGCGCAGCTGGGCCGAGCGACAGCCATCCGACGGTGACCTCATCGACTTTCCACAGGAGTGGTGCGACGCTCTGGGCGCGGGGCACAGCGTGAAGTGGATGTTCGACGAGGGCGGTCTGTACCCGTACGGACCGGACTGGGGCACGCAGAAAGAAGAGGCGAACGAACTGCTGTTGATGGGCGTGAAGGTGTACTGCCCGGAGCTGCGGGAGCAGGTCGTGAGTGAGCTACGGGACAGCGGCGCATACTGACCAGCCCGCGCTGACGAGGCCGCGCCACGCACAGCCGCGAGCAGGGCTTAGTCGTGTCCGGGCGAATTGCAGCCCCCAAGATCCGGCACCGTCTGAAATCCGTACCTTCCGACTCAGGGAGGTGACGGTGGCGCGGCGGCAGTTCGTTCTTCAGCGGCAAGTGGACCGACACCAACGCCGGCTGAGTGGCTGCCCGAGCGGGTCAGTACACCTTCGAGTGCGGCGGCGAGGCGATGCTCCGCCGCCTCCGCGCCGCCCCCGGCCACGACCTGTTGCGTGGTTTTCACCCTCCGATTCCTTCCTGAAGGACAACCGTGAACCGAGCCAACGTCATTGCCATTGCCGCCTGCGGGTTGACAGCCCTGTCCGTCACCGCGGCCACGGTGGACCACGTCAGTACCCACTCTGCGCTCGCCGCCGCCCGCCGTCAGGCGGCTGCTGCCGACCACCGCGCCCATCAGGCCGAGTCTCGGCCGCCCAAGGTCGTCACCCATACGGTCACCAAGACTGTGGACAAGCCTGTCTTTGGCCGCGCAACACTTCTCGGCGCCTACGCGTCCGGCGTGATATCGGGGGGCGTGTACGTCGACGACGGCAGCATGACCTACACCGCGAGCGACAGCACATGCTCGCAGGAGTACGCCCAGATCTCCCAGGAGTCCAACGGCGGTACCGTCCACCGCGACGACTTCATGAAGGCCTGCTTGACCAACGTCAACGACACCGCCAAGGCCGACCCCGCGCCCTGACCGGCGGCGCTCTGCGCCGATCTGCAGGTCACCGACGTGGGCGCGTTGGGCGCCGTTCCTGTCTATGAGGCCGCCGACTTCCTCGCCAGGCTCAGTCTGCGCTGAGTGCGCGGCACTTGGAGTACCGACACCTTTGCGTAACTTGCCCAGCAGTGGCGAGTCGGTGTCCTGCACGGTCTGGTTCCCTTCGACGGATTCGCCACCGTCGCCGCCCCCACGGCGCTGGCGCGCTTTCGCCTACGCGGGGGTGATGCGCGGCTGGGATCACAGGCGCATCGGAAACCTCTACCACCAAAACGAATACGTCCGGCATACGCCGCACACCTGGAGAGGATCGCACGTGACCACTCGTAAGCTGCTCGCCGCTATAGCCCTGGCCGCCTTCCCCCTTGGTACCGCCTGTACCGCCGCCCCGCATGCCGCTGCCCCGTCCCCGTCCGCCTCGGCGTCAAGCATCTCTGCGGAGCCGGTGTCGGACCCGACCACGGAGAGCCCGGCGTACGCCGACCCGAGACCCTCCGACTTCACGATGAAATTCAAGATCAAGCGGAAGCACTGCTTCGGCTCGGCCGGGTGCAACGTGGACGTGGAGCCGGATCTGTCTTACGGGGGCATCTTGCCCATCGACCCGGACAAGTCGTATGAGATCACGTACCAGATCAATGGTGACGAGAGCGGGCCGGTCATCGAGACGATCAGCCTGACCGACGGGACGTCGATGGAGTACTACCCCTCATCGTTGTCCACCGCGAGTTCCCGCACCAAGATCACGGGCAAGGTCACGGACGTGGCAGAGACGAACTGACGTCCCTGCTCCCCGGCGGCACGGGGGGTGACCTTCACTTGGACACGCGGTGAGACGCGCCATGGCTGGCGGCGCTTGGTGCCGGTCTGCAGGTCAAGCGCCGCGGTCGCGCATCGCTGCCTGCGCCGTGGTGCCGCGTGCAGCGGACCCAGCTCCCTTGTGGAACTGCCCTCAGTCATGACGAGTCGGGGGCTGCTGGCTCCGGTACCCGACCGTCCGGACGAGCTGAACCAACGTCACCGCGTCGGCGGCCAAGCCTCCACAGCCATGAGCCACCCATGGTTCGGGTTGTCGTCCCGGTTACTGCATCCACCGCTCGGGATCTTCAGAAGGTCCCGGACTTTTCCAGGGAGAGAAAGTGACCCACCAGGTCAGCAGCCCGTCTGAGGGCTTCGAAGAAGCCGCATCGCACGGCCCCACCGCGGGGCAGGCAGGACCTCAGTACCCTCCTCCGCCGCCGTACGCTCCGCACGTCATGGGCCAGCCGTCCCAGCCTGTGCCCGTAGACAACTCCTTCGCCTGGACCTTGGCCTTCGCGCCACTGCTTCTCGTTCTGATTGACGGTCTCTTGGCGGCGACGGGAGCTGGGTTCTCGGCTGTACCAGTCTTCCTCGCTGCCATTGGTCTCAACGTCGGACTCTCGCTAGCCGATCACCGTCGTGTGCGCGCGGCCGGGCAGGAGCTGCCCGCCGCACTGGCTGCCCTGCTTGTTCCCGTGTATCTGTTCCTCCGGCAGGCGCGGCTCGGCCAGAACTATGCGATCCCGATCGTGTGGTGCGTGACGTTCCTGGCATCCCTCGGTGGCTCAGGGATCATCGAGAACACCATTGGGGTTGCCATCGATACTGGCGTCGTTGAAAGACAGATCGAGCAGGGCATACAGAACCAGCTGGGAACCGCGGTCACAGTCCAGTGCCCGTCGTCCGTGACCGTCCGGACCGGCGAGAGCTTCCAGTGCGTGGTCCAGGCCCCAGACGGCAGTTCTGCCATCGCGAAGGTCACCATCCAGAACGGTCAGGGTGCCTTCGTCTGGCAGCTCGGGCAGTAAGTAGAGCTGAGGCCGGCGAGTACTGGCAGCGGGGGTTACCGGGCGTCGATGCCGACCAGGCGCGGGGCGCGGTTACGGGTTGTGTCCTCGGTAAGGGATAGGTCGGCCAACGCGTATACCGGGCGGCCTGATTGTGCTCTGGAGCCCAAGCTGAGACGCCAGCCGCAAGGTAACCGGTCATGAGATACGGAGGGTTCAGGCATCATCCGCGATGCGGCGTGGGGCATGAGCAACGAGGGAGAGCGAGGAGCGGTGGGCGACAACGGGGGAAAGTCGTTGATCAAGTGTAAGCGCAGCGGGTGCAACAACTCGGCACGGTCGAAGCCATACGCGGAAGGGTTCTTCTGTCGCCCGTGCCATCAGGCGATGAACGGGCCCCACGAGCCGAAGCAGAAGCGGTATGTGCCGCAGCTCCGAGGCGCTGCGGCACGCAAAGCGTTGGAGGCAAAGACGCCTGAGCCGTGGTTGCGTCCAGCCACCGGGGAGAAGGCGAAGGCGCCGATGATTGCGCATACGCCGCCGGGGCCGCTGCGGAAATCGACGCCGGGGTGGTGGGAGGTCAACGACCGCTGGTAACGAGGCAGTATCCGTTGGACGCGGCCTCTGAGGCTGCAGCCGGTGCAGAGGCCGAAGGAGTCGCGGTAGGAGCCGCAGCGTTCGGCATCGGGGACAGCGATCTCGCGCGGGACGGCGAGGTGCGGGTAGGGGCGTCCGTTGGGCCTCAGAGGTCACCGCCGCAGCCTGCAGCGTGGGCGGCTTTCCCCGACGACAGGGCGCCTGAGGCATCAAGTCTTGAGGCGGCTGACTGTGACGCGCTGCCCCTTCAGCAGGGGTAGGTTGCGCACGTGGAAGGCGTGGGCGCCCGTGACGTTGCTCATCTCGTCCAGGATGTGCGGCATGGCCGCAAGGTAGGCAGCCGTGGAGTTCACGATGTACAGCAATCCGTCGGCATCCGGTTGACGATGGCCGATCCAGTGGAGACTGGTCTCTATGAGCGCATCGCGCTCATCCCGGTTCGACAGCTGGTTGCGATCCTGCGTCATGATCGCGTCGAAGCCGCGGTCACTGACTGCGTGTATGAGTTCCGTGTCCATCACCCCGGACAGCCCCTCGTCGTGGGCAGTGCGGAACTCGTGATGGAAGAAGACCGTGCTCAGAGGAGGCAGGATCGCCGGCGTCTCGTTCTCGTCCAGGAAAAACCTCATGCAGCGCGACCGCCGATCTGCACGACCTCCTGGTGGAAGTCTGCCGCGTCTGCCGCTCCGGACACCTCTACGGTCGGGTAGAAACGATGCACTTCGGCAGGTGCGACGCCTCCGGCGACCAATTTCGCGACAGCGTCGTACGGTACTCGTGTCCCTTGGATGGTCGGCCATCCCCCGAGCCGGTTCTCCTTGACCTCCAGATGTGGCCGGGGGCGGCGGAAGTCTGCGACGGTCCGCCCTTGCATGTTTTCGAAGGGTGCGAAGACGTTGGCCAGACTGTAGATCACCTCTTGACCGGGTCGGCGGACAAGGTCGATGGCCCGTTCCTCCTGCACGAGGAAGACTGAATCCCCTTCAGTGACGAGCTTGTAGGCAGCCGGATGCTCGGTCAGGTCCCACTTGCGCAGCTGATCCATCGCCTTCCTGATGCGCTGCAGAGGCAGCTTGCTGCGCAGATATACGAACGTGCGCAGCGCCACCACGTCCCGGAATGAGTAGCGAACCGGGTTCTCCTGAACTTCCGGTTCCAGCAAGTGGGTACGTCGCCAGCTGTGTAGCTGTGCGACCGAGGCGCCGCTGAGGGCTGCTGTGAGGTCTACGGGGAAACTCATGATTCACCTCCTCTCGCGAGCTTCCTGCCAGGGATTGAATCCCGCTTCAGCGACGCGAGCATCCCACAGACTCACTCTGCCCCCCAGACGTAGCCCGAATGCCGGGAATAGTAGTTGCTTGCGAGGCGCCCGTCTGCTGGTACGACCATGCAGGCCGCACCTGTAGCTGGAGGGGGCTTCGCGGGTCGGGGTCTGAGCGAGAACCCGACCCACCACCCAGTTCCCTACCTGAAGGCGAGTTCGCGGAAGGCGATGCGGATCGGTCAGCGGCCCGCGGTCGCGGGTGTAGTAGAGCTTGTTAGTCAGGAGCACCGCCCACCGGCCCGTGGTACGTGAGATCCACATGCCTGTGTGCCGGTGAAGCCGTAGTGGCCCCAGGCGTCCTCGTCGGCGGTGGTTCGCCGGTTAGGGCCGGTTGTGCCTGTCCCATGGGGTGGTGCGCCTTGCTGGGTGCGGGTCGGGCCGCCCACCTGGTGGGGTGGGCGGCCCGGTGTAGGGGTGGGGTCAGGAGGTGGGCTTGTCGGTGGCCGGCTTGGCGGGGGCGCGCTTGCGGGCCGGGCGCTTGGCCTTGACGTCGGCGGCCGCGGTGGCGGGCTTGGCGGCGCGCTTGCGGGTGGGGCGCGGCTTGGCCTCGGCGGCGGCGTCGGCGGTCGGGGTGTCGGCGGCGGGCTTGGCGGGGGCGCGCTTGCGGGCCGGGCGCTTGGGCTCAGCGTCGGCGGCTGGCTTGGCGCGGCGGGCCCGCATCGGGATGACCTTGGCGGTGGGCTCGGCCGGGGCCTGCTGCTCGGGTTCCGGCGCGGCCTCGGGCGCGGGCTCGGGCTCGGCCATAGGTTCCGTGTCCTCACCGGTGTTCTGCGGCTGGGTGTGCGCTTGCGGGCCGCTGTCGCGCAGGGAGGTGCCTGCCTCTGGCGTCGACTCGGCGATCACCTCGGACAGTGCGCTGTCGAAGGCCTCTTCCCAGGGCCGGTGGCCGACGTAGAGGGGCTTGGTGTCGAAGACGGGCAGCAGGCGGTCGCTGATGGCGTTGTAGAGGACGACGCCGGGGTCCTTGTCGGGTTCGAGAGCGCCGATGTGGACCCAGGTGTGCCAGCGGCGGCCGTGCGGCAGGGGGGCGATGCCCTCGGCGGGCTCGTGGTCGGCGGGCTGGGTGCCGCCGGTGGCCCACAGCTGGATGGTGCTGCCGTCGCCGATCAGGCGCATGCCGATCTGGCGGTCGTGGGGGCCGTCGAGGTTCACGATGTCGTCGATGACGAGTTCGTTGAATGTCCAGCCGAGGTGGCCCCCGAGGGTTTCGGCGGTTTCGTGCAGGGCTGAGGGTGCGAGTTGCACTGGGTTCTCCAAGGGGTCGGTGGTGCTGTGCGAAGGCCCCGCCCTGGTGGGGCGGGGCCGGCTGAGGGTTAGGCCGGGAGGGCGGCCAGGAGGGTGCTGGCGGCGTTGGCGAGCTGGTCGGCCATGGCCTCCTCGCTGGCGGCGTAGCTGCGGGCGGCGCGCAGGGCGTCTCGGGCCTTGGTGGTGTCGCCGCGGTCGAGGAATGTGGCGGCGGAGGCGAACTGGACGGCGGTGACGGTGAGGGCGCTCTCCTGGTCCTCGCAGGCGGCGCGGTTGACGAGGGCGCGGGCGCGGGTGGCCCACCTGCGGGCGGAGGCTCCGAGTTCGGTGTGGTCGAGCTGAATGTCGAGGATGGGGGCTGCGAGCTGCATTCGGTTCTCCACGAGGTCGGTGGTGCTGTGCGAAGGCCCCGCCCCCTGGTGGGGGCGGGGCCGGTATGGGTCACGCGGGCTGGCCCCGCCCCTGGCGGGGGCGGGGGCGGCGTGGGTCAGGCGGTGGTGTGCTGGAGGGCGCGGGTCGCCTGGGTCAGCCCGGCGACGCCCGACTCCTCGGCGTAGCCGTAGGCGGCGCGGAGGGCGGCGTCGGCGCGGTCCAGCTCGGCGGCCACCGTGCGCAGCGCCTGCTGCTGGATGGGGTCGCTGGCGTGGGCGGCGGCCTGGCGGGCGCGGTCGGCCCACTGGCGGGCGGTGCCGGGCTCGTGCTGCATCGGTTCTCCCGTGGTCGGTGGGGGGAGGGACCGTTTCCCCTCCCTTGTTGCTCTTATTTTACTGCCATTAGGGGTAGGGGCAAGAATTTTCGGGAGAAAAATCGCAGGTCAGACGGCTTGTTTGCCGATGAGCCGGTCCGCGAGCCTCATCGCCTGCTGCGCCGCCTCCGCCACCGCCAGGCGGCCCACGATCTCGTCGCGCTCGTTGAACAGGGCCTCGCGCTCCCGCACGGCCTGCTCGTACAGATCGCCCTGGGCGAGGGTGTCGCCGCAGGCGATGACGACGTTCGGGCCCAGGCCCCACACGATCGCGTTGACGGCCGCGCCGGCCGCCGCGAGCGGCTCAAGCTCGTTCAGCGCCCACACGTAGTCGGCGGGGTCCGCCTGCAGTTCGCGCAGACGCTGGGCGAGGGAGCGGAACATGCCGCCCGTTCCGCCGGCGGGCTCGTGGAACCGCTGGCCCTTCTCGGGCGGCTCGTCGCCGACGAGCATCCGGGCCATCATGTCGCACAGCTCCGGCGGCGTGTGGTACTCGCCGAGGCCCTGCTTTGCGCCGTGCGAGCGCAGCGAGGTGATCGTCCACGACATCACGTCGGTGTCGGAGCGGTTGTAGGGGTCGGGGTCGCCGGTCAGCTGCAGGATGCCGTAGCGCAGCGCCGTCTCGGTGACCCGGCGCACCGCGTACGCCTTCTCCTCCACGCCCTGCTCGGTGAGCCAGCCCATCAGCGGGGCCATGCGGGCGCCCAGGTCGGGGCGGTGGGACCAGGTGTGGGCGTAGATCTCGCGGTAGCCCTGCAGCATCTCCCAGTCGGAGCAGTTGCTGATGATGCGGGCGACGTCCTCGGTGTGGCCCTTGATGGGGAACAGGGCCAGGCCGCCGACGATGCTGACGGGGATGTCCATGCGGTAGCCGCCCCAGTTGGAGGCGTGCCAGGTCTCGGCGACGGCTTCGCCCAGGCGCTGCCCGGCATTGCGCGGGTTGCCGATCAGCAGCGGCGTGATGCGGCGCGGCGCGGGGATCGGTGCCTGGATGGACGGCGGTTCGGGGCGGGGGTCGGCGAACAGGCCGCCGGGCTCGGCGTCGGCGGCGACGACGGGGCGGGGCGCGGGCGCGGTCGTCGGCTGGATGGCGAGCTGCGCGGCCGGGCGGGGGGCGGGCGCCGGGCGAGGCGCCGGCGGGGCGGTGAGCGGGCGGGCCGGCTTGGGGCGGGCGGCGAACGTCGCCGGGACCGGGGTCTCCTCGGCGAACAGGTCGAGCTGATCCATGGGTTGCTCCTTCGAGTGCGGGTACGACGGCGCCCCGCCGCCCGGGCCGGGGTCGGCCGGGGCGGCGGGGCGCCGAACAGGGGGTGAGGTCAGGGACGGCCGCAGGTGCCGGACACGGTGTCGGCGAGGCAGAGGACTGCTGCGGCCAGGCCGCTGAGCAGCTGGGTGATCTCGCTGGCGTCGTGTGAGGTGACGTCGCTGGGGATGGTCCTGGCGGCGTCTTCGGCGATCTTCCGGAGATCCCACGTCTCCGGACCGGTGCGCTTGGGTTCCGGCTTGGCGGCCGGGCCTTCGCGGCGGGCGAGAACCACGTCGTCCACGGTGGTGAGCAGGCGGCCGGGGCGCAGCCCGGGGTACTCGTCCCAGTAGTGGTCGAGCAGGAGGCGGACCTTGCGCTCGTCCTTGTCCCAGCTGGCGTGGACGCCGTACAGCTCCTCTTCGGGGTTGGCCTCGACGAGGAGGGCCGGGGTGAGGGCCGTGCAGCCGTCCGGGGCGGCGGCGGGGATTATCGGGATGATGCCGAGCTTGCCGAGCGCGCCGTTGATGTTCTCGGCGTGGTCGAAGGCGGCCAGGGCCTTGCGGGTGGCGTCTGCCTTCTGGCGGCGCTCGTAGGCGGCTTCGGCGTCGTCGAGCCACTTCTGTTCGGGCATGGCGTTCCTTTCGGTGTGCGGGTCAGCTCCAGCGGGTGGCCGCGCGGTGGTGGCGGCTGAGGTAGGGCACCGCGGCGTCGGGGTGCTCGCGGGTGATGTGGTCGCGGGCGGCGTCCCGGGCGCCGTCGCGGGTGGTGGAGCGGCTGAACCGGGTGCAGGTGAAGGACATGGAGGCCGCCGAGTCGCACGTGGCGCCGACCACGTAGATCCGGCAGCGCCAGATCCAGCCGTGGCCGTAGCGGGCGCCGGGGACGTTGCCCCAGCTGACGGTGGCGGCCGGCTCGAAGGCTCCGGTGACCTGGAGGAGGCTGTCGGTGCGGTAGCGGTTGAAGCTGTCGTCGGGCAGGACGGTCGGCGGGATGTCCCGCCAGGTGAGGGTGAGCGGCGGCCACTGTTCGGGGGCGGGCCGGTCGTCGGGGATGCACTGGTCGGCCGACGGCAGCTGGGGCCAGTCGGGGACGAGGGAGCGCAGGAGGTTCTGCTGGTCCACGGTGGTTCCTTCCTGGGCTATTCGGCGGTGTCGGGGTCGGCTTCGTGCCAGGTCCACGCGCAAGCGCCGATGCCGTACAGGCCGTCGCGGTTGGGCTCGATGACGTCGGCGCCCGTGTCGCTTTCGTTCAGCCACTGCCAGCTGATGTGGAGGACGACCGTGAGGAGCGTGCCCTTGCCGCTGGGCTTGCGCCGGCGTGCTGCCTTGCGGGCGGCCCGGGTGGCGATGGCGATCGTGGTGGCCTGCTCGGCTCCCTGGTCCAGGTCCCGCCAGTTGACGCGGACGGCGAGCCCGAGCGGTTCGCGGTCCTCGTGCTCGTCGTCCGTGTCGCGCTTCAGGTCGCTGTCGAGGATGTGGACGGTGTCCCGGCTGTCCAGGCGGCCCTCGATGACGTGGATCGTGTCGATGCAGTCGTAGCCGTACTCGTCGGCCATCTCCTGCGTGCGGGCGGCGATCTGGCGGACGGTGTCGAGGGTGAACGCGGGGACCAGCCAGCCGTTCCACCGGAAGGTGGTGTCGACCTGGGCGTCGTAGGGGCCGAGCGTGTCGTCGATGCAGACCCTCATGTGGGTCAGGCGGGCGTCCGTGTCGGACACGGTGTTTCTCCTTCGTGGTGTGCGAGGGGCCGGGCGCCCGCGGTGCGGGGCCCGGCCCGTGGTTGGGGTGGGGTCAGAGGTCGGAGGTGGAGGCGGCGAGCGCGTTGACGAGCAGCGCCACGGCCTCGGTGGTGCGGCCCATGACGATCAGGGCGCTGTAGCGGTAGAGGATCGAGGCGGCGCCCAGCGGCAGCCGGTCGAGGTACTGCGCGAACGTCAGCTCGCGCAGCGGCCAGGCCCGGTGCTGGAACCCGGAGCGCAGCGCGGCCGTCGCCATGCGGTCGGCGTAGCGGACGGCCTGGGCGTTCAGGTCCAGGTCCGGCGAGGACAGGGCGACGGCCTGGGGGCCGTGCAGGCGGGCAATGGGGCCCGGGCGGCGCTGGGCTTGGCAGGTGCGCCGGCGGGCGCGGACGGCGCGGATGCGTTCGACGTCGTAGTGCTGCCGGGCGGTGCGGCGGGCCGCGGCGCTGGTGGCCGCCTGGACCGTGTAGAAGGACAGGCAGTCCACCCACAGGTTGCTGCACAGCTCGGCGTGGGCATCGGGGTCGTCGGGGGCGGCGTGGACGGCGAGGATGCGCATCGCGTGCGGTTGTTCGGTGAAGACGACGAACCAGCTGCGGCTGGGGTCGGTGGCGGTCATGCGGATCTCCAAGAGGTTCTTGCAGTCGAGTGGTGTGGCACATTCGAGGGCCGGGCGGCGGGGTGTCCCGCCGCCCGGCCTGGGGGTGTCAGCGGCTGATCTGGCCGATGTAGACGTGCATGTCGCTCGCCACGAGCCACAGGCTCTTGGTGACGAGCGCGGTCTCGAAGAGCGTGCTGTAGAAGCAGTGGCAGACGACCTGCGTGAACTGCTCGCGGGTGAGGCCGTGCTCGCGATCCTTGGGGAGGAAGTCGTCACCGGCCTCGAAGGCCTTGGCGAGGGCCTTGTTGACGAGGTCGGCGGCGTCGCGGACGTCGGCGCCGGTGACGTCGTGGCGGTCGACGACGTCCACGACGTCCAGGCCGGGGTAGGGGGGAAGGGGCATGAGGGTCGAAGTGCTGGTCACGTTGCTCTCCTCCAGGAGGTCGGGTGCGGTCCGGAGGAGACCCTAGGAGCCCCCCGCCGTCCTCTCATTCTACAACACATGCCCGTTTGTGCCCGATTGTGGGGGGAAAATTTCCGGCCTGGGGGATTTTTTCAGGCGCCCGGCCGGGGGAACCGCACCACGAGCGCGGTCGCGTTGTCGCAGGCCTCCTCGCGCCTGCGGCCGATGGCCAGCGCCTCGGCGACCAGCGCGGCCGCGCTGTCCTTCGCGTCCAGCGCCAGCTCGGCAGCCATCTCCAGCAGGCCCGGCTCGTGCTCCTCCAGCGGGTGGTACACCCCGTCCGAGCAGAGGATGAGCTGAGCGCAGATGTCCACCTCGCACTGCGCGTGGCCGACCGCGCCGTCCTCCAGGTTGGCCGTGACCGAGTTGTGGTCCCACTTCTTGGGGGTACGGCCGGCGTCCAGCAGCTCCTGCGCGAAGTTGTGGTCCTTCGTCAGCGGATCGAGACCGGCGATGTAGGAGAGCCGGTAGGCGCGGGCGTCGCCGGACCAGGCCACGCGCAGCAGCGGGTCGTCCGGGTGGTAGACGGCGACGACCGCGACCGCGCCCGGGTCCAGGTGGCCCCAACGCCCCCGCAGCCGGGCGATGATCCGCTCGCGGATCCGGATGATCGCCTCGGCCGGGTCGCCCGAGCGGGCGGCTTCGCGGGCCAGCGCGGGCGCCCACCGGCACACGTGGGCCCGCACCTCTTCCTCGTCGCCGATGCCGTCGAGGACGACGTACGCCCACCGCCCGCTTGCCCGGTCCTGGCGTACGGCGTACGCGTCGCACTGCACGTCGCGGCTGCCGATGGCTTGGGCGACCGACACCTCGGGGGCGCTGGCGACGACGGCCGCCGCGCGCTGCAGGCGCGCCCAGTGCCCGACGAGCTCGGCGCTGGCGGCCGGGAGCGGCTGCAGCAAGCCGTCACCGCGCGGCGCCCCGGTGACGATGACGGGGCCGCGCAGGTCCGGGCCGGGCCCGCCGGCGAGGTCGTGCCAGGTGCTGAGCGCGACGCCGTTGCGGGGGCGCTGATGGCCGGTCACGCCGACGTGGACGGTCAGGTGACGGCCGAGCCGCCAGGCGGTGACCGGGCCGTCCAGCTCGGCGGCAATGTCCGCCTGCTGACGCTGAGGGTCGTCGGCCATGTAGAAGTCCTCGATGTGGCCGTTGGGCTGTACGTAGATGGCTGCCGTGTTCACGGGTGCCCTTTCGGGTGCGAGAGGGGCGGGGGGGGGGCCGGGGGGGGGGGGGGGGGGGGCGGGGGGGGGGGGGGGGTGGGGTTTTGTGGTCTGTGTGGGGTGGGAGCGGGGGGGGGGGGCCCGCGCGTCCTGTTGCGGGTGGTGGTGTGGT
>NZ_JBSGBZ010000049.1:0-58510 GCF_053601495.1 Streptomyces sp. NPDC004721
TCACCACCAGACAGCACGGAAACCGGCGTATTCACCGTGCTCTCCTCCGCCAGCACCGACACGAGCTCCTCACGCCCCACCCGGGCCCGCTCGACACGCTCCCGTGCGGCATCCACCTCCGCCTGAGCCTGCTCCAGAACCTCCGTCCAGGACTCCAGATCCTGCCTCGCCCGCGCCTCACGCTGTTCCATCAACCCCAGCACCGACGGCATCGCACCCTCCTCGATCCACAACAAGCCGTCCGCTGCCTGCCCCTACCCCGCCGCGATCATGCCCCGCACACGAAGAAGCCCCTGCTCATCGAACAGGGACTCCCTTTGCCACAACGCACTCAGGCGATCGAGCGCCAGAGCCGCTAGGCTGTCCTCAGCGGCCCAGGAAGAGTGGCCGCGTAGACGGCCGGAGGCCCGACCCCCAGCGGGGTAAGACCTCTTTGCGTCGCAACGGCCGTGCGCTGGAGGCGCTTTCGCCCCCGGCGCTGAGCTGGAGGCCCGCCCTGCTGGGGCCGGGACACCCGGCCAGCGGGGCCCTTATGGGTCCCAGATGGGTCCGGAAGAACAGTGAAACCCCGTGAAGGATGGCCCGGACACCCCCTACCAGCTGACCTGCACAGACGAGGAAAACGGGGACGCTCAGGGAAGTCCGGGGCACCGTTCTGGCGAGCTGCAAGTACGCGACGTCCGACATCACTTACCGGGACCCTTGCAGAAGGCCCCGGCGTTCACGCCGGGGATGAAGGCATTTCAAGGCTGCTCTGACATGCACCTTGGAGCGGGCGTTTTTGCTGTTCGATGTACTGGCGGACGATCGTCAACGGTGCTCCGCCGCATGATGCGGAGAAATGCGAGGGTGACCACAGGGGTCCGTGCATGATGGCGCAATTGATCCGGCCGGTAAACTCTCCCCCAGCCTTCGGCCGGGAGGTACCCCCAGCCGTATCCGGCGAGCGGAGACGCCCTTGAGACTGTTGACCAGTTTCGAGACGGCGGCCTTGGGCGGGTAGTACACCAACAGGTGGACGTGATCACGTTCGCCGTTGAACTCCTTCAGTTCCGCTTCGAAGTCCTCGCACACCTTGCGCATGATCTATTCGCAGTGCGTCAGCATCTCGTCGTTGAACACCCCGCGCCGGTATTTCGTCACAAAGACCAAATGCACATGCATCGCCGAGACAACATGCCTGCCACGCCTGTAGCCGTTCGGCCCATCCCTGAGGCCAGTCGTAGTAGCGTCTTGGGTTGTGCAGCTCCGCTACAACTACCGGGCCTACCCGGACGCCACCCAGCGCCATGCGCTGGGCCGGGCGTTCGGGTGTGCCCGCGTGGTGTGGAACGACTGCCTGCGTGACCGGAAGGAAGCGCACGCGGCGGGACTGCCGTATGTGAAGTCGGCGGAATTGTCCCGGCTGCGCATCACCCAGGCCAAGCGTACCGAGGAACGTGCCTGGCTAGCCGATGTGTCGGCGGTCGTCCTGCAGCAGTCTCTGCGGGACCTGGACACGGCCTACAAGAACTTCTTCGACAGCCTCATGGGTAGGCGGCGGGGCCGGACGGTGGGGCCGCCCCGGTACAAGTCGAAGAAGGACACCCGGCAGTCGATCCGCCTCAACACCAACGCCTTCTCCCTCCAGGAGAACGGCACGGTGTACCTGGCCAAGGTCGGCCATCTCAAGGTCAAATGGTCTCGCCGGCTGCCGGCCGCGCCCACGTCCCTGACCGTCACCAAAGACAGCGGCGGCCGGTACTTCCTCAGCTTCGTCGTGGACACCGAGCCGGACATCCTCCCCGAGTTGGAGACGGAGTCCGGTATTGACCTCGGTCTGTCCGCCTTCGCCGTCCTGTCCGACGGCCGGAAGATCGACAGCCCCCGCTTCCTGCGCCGGGCGGAAAAGAAACTCAAGCGCCTCCAGCGGGACCTGTCCCGCAAAACCAAGGGATCGAAGAACCGGGCCAAGGCCCGCATCAAGGTCGCACGCCAGCACGCCAAGGTCGCAGACCGGCGCCGGGACTGGCACCACAAGGCATCCACGCAGATCATTCGCGACAACCAAGCGGTGTACGTGGAAGACCTCGCGGTGTCCGGTCTCGGCCGTACCCGGCTCGCCAAGTCCGTGCACGACGCGGGATGGTCCGCGTTCGTCGGCATGCTGGAGTACAAGGCGGTCAAGCACGGCCGCACCTTCGCCAAGGTGGATCGCGCCTTCCCGTCCTCTCAGGTCTGTTCGGCCTGCGGCTTCCGGGACGGCCCCAAGCCCCTGCACGTCCGGCAGTGGACGTGCGGCGAGTGCGGCACCCTGCACGACCGCGACCACAACGCAGCCCGCAACGTCCTCTTCGAAGGACGCCGAATCGTCGCCGCCGGACGGGCGGAGACGCTAAACGCCTCGTGGAGCGCCGGTAAGACCAGGACGAAAGTCCCGGCACAGCGCGTTGAAGCAGGAAGCCCCCGGAAGGGTCAGACGACCCAGGCCGGAATCCCTGGACTTTAGGCCAGGGAGCACGTCAAAAGTGATGCCGACGCGGTGAGCGCGGTGAGCGCGCGGTCGCGCACGGCCTGCCCGAGGGCGCCGCGCGCGACCGCCCTACGCTCACCGCCTCGCGCGTCCGAGCATCTCCTCGGTCAACTCCCGCCGGCAGTCGGTGTACACGGTGCGCAGCGCCGGGCCCGGCCAGTGCGCGGGCAGCAGGGGTGCCGGCAGCACGGGGTCGGCCAGCAGGTGCCGTACGACGGCCGCGAGGGCGGTGAAGCGGTCGGCGGGCCGGTCCGTGCGCGCGACAAGATCGAGCAGCGTGCGGGCGGTCGCCGCCCAGTCGTCGACCGGCCACAGGCGCGCGGCCAGGTCGGCGGCGGGCTCTTCGGGCCGGGCGGTGAAACGCCGGACCACCGGGGACAGTCCGCCCGGCCAGGGGCGGCGCAGATTGGCGGGGCGCAGCCAGACGCCCTCGCGGAGTTCGGCGAGCCGGAGAGCCGTCAACCGGGCGCGCAGCTCGGCGCGTTCGGCGGGCTCGCGGCCGGTCGCCGTCACGACGACCATCTCCCACTCCCCGTCCCAGGGGCACGTCTCGGGGTGCACGGCCGCGTCCTGGCGCCGCTGGCGCTCCAGCAGCCGGTCGCTGAGGCCGTAAACGGTGTCGGAGCGTCGCAGGTCTCCGGCGGCCACCATCCGGCTCAGGGCCGCGCGCAGGGTGGATCCGCCGATCCCGAAGGGTTCGACCGCCCTTACGAGGTCCTTCACCGGCAGTTCGGGCGGGTGCGTGCCCAGCAGCAGGCTCAGGACGACCGATCGCGCGGACAGCGGGCGCAGCCCGGCCCCGGCGGGCTCCTGGGAGGCGTTCATGGTCACGTACTGTACGGACACCCCGGCATGTTGCACTGTTGCTGCGGCCGTAGCAACAGTGCAACATGGATGCCATGGCCTCGACACTCGCGCACGAGCAGCAGGAACGACAGGCACAGTGGGCACGGCAGGTGCGGCAGGGACCGGCGGTGCGTCCGGACGGAGAGGCGCCGCTCGAACCGCGGTCCGGGCCGCACGGGCAGGACGCCGCGCACGCCGTCACCAACCAGGCCCCTCCCCTGGCGCCCTACGACGCGTCCGACGACGCGGCGCTGCTGGAGGGGTTGCGCCGGGAGGGCGCGGGCTGGGCCGAGGAGGACGTACGGCGGCTCGGGACGCTGGCCGGGAGCGTTCAGGCACAGGAGTGGGCCGACCAGGCCAACCGGCACGAGCCGGAACTGCGCACCCACGACCGCTACGGCAACCGGATCGACGAGGTCGAGTTCCACCCCGCCTGGCACCATCTGATGAGGACGGCGGTCGCCGAGGGCCTGGCCGGCGCCCCCTGGGCGGACGAGCGGCCCGGCGCGCACGTGGCCCGCAGCGCAGGCGGCCTGGTGTGGGGGCACACGGACGCCGGGCACGGCTGCCCGACGTCGATGACGTACGCCGCCGTACCCGCCCTGCGCGCCCAGCCGGAACTGGCCGCGGTGTACGAACCGCTGCTGGCCGCCCGGGTGTACGAGCCCGGGCTGCGGGTGCCGGCCGAGAAGCAGGGCCTGCTGGCGGGTATGGGGATGACCGAGAAGCAGGGCGGCTCGGACGTACGGACGAACACCACGACGGCCACGCCGACCGCGGAGCCCGGGGTGTACACCCTGCGCGGGCACAAATGGTTCACCTCGGCGCCCATGTGCGACGTCTTCCTGGTGCTCGCCCAGGCTCCGGGCGGGCTGTCCTGCTTCCTGGTGCCGCGTGTCCTGCCCGACGGCAGCCGCAACACCTTCCGCATCCAGCGGCTCAAGGACAAGCTGGGCAACCGGTCGAACGCCTCCTCCGAGCCGGAGTTCGACGGGACGGTGGCCTGGCTGGTCGGGCCCGAGGGGCGGGGCGTCAAGACGATCATCGAGATGGTCAACTGCACGCGCCTGGACTGCGTGATGATGTCGGCGGCGCTCATGCGCAAGACACTCGTCGAGGCGGGCCACCACGTGCGGCACCGCGGCGCCTTCGGCGCGCTGCTCATCGACCAGCCGCTGATGCGGAACGTGCTGGCCGACCTGGCGCTGGAGTCCGAGGCCGCGACGACGCTCACGCTGCGGCTGGCCGGTGCGGCCGACCGGACGGTACGCGCGGGCGGCGGGGGTGACGAGGCCGCGTTCCGGAGGATCGCGACCGCGGTCGGCAAGTTCTGGGTCACCAAGCGGGGGCCCGCCTTCACGGCGGAGGCCCTGGAGTGCCTGGGCGGCAACGGCTACGTCGAGGAGTCCGGGATGCCCCGGCACTACCGGGAGGCGCCGCTGCTGTCGATCTGGGAGGGCTCGGGGAACGTCAACACCCTGGACGTCCTGCGGGCGCTCGGCCGGGAGCCCGGCACCGCGGAGGCGCTGTTCGCCGAACTCGACCTGGCCCGCGGTGCCGACGCCCGCCTGGACGCTGCCGTGACCCGGCTCCGGGCGGGTCTGGGCGAGGCGTCTCCGGCCGGCGCCCGCCGCCTGGTCGAGCTCATGGCCCTGACCTTGCAGGCCTCCCTGCTCGTGCGGCACGCCCCGTCCGCTGTCGCCGACGCCTTCTGCGTAACCCGGCTGGGCGGCGACTGGGGCCACTCCTTCGGCACGCTGCCGGACAACGCGGACGTCGACGCCATTCTGGAACGGTCACTTCCGGGTTAGGGCCGTGCCGGGCGTATCCAGGCACCAGCACGCCACCCCGGGGGCGGTCACCAGGCCTTGCGGCTCCACAGCGGGCCGAAGCGGGCCCACTCGGTGTCCCACTGGTCCAGGCGACGGCGTTCCAGGCAGGCGCGCAGGGCGCGGCCGGTGACGAAGGGGACGGCGGCGGCGCCCACTCCCACCAGGCCGCCGGACATCACGGCCCGCGTGCGCGCCTGGGCGGGCGTGGCCGGTCCGGTCACCAGCCGGCCCCGGGAGTCGGTCCACACGGTGACCGGGGTGCCGGCGGCGCTGCCGGGCCATACCCGGGCCCAGCCGCTGCGCGCGGTGCCGTCCGGGGTGGTCCAGCGCACCTTTCCCCACACCCGGAGGGCGGTGCCGGGAGCCCCGCCGGTCCCGGCGGACGAGCCGGGCACCCGCTCGGTCACCCGCGCGACCGTGGGCGTCCGCGCGAGGGGTTCCAGGGCCATGGCCTGTTCCGCGCCCCGGGCCGCCGTCCATCCGGCGAGCACCCCGGCGAGGACACCGAGCACCCAGATGCCGAGCACGACCCAGGCCTCCACCACGTCGGCGCGGCGTTTGAGCGGATTGCGGCGCCACCGCCACAGCCACACCTTCGGACCACGGAACGCCATCGACGGCATCCTCCTCACGAGCGCACGGACCTGCCGGACCGCCCTCCCATACGGCGGAGGGCTCCCCGATGCTCACGCCGGGTTCCCCGCCCCGGCCCTCCCATGAGTGCCGAGGCCCGGCCGTCCCCGGCTCCCGCAGCGGGCGCGAACGGGCGCCGGCTCCCAGCCATGCCGCTGTGACCTGCGACGACGCCGATGCGGAGAGGACTGTCAGTGGTGGGGTGCACACTGGCCGGTGTCCGTGACAAAGAGGTTCGGACAAAGACCTCGCGGAGGTGATCGGCATGACCGAAGTACTGCTCGCCGTGGGCACGCGCAAAGGCTTGTTCATCGGGCGGCGACGGGGCGGCGTCTGGGAGTTCGACGACAGTCCCCACTTCAACGCCCAGGCCGTGTACTCGGTCGCCATCGACGTCCGCGGCTCCGTCCCTCGGCTGCTGGCCGGCGGGGACAGCGCGCACTGGGGCCCCTCGGTGTTCCACTCCGACGACCTGGGCCGCACCTGGACCGAGCCGGCCCGCCCCGCCGTGAAGTTCCCCAAGGACACCGGCGCCTCGCTGGAGCGGGTGTGGCAACTGCACCCGGCCGCCGCCGAGCCCGACGTGGTCTACGCGGGCACGGAACCGGCCGCGCTGTACCGCTCGGAGGACCGCGGCGAGAGCTTCGAGCTGGTCCGCCCGCTGTGGGAGCACCCCACCCGGTCGAAGTGGGTGCCGGGCGGCGGCGGTGAGGGCCTGCACACCGTGGTGACGGACCGGCGCGATCCGCGGAAGGTCACGGTCGCCGTGTCCACCGCAGGGGTGTTCCGCACGGCCGACGGCGGAGTGAGCTGGACGCCGGCCAACTCCGGGGTGTCCGCCGTGTTCCTGCCGGATCCGAACCCGGAGTTCGGCCAGTGCGTGCACAAGGTCGCGCAGGACGCGGAGAACCTCGACCGGCTGTACCTGCAGAACCACTGGGGCGTCTACCGCAGCGACGACGGGGGCGCGCGCTGGACGGACATCGGCGAGGGTCTGCCGTCGACGTTCGGCTTCGCCGCGGCCGCCCATCCGCACCGCGGCGACACCGCGTACGTCTTCCCGATCACCGCGGACGCGGACCGGGTGCCCGCCGACCGCCGCTGCCGTGTGTTCCGCACCGAGGACGCGGGCCGGAGCTGGGAGCCGCTCGCGGCCGGCCTGCCCTCGGAGGACCATTACGGCACGGTGCTGCGGGACGCGCTGTGCACCGACGACGCGGACCCGGCCGGCGTCTACTTCGGCAATCGCAACGGGGAGGTGTACGCGTCGGCGGACGACGGCGACAGCTGGCGGCAACTGGCCTCGCACCTGCCCGACGTGCTCTGCGTGCGCGCGGCGGTCATCGGTTGAGAGGGGCTCCTACTCCTTCAGGCCCACCGCCGCGACGGCGTGGCCCTGATCGCGGGTGATGTCCTCGGTATCAGGGTCCGGACGCCAGTCGGCGGACCTGACCAGGCCCGGCTCGACCAGACTCAGCCCCCGCAGCAAGCGCCCGATGTGCTCGGGCGAGCGCAGGTGGTACGAGTTGGCGGACTGCGCGTTGTAGGCCGTGATGGCCGAGTTGAGCTTGTCGCTGGTGTCCGTGCCGTCGCTGAAGGCCACGTGGCTGCCGCGGGGCAGGGCGTCGATCAGCTCGGCCACGATCCGCTCGGGCTCCTCCTCGTCCGGGACCTGCCCGATGATGCCGAGCAGGATCAGGCCGATGGGCTGGTCGAAGTCCAGTGTCTGAGCCGCCTGGGTGAGGATCTTCCGTGGATCGCGCACATCGGCGTCGAGGTAGGCGCACTCGCCCTCGGGCGTGCCGCGCAGCAACGCGTCGGCGTGGACGAGGACGATGGGGTCGTTGTCGACGTAGACGATCCTGCTGTCGGGCGCGATGCTCTGGGCGACCTCGTGCGTGTTGTTCGCGGTGGGCAGCCCGGTGCCGACGTCGAGGAACTGGCGGATCCCGGCCTCGCCTGCCAGGTACCGCACCGCCCGTGCCAGGAAGCTCCGTTGCTGACGTGCGATGGCCGCGATCTCGGGGAACATCCGCAGGATCACGGCGCCGGTCTCGCTGTCCACCGGGTAGTGGTCCTTGCCGCCGAGCAGGTAGTTCCACACGCGGGCAGAGTGGGGTCGATCGGTCTGCAGTCTGCTTTCCCAGTCGCCTCGATCAGTCATGGGGAGAGCATCGCACACGGCACCGTTGGCAAGATCAACTTCCTTGCCGGCGGCCATGCTTGTCAGCCGGCCCGACCCGCGGCCGCGAACTGGCCTTTCCAGGCCGGTCCGTTGACCACGGCCGGGCTACTCACCCGTCGGCGGCGGCCAAGACCTAGGGCAGTCGCCAGTCCACCGGCTCGGCCCCCTGCCGCTGGAGGAGATCGTTGGTCCGGCTGAACGGGCGGGAGCCGAAGAAGCCCCGGTCGGCGGACATCGGCGAAGGGTGCGCCGACTCGATCGCCGGGTACTCGCCGAGCAGGGGGCGCAGGTTGCGCGCGTCCCGCCCCCACAGGATCGACACCAGCGGCCGTTCCCGCGCGACGAGGGCACGGATGGCCTGCTCGGTGACCTCCTCCCAGCCCTTGCCGCGGTGGGCGCCCGGCTTGCGCGGGGCCGTGGTGAGCGCCCTGTTGAGCAGCAGTACGCCCTGCTGGGTCCACGGGGTCAGATCACCGTTGGAGGGCCTGGGCAGGCCCAGATCCGAGTTCATCTCGCGGTAGATGTTCTCCAGGCTGCCCGGCAGCGACCGCACCTGCGGCGAGACCGCGAAACTCAGGCCGATCGCCATTCCCGGCGTCGGATAGGGGTCCTGACCGACGATCAGGACCCTCACGTCGTCGAAGGGTTGCTGGAACGCCCGCAGGACGTTCGCTCCCGCCGGGAGATACGTCCGGCCGGCCGCGACTTCGGCGCGCAGGAAGTCACCCATGCCCGCGATACGCCCGGCCACCGGTTCCAGGGCCTTCGCCCAGCCGGCCTCTACTAGTTCATGCAACGGTCGTGGTGCCACGCCGCGTCACTCTAGCGGCCCACACCGACAACCCGTGCCCACGGACCGGCCGCTGCGGGGGAGCCTCCGCGGCGCTAGTCTTCCTCCTCACCAAAGTCATCGAGCCGGTCGGGCGGATCACGCAGCCGGCTGTCAGGGGGAGGGAGCCCGGTGCGTCCAGTGACCGAGCCGCTCCCTCGCGGGCGCCGCGCCTCCTCGTCCCCCTCCCCCACGTCGGGGGACACCGTCGGGGGCGGGGTGCTGCCGTGACCGGGGACGCACAGGCCGGTACGGCCGGATTCCTCGCCGTGGACTCGGGCGGCTCCGGGCTCCGGGCCGTCGTCGGTGTGCCCGGGCGCGGGCCGCTGGCGCGAGGGGAGTCCGGTGAGCCGGTGCGCACCGGCGCGCGGGGCATCGACCCCGGACATCTCATGGACCAACTCGTTCCCATGGCCCGGGCGTTGGCCGCCGAGGCCGGAGTGGGGCGGCTGGAGACCGCCGTACTGGGGGCAGCCGGGCTCGCCACCCTGGGCGACGCGCTGCGCGCCGAACTGCCCGGCGCGCTGGCACGGCACCTGGGCGTGCGCCGGGTCGCGCTGGCCGCCGACGCGGTCACCGCCTACACCGGCGCCCTGGGCCCCCGCCCCGGCGCCGTCGTCGCCGCCGGGACCGGCCTGATCGCGATCGGCACCGACCTCACGGGCTGGCGGCGCGCGGACGGCTGGGGGCATCTGCTCGGCGACTGCGGCAGCGGAGCCTGGATCGGACGAGCGGGCCTGGAAGCCGCGCTGCGCGCCCACGACGGTCGGGACGGCGGCTCGGCGCGGCTGCTGGCCCGCGCCGAGGAGGCGTTCGGACCGATGCCGGAACTGCCCGGCAAGCTCTACCCGCGCTCCGACCGCGCCGCCGTCCTGGCCTCCTTCGCACCCGAGGTGGCCGCCTGCGCGGCCGACGACCCGGTCGCGGCCGGTGTGCTGCGCGCGGCGGCCCGGCACATGACCGAGTCCGCCGCGGCCGTCTGCCCGCCCGCGGGAGAGCCGCTGCTCGCCCTCACCGGCGGCCTGTTCAAGCTGGGCGATCCCCTCCTCGTACCGCTGGAGAAAGAACTCTGCGAGCGGCTCCCGCACGCACGGCGGGTGCGCGCCGAGGGCGATCCGCTGCACGGCTGCGTGCGCATCGCGACCGACCTGGCCAGAGACGTCCTCGCCCTGCCGGGTGATGAGAAGTTGCTGTACGTACCACCCCCACAAAGGGATTGATCCCCCACATCCGCATCTGCCGGACAAGTACGCCGATGGACCGACCGAGTTGTCCCCATCCGGTCCGATGGGGCCACACCGGCGCTTGGTATCCGTACGTAACTCATCAGACAAAACCGGACGGATACCGCTCACCTGCACCCTCCCCGAACAGGGGAGCCCCGGAAGCCAGTAACATGCGGCGCCATGAGCTCCCCCACTGGGCCCGCGCCCGGCCTACCAGTACGAATGCCGCGCCCCCGCCAGCCCGGACGGCACCGCCGGCCCGAACCGCTGGCGGCGCCCGAGGGCGCGCCCGCTCTCGTCCTCGCGGTTCCGGGCACCCCTGGCGACGCCACGCGGAGCCTCGCCGAGGAGGTCGTGAGCATCGCCCGCTCCGAGCTGCCCGGACTCGACGCCCGGATCGGCTACCTCGACGGGGACGACGCGGACCACCCGACCGTGCAGTCCGTCCTCACCCGTGCGGCCGAGGAGCGGACCACCCGCTACGAGCAGGCTGTCGCCGCCGGCGCGGACGTCAAGGAGCCCGACGGCCCGGTCGCGGTCGTGGTGCCCCTGCTGGCCGGTCCGGACAACGCGCTGCTGCGCCGGATCCGCCAGGCCGTCATGGACAGCCGGGTCGCCGCCGAGCTGACCGATGTGCTCGGCCCGCACCCGCTGCTCGCCGAGGCACTGCACGTCCGGCTGTCGGAGGCGGGCCTGGCCCGTGCCGACCGCGCCCGCCTGTTCACCGTGGCCACCGCGGCGGACGGGATCATCCTGGCCTCGGTGGGCGGCGAGGAGGCCGTGCAGGCGGCCGGGATCACCGGCATGCTGCTCGCCGCCCGCCTCGCCGTGCCGGTGATGGCGGCCGCTCTCGACCAGGACGGCTCGATCGCCTCCGTCGCCGAGCAGCTGCGGTCCGCCGGCTCCCAGCAGCTCGCCCTGGCGCCGTACCTGATCGGCCCGGAGATCGAAGCGGAGCTGATCCAGGCCGCCGCCGAGGAGGCAGGCTGTGCCGCCGCCGACGCCCTCGGCCCGTACCCGGCGATCGGCAAGCTCGCCCTGGCCAGCTACACGACGGCCCTGGGCATCGCCCCGCAGCAGCCGCAGAGCGCGCCGGCCCGCTGACGCCCGCAGCCCCACCCCGTACGACCACGGCCCGCTCCTCACCAGCCGAGGAGCGGGCCCTTCGCCATGCCGACCGTGCTGCCGACCGGACCATCAGGGTCGTTCGTGTCGTTCGTCTCGTTCGTGCCGCCGGGGGCGCCCGGGCGCCCGTGCGCGCGTTCAGCCGAAGACCACGCAGGACGCCGCCGCCACCTCGACCGCGCCGGCCCGCGCGGGCAGCCCCGTCGCCTCGTCCACGGCGAACCAGGTGACGTCCCCGGAGCGCTCGTTGGCGACGTACAGGAAGCCGTCGGACAGGGTCAGCGCCCGGGGCCAGTGGCCGCCGCACGGCACGCTCCCGACCAGCCGCAGCCGCTCCCCTTCCCCCTCCACCGCGAACACGGACAGGACGTCCTCGCCGCGCGTCGCGGTCCACAGGAACCGGCCGTCCGGCGCGACCGCGATCCCCGAGGGGTAGGCGTCACCGGCCGGGGCGTCGGGCAGGACCGGGTTCTCGGTCAGAGGCTTGAGTGAGCCCTCGGCGGCGTCCCAGCGGCAGACCGTGACGGTGGGCGTGAGTTCGTTGACCACGTAGGCGTACGCGCCGTCCGGGTGGAACGCCAGGTGGCGGGGCCCGGAGCCGGGCCGCAACGCGATCTCCCGGTGCACGGCAAGCCGCCCGTCCGTCAGCGTGCACACCCGGACCGAGTCGGTGCCGAGGTCCACGCTGACGGCCCAGTGGCCGCTCGGGTCCGGCTGGACCTGGTGGGCGTGCGGACCGCGCTGGCGGCGCTCGTGCGGGCCCGAGCCGGTGTGCCGCAGCACGTCCGAGGCGGCCGGGGCGAGGCGCCCGTCGGCGTGGACGGGAACGGCGCTGACGCTGCCGGAACCGTAGTTGGCCGTCAGGACATGCCCGTCGAGCAGGCTCAGGTGGGTGGGGCCGCTGCCGCCGACGCCCACCGGCGGGCCGGTCAGCTCGACCGTCTCGCCCTTCACGCGGTAGGCCGCCACGGCGCCCTCGACCGTCTCGCTCACCGCGTAGAGCGTGCCGCCGTCGCGGGACAGGGCCAGGTACGAGGGGTCGAGGACGCCGTCGACGCCGCTGAGCACGGTCAGCGCCCCGCCCTCCTCGGACACCGCCGCGGTGACGACCCCGGGCCCTCCCGCCGCCGTGAACGACCCGATGAACGCCCGCCGCCTGCCGCCGTGTGCCACCACTGGTCCCCTCTCGGTCGTCCCGTCCGAGCGACGGTAGCAGTCACCCCGTCTAGGTCTAGACCAAGTTGAGGCGTGGCTCGCGACGTGCCGTCGGCGTCACGCACCGACCAGCGGCGAACCCGACGGCGCCCGCAAGGGCGCGGCCAGTTCCGCCAAGGCGTGTTCCAGGGCGTGGAGGTGGGTGAGGGCGCCTTCCGCGGCTGTCGGCCGGGGGTGGGCGGGGGCGACCCGCGGGGCGGCGCCGTCGTCGATGAGGGCTTCCACCGCGAGCTCCACGCGGTGGCACGCGGCGGCCAGCCGCTCGTCGTGGGAGGCCTCCGGGTCGGCGGCGACGGCGACGAGGCCGCGGATCTCGCGGGCGCAGTCGTCGAGCAGGGCGAGCACCTGGCGGGCACGCCGCTTGCGGCCGCGCATCGGGTTCAGCGGGTGCACGAGCGGGGCCACGGAGAGCCGTACCCGGCCGAGGAGCTGTTCGAGTTCGGCCACGCGGGGCGCCGTGTCGGCGCCGGCGGCACCGGCCAGCCGGGCCGATGCCTCGGCCGTGCACGCGTGGACACAGCGCAGGGCCCGCTGGATCCAGGCGTCCGTGACGGCGTGGGTGGTGACGGGCAGCACGAACAGCACGGCCAGCCAGGCGCCGAGCGCGCCGACGGCCGTCTCCTCGAGCCGCAGGGCGAGCAGCCCGGGCACCCCGGGAACCCCAGGAACCCCAGGAACAAGGACGCCGAGAAGGCCGTAGAGCGCCGTGGCGAGCAGCGTGACCCAGAGCATCATCCAGGTGTAGGACACCGCGGCCGTGTAGAAGATGCCGAAGACGCAGACGGCGACCAGGACGGCGGTGGGGAGCGCGGCCCCGTGCAGCGGGACGACGACCAGGGCGGCCAGACCGATACCGAGGACCGTGCCGAGGACCCGGCGGAAGCCGCGGACCAGGGTCTCGCCGCGCGAGGCCGTGTTCACGAACACCCACCAGGTGGCGCCGACGGCCCAGTACCAGCGCTCGCCGGACACCATCTGCCCCACGACGAGGGCGAAGCCGGCGCCAGCCGTCGCCTGCACGGCCTGCCGGGTGGTCACCCGGTCCAGTCCGCCGCCCAGGACGGCGGGAGCGGCGGCGGCAGGCAGCCGGCGTTCGTAGCACCACACCCCGAAGCGCACCACCGCCGCGGTGAGCACGGACAGCAGGACGGCGGCGGACACCTCGGCCAGCTGGCCTGTCGTGGTGTGCAGGAACTGCGCCACGAAGAAGGTCATGAACGCGAACACACCGAGACTGTGGCCGCGCGGCCCCCAGCGGCGCGCGTACACGCCCGCGCCGACCACGGCGAGGAAGGCGAGGCCGCGTGCCACGGGGTGGTCGTGCAGCCCGGCCGCGACGGCCAGCACGGGCAGTCCGGCGACCGGCAGCAGCACGGTGGTGACGAGTTGTCCGCGCACCGTGGGGTCCATGACGGTGAACAGGGCGAGCAGCGCGGCGAGCCCGCCGGTGACGGCGCCCGGAAGGGAGTGTCCCGCCGCCCCGCAGACGGCGACCGCCAGGCCGATGCCGAGCACGGCCCTGGCGGCGAAACGCAGCCGCGTCCGGCCCGGGTCCGGAGCCACGAACACCCGCTTCAGCACTGCTTACCGCCCCCCGTGGAAGACACCTGGAACGCCGGCGCGACACCGGCATGAGAAAGGCGCCGCGGGGATCCGCAGCGCCATCGACGTGTCCATGAGAGCATCACCGGCGCCGCTGGCTCAAGCGAACCCGGCAGCACTGGTCCATTGGCACATTCGGACATCTCGTCGACGTGCTGGCAGAGAGCCAATGGACTACAGGACCTGGCCCATCCGATCGGCGTTCCAGTGAGCCATTGGTACAGTCAGTATCGATCGCCGACCTGGGAGGAGACCCGCGTCGCCATGGCCGTGGACGAACTCGACACCCGCATTCTGCGGCTGCTTCTGGAGCAGCCGCGCACCAGCGTGCGCGAGTGCGCCCGCATTCTCGGTGTCGCGCGGGGCACTCTCCAGGCCCGCCTCGACCGTCTCGAACGGGACGGCGTGATCACCGGCACGGGCCCCGCCCTGTCCCCCGTCGCGCTCGGCCACCCGGTACTGGCGTTCGTGCACATCGAGGTCACCCAGGGGCACCTGGACGACGTCGGGGACGCGCTGGCCGCCGTACCGGAGATCGTCGAGGCGTTCTCGATCACCGGCGGAGGCGACCTGCTCACCCGTGTCGTGGCGCGCGACAACGCCCATCTGGAGGATGTGATCCAGAAGCTCATCAGCCTGCCGGGCGTGGTTCGCACCCGCACCGAGGTGGCGTTGCGCGAGCGTGTTCCGTACCGGCTGCTGCCGCTGGTGGAGTCGATCGGCCGCGGCGCGCGGAAGTGACGCGGGGCGGCTACGCCCCGCGGCCCGGCCTGCCCCGTCCGCCGCTCCTGCCACCGCCCGAGCCGCCGGAGCCGCCCCGCCGGTTGCGGGCCGCGGGCCCGCCCGCACGGCCGGTCGCCCGGCCGGAGCGGCCCGACGCCTGGCCCGTACGGCCGTCCGCCTTGCCGCTTGTCTTTCCGCCCGGCTTTCCACCGGTCTTTCCTCCGGCAGCGGGCTTGCGGCGGGTGTCCGCCGCCTCGGCACGCCGGTCCTTGCCCCGGGACTGCTCCTCGGGCCGGGCCTGGGCGCGGCCCCGGCTGCTGTTGACGGTCCGGCCGCGGACGATCCCGATGAAGTGCTCCACCAGGTCGGTGTGTGCCTCCTCCGGCCAGCACAGCGCGATGCTCGACTGCGGGGCGTCGGTGACCGGCCGGTAGGTGAGGTCCCTGCGATGGTGGAGGCGGGCCAGCGACTGAGGGACGACGAGCAGCCCCACTCCGGCCGCCACCAGCTCCACGGCGTCCCCCGTGGTGGCGGGCCGCTCGAAGGCCTCCTCGCCGGGCGGCCGGTCCCAGCCGAGGACGTCGTCGAGCGGGTGGAGGACGACCTCGTCGGCCAGGTCCGCCACGGACACCTCGTCCACGGCGGTCACCAGATGGTCCTTGGGGACGATCACCACCGTGGTCTCGGTGTAGAGCGGGATCGCGCTGAAGTATGTACGGTCCACCGGCAGGCGTACGATCCCCGCGTCCGCAGCGCCACCGCGCAGCGCCTCGGCCACTTCGGCGGCCGGGACCTGGACGAGGTCGAGGGGGACGTCCGGCAGGCGCTCGTTCCAGATGCGCACCCACTTGGCGGGCGTCGCCCCGGGGACGTACGCGAGCCGGAACGAGGCAGATGCATCCGAGCCGGTCACGCCGCCAGGTTACCCGGCGTGGTCGGCCTCCTCGTCCGCGGTCGATAGTCTGGACACCATGAAGTCGCACCAGACCGCCCAGACGATGAAGCCCGCCACCGCGGCGAAGAAGCTGGGTGTGTACCTCCCCGCCACGCCCACCGAGTTCCAGGAGGGCGTCATCTCGCGTGCCGAGCTCAACGAGCTCCAGGCCGATCCGCCCGAGTGGCTGCGGGACCTGCGACGCGACGGCCCCCACCCGCGTCCGGTGGTCGCGGCCAAGCTGGGTGTCTCCATCTCCGGTCTCGCGCGCGGCGGGGTCACCGAGGCCCTGACCACCGAGCAGATCGAGGCGCTGAAGCAGGAGCAGCCCGAGTGGCTGGAGAAGGAGCGCGCCACGCAGGCCGAGGTGCGCAAGGAGACGGCACGCCTGAAGCAGCGCGCCGCCGAGCGCGCCGAGCAGGACTCGGAGTAACCCCCTGGCCACTGACCTGCCGACGGGCGGTGGCGGGAAAATGCGTGGACAGCGTCCCGACCCGCCCGGCAGAGTGGCCGCCCGTGACGAGCAGCGAACTGTGGAGCCGCGAAACCGCCGAACGCTACGACGCCGGGGAGGCCGAGAGGTCCTCAACCGCCTTCCTCGGGCCGACTCTCGACTTCCTCTGCGAACTCGCCGGTGACGGCCGGGCGTTGGAGTTCGCCATCGGGACCGGACGCATCGGTGTCCCGCTGCGGGAACGCGGCGTGCCCGTGGTGGGCATCGAACTGTCCGAGCACATGGCGGCGGTCCTGCGGCGCAAGATCGACGAGGACACGCTCCCGGTCGCTCTCGGGGACATGGCCACGACCACCGTCCCCGGCGAGTTCACCCTGGTCTACCTCGTCTACAACACGATCACGAACCTGCTCACCCAGGACGAGCAGGTCGAATGCTTCCGCAACGCCGCGCGCCATCTGTCGCCCGGCGGCCGGTTCGTCATCGAGCTGGGCGTGCCGCCGCTGCGGTTCCTGCCGCCCGGGCAGATCGCGGTGCCGTTCGACGTCTCCGACCGGCACCTCGGCTTCGACACCTTCGACCTCGTCGAGCAGATCCTCGTCTCGCACCACTTCAGCCGTGATGGTGAGGACGGCCGCTACCGCCGCGCGGACTCCCGGCACCGGTACGCGTGGCCGGCGGAACTCGACCTGATGGCGCGGATCGCGGGGCTCGAGCTGGAACGGCGCATCGCCGACTGGGACGGGTCACCGTTCACCCAGGACTCCCCGAAGCACATCTCCGTGTGGCGCAAGCCGGCTTGAGAACCCCCTGCCTCGCTTTCCTGGTCCTGCCTCCCGTAACCGCTCAGAGGCTGCCGGCGACGCGGAGCGCGTCGCCGGTGTCCAGGCCGACACGAGAGGCCAGGGCGAGGGCGTCGTCGAAGGTGACGTCGTCTCCGGCGAGGCGGACGGCGGCCGGCGCGGGAGGGACCCTGCCGTGGTCGAGCAGCGTGGTCCACTGCTGCCGGCCCAGCGCGAGGTAGCGCAGGTTCGCGAGGTCGGCGAGGACGGCCAGGTCGGCCGTCTCGGCGCCGGAGAGGTCGAGTCCGTGCAGGTTGGGGGCGCTGCGCAGCGGCGTGAGGTCGGCCGGGGCGGTGGTGTTCAGGTCGAGCGACGCGAGGTGGGGGTGACCTGCCAGTCTGTTCGGCCATGCGGCGGGCTACCTACTCGACCATGCGCTGCTGCTCCCGTTCTGTGGAATACGCCGCCATCCTGGCAGGGGCCACTGACAACGGGCGGCTGCCGGCCCCCTGCGGCCCTGGTGCCGACTGCGGCAGCACACCGGGCAGGGACGGCGGCGATGCGGGGCGCCGGAACCATCCGAGGACCGCAGGGGGCGAGTCACCCACGGTGTGGGACCAGCTCAGCACACCGCCGGAGACGCATACGCTCTGATTGGGCTCCACGGAGGCGGGAATTACAGGAACGGGAACAGGGGGAGCTTCTATGGTGACAGCGCGCCGGTTTCCGCTCGGCTCCGCGACCACGCTCACGGAGCTGGAGGACGACCCCCACCCCCGGCTGGCCTTGCTGCGCGCCCGCGAACCGGTTTCGTGGCTCCCCGTGCTGGGCGGCTGGCTGGTGACCCGGCGTGATCTCGCACTGCGCGTGATGCGCGACGCGGCGACCTTCACGGTGGACGACCCCCGCTTCTCCACCGCCCAGGTGGTCGGTCCGAGCATGCTCTCCGTGGAGGGCGCCGAGCACAAGCGGCACCGTGCCCCCTTCATCGACCCGTTCCGCACGCAAGATGTACACGCCCGGTTCACCGGGTTCGTGGAACAGGAAGCCGCCCGGCTCGTGGAAGGCATCCGGCCGCGTGGCAGCGCCGAACTGCGCCGGGAGGTGGCCGGGCCTCTGGCCGTCTCCGTCGTTGCCGAGTCGCTGGGCTTGGTCGGCGCGGACGCCGGGGCGGTGCTGTCCTGGTATGACGCCATCGTGAGCGCGGTCTCCGACATCACCGCCGGGCTGTCGGCGAACCCTGCCGGGGCGGCGGCGTTCGACCAGCTGCGAGGAAGCGTCGAGGCGACGGTCGCGGCAGGAGGCGACGCGTCACTGCTGGTCGCGGCGGCCGAGAGCAAGCGCCTGAAGCTGCCGGAGGTGGTCGCCAACGCCGCCGTGCTGATGTTCGGCGGCATCGAGACCACCGAGGGCATGATCGCCAACGCCGTACTGCACTTGCTGGCACACCCTGGTCAACTCGCCCTCGTGCGTGCCGATCCGGACCTGGTCGACGCGGCGATCGAGGAATCGCTCCGCCTGGAACCCGCCGCGGCGGTCGTGGACCGCTACGCAACCGCCGACGTGACGATCGGCGGTGCCGATGTGCGGCGCGGTGATCTGGTGGTCGTCTCGCTCGCCGGCGCGAACCGGGACCCCGAGGTCTTCCAGGACCCCGACGGTTTCGACCTGCGACGGGGCAACTCCCGCCTTCAGCTGGCCTTCGCGCACGGCCCGCACTTCTGTCTGGGCGCCCACCTTGCCCGCCTGGAAACCCGCGCCTGCCTCCTCGCACTCCTCGACCGTCTCCCCGGACTGCGGCTCGACCCGGCCTCGCCCACCGCGTCCAGAGGCCTGGTCTTCCGGAAGCCCCCGGCTCTGCGCGTCCGCTGGGACGTGCCGGCGCAGCGCTGACGCGACGCCTGGTCATCTCGGCTTTGCGCGGTACCGGCACCGCCGAAGAAGGTCAGGTGGCGAGCGGTTCGGGCGACCAGCACGCCGAGGACGGCTGGGCCCTCAAGCCGATCACGTCCGCCGACGTCAAAGGCCGTACAGGGCCCGTGCGGTCGAACTGTCCGACCACATGGCGGCGGTCCTGCGGCGCAACATCGACGAGGGCAAGCTCCCGGTCACCGCCGGGGACATGGCCACGACCACCGTCCCCGGCGAGTTCACCCTCGTCTGCCTCGTCTGCAACACGATCACGAACCTGCTCACCCAGGACGAGCAGGTCGAATGCTTCCGCAACGCCGCACGTCACCTGACGCCCGGCGGCCGGTTCTGGCGCAAGCCGGCCTGAGTCACGCACACAGCGTACGAGGGCACGCATGCCGGCCTATGCGCCACGACGGACCCGGGCGGCCTTGCGGGCCTCGGCGATCTGGCGGGCCTCAGCAGACCGGCGAGACTCGCCGCCGCCGGCCCGCCCCGGGCGGGTGCCCAGACCGCGGAAAGGGGCTCCGCCGCGCTTCGGGCGCTCCGCGACCGGCCCGCTGCCGGCGACGGGGACACCAGAGGGAGCCTGGGCGCCGGTGATGCGGCTCAGCTCGGCCTCGCCAGAGCGGACCTGCGTGATCTGCGGCCTGATGCCTGCGTCGGACATGAGACGGGCCATGTCCCGGCGCTGGCTGGGGAGGACCAGCGTGACGACACTGCCGGACTCGCCGGCGCGGGCAGTTCGGCCGCCGCGGTGCAGGTAATCCTTGTGGTCGTTGGGCGGGTCGACGTTGACGACGAGGTCGAGGTTGTCGACGTGAATGCCCCGAGCCGCGACGTTGGTGGCCACCAGCGCCGTGACGTCGCCGGTCTTGAACCGTGCCAGGGTGTGGGTGCGCTGGGGCTGCGACTTGCCACCGTGCAGCGCCGCGGCCTTGACGCCGCTGCTCAGCAGGTGCTTGGTGAACTGATCGACGGCGTGCTTGGTGTCCAGGAACATGATTACGCGCCCTTCGCGGGCAGCGATTTCGGTGGCGGTGGCGAACTTGTCGGCGCCGTGCACGTGCAGCACGTGATGCTCCATCGTGGTGACCGCGCCCGCCGACGGGTCGACCGAATGGACGACCGGGTCATGGAGGTAACGACGGACCAGGAGGTCGATGTTGCGGTCCAGCGTGGCCGAGAACAGCATGCGCTGGCCGTCGGGACATACCTGGTCCAGCAGTTCGGTGACCTGCGGCATGAAACCCATGTCCGCCATCTGGTCGGCCTCGTCCAGGACGGTGATGTTCACCCGGTCCAGGCGGCAGTCCTTGCGCTCGACGAGATCCGCGAGGCGGCCAGGAGTCGCGACGACCACCTCGGCCCCGGCACGCAGTGCGCCGGCCTGCCTGCCGATCGACAGGCCGCCGACCACAGTGGCCAGTCGCAACTTCAGCAACCGGGCGTACGGGGCGAGCACGTCGGTGACCTGCTGGGCCAACTCGCGCGTGGGGACGAGGATCAGGGCCAGCGGCTTCCGCGCCTCGGCACGCTGCCCACTCGTGCGCACGAGGAGCGCCAGGCCGAAGGCGAGCGTCTTGCCCGATCCGGTGCGGCCGCGGCCCAGGACGTCGCGCCCTGCGAGGGAGTTCGGCAACGTGGCGGCCTGGATCGGGAACGGCTCGTTGAGGCCGAGACTGGTGAGCATCTTCAGCAACTCGACGGGCATGTCCAGTTCACCGAAGGTCGCGACCGCGGGCAGGGCCGGGGTCACGGTGACGGGCAGCGCGAACTCCCCCTGTGGTGCGGAGGGGCGGCGCCCGGTATCGCCTGGGCCGGCACCGGAGCGCCTCTGATCGTGTGGGCGGAAACGGTCATTCGTGCGAGCTGAACGGCTCATGGAGAACCTCTCCTCGACAGGGCGCGCATCGAGGAATTCCCGACAGGAATGAGCCGGATGAATTGCAAGAACGAGCCGAATGTGAGACTAAAAGAATTCCACCGGAATTCAAAAAACAGTAAGCTGGGACCCCACCGCAAGGCGGGGCCCCAGCTATCTCATACGCTTCGACGTCAGGCGGGAGTGATGTTCTCCGCCTGCGGACCCTTCTGGCCCTGCGTGATGTCGAAGTTCACCTTCTGGCCTTCCTGGAGCTCACGGTAGCCCTGGGTGGCGATGTTCGAGTAGTGGGCGAAGACGTCCGGGCCGCCGCCGTCCTGCTCGATGAAGCCGAAGCCCTTTTCCGCGTTGAACCACTTGACGGTGCCAGTAGCCATGTCATATCTCCTTGGGGGCAGTGCCCGCGGGCCCACACCGTGTGAACCCCTGCGTTGCCACAATGAACCCCGTCCGGATAAGCACCGGAGATACAAAAATGCCCGACGGCATACGACCGACAAGGCACTTGAAGTTTCGGGAACCACAACTGCAACTACCGTAAGTTTAGCACGGTACGCACATTCGCACTACTCTTACCCATACCGTAAGGCCAATCGCACCGCTCGGCTCGGATTATCCCGATTTGCTTCTGCGAAAGACGGGCCCGGACTCCCTCGGTGTCGAGTTGTTCGCTCGCTTGGAGCGGCTGGGCATGCGGGCTGCAGTCGCCGCAATGCGCCGCCTCAGCCCAGGAACGACAGGCGAACCTTCCTGTTCGGATTATCCCGGTTCGTGTCCACCAGGCACACCGACTGCCATGTGCCCAGTTCCAGCCGGCCGCCGAGGACCGGGATGGTCGCGTGCGGCGGCACGATGGCGGGCAGCACGTGGTCGCGGCCGTGGCCGGGGCTGCCGTGGCGGTGCTGCCAGCGGTCGTCGGCGGGCAGCAGGGTGTGCAGGGCGGCGAGCAGGTCGTCGTCGCTGCCTGCGCCGGTCTCGATGATCGCGATGCCGGCGGTGGCGTGCGGCACGAACAGGTTCAGCAGACCGTCCCGGCCGGCTGCGGTCTCCTGGAGGAAGGCCTCGCAGTCACGGGTCAGGTCGACGACCGTCTCCCGGGAACCGGAGGCCACGTTCAGCACTCGGGTGGTGAAGGCACGTGACATGGTTCCCATCCTCCTCGATCGCCGGGGAAGATCGGCGCCCGCGGCACGGTTGGGAGGAACGTGAACACCAAACGCGAGGTCGACGTGGTCGTCGTGGGCGCTGGTCAGGCGGGTCTGTCCAGCGCCTATCACCTGCGGCGCACCGGATTCGAGCCGGACCGCGACTTCGTCGTGCTCGACCGCCCCGCCGGTCCGGGCGGTGCCTGGCAGTTCCGATGGCCGTCGCTGACGTACGGCAAGGTGCACGGGATGCACGCGCTGCCGGGGATGGAGCTGACCGGCGCCGATCCCGCGCGGCCGTCGTCGGAGGTCGTCGCCGCGTACTTCGCCGACTACGAGCGCGCCTTCGACCTGCGGGTGCGGCGGCCGGTGGAGGTCACCGCGGTCACGGAGGGCCCCGGCGGGCGGCTGCTCGTGGAGACCTCCGACGGCACCTGGGCGACACGAGCGCTGATCAACGCGACCGGCACCTGGGACCAGCCGTTCCTGCCGCGGTACCCGGGTCAGGAGACCTTCCGCGGACGGCAGTTGCACACGGCACAGTACGCCGGGCCCGAGGAGTTCACCGGGCAGCGCGTGATCGTGGTGGGCGGCGGCGCCTCCGGCACCCAGCATCTGCTGGAGATCGCCCCGTACGCGGCCGCCACCACCTGGGTGACACGACGGCCGCCGGTCTTCCGCGACGGCCCGTTCGACGAGAACGCGGGGCGGGCGGCGGTGGCGCTGGTCGAGGAGCGGGTGCGCCAGGGACTGCCGCCCAGGAGTGTCGTCTCGGTGACGGGACTTCCGCTGAACGACGCCATCCGGCAGGGGCTGGAGGACGGGGTCCTGGACCGGCAGCCGATGTTCGACCGGATCACCCCGGACGGGGTCCTGTGGGCGGACGGACGGCACGTGGCGGCCGACGTCATCCTCTGGGCGACCGGGTTCCGGCCCTCGCTGCGCCATCTGACGCCGCTCGGGCTACGCGAACCGGGCGGCGGCATCCGTGTGGACGGCACCCGGGCGGTCGCCGATCCCCGGATCCACCTGGTCGGCTACGGCCCTTCGGCCAGCACGATCGGCGCCAACCGGGCCGGACGCGCGGCCGTCCGGGACATCAGGCGCCTGCTGGAGGAGGAGCCGGCCGCCGCGGCGTGACGGTGTGAGCAGCCGCGGCACAACCGGCGCGGGCCGCCGCGGACGGACACTTCCTGGACCGCCGCGGCCGCGCACGGCTCACTTCGCGGGCTGCGAACTGCTGCCTTTCAGGTGGGCGTTGAACTCCGCCACATTGCGCTGGTGCTCGCTGTAGTCGGCGGTGAAGCGCGTGTCGCCCGGCTTGACGGTGACGAAGTACAGCCAGTCGCCCTGCGCCGGGTTGGTCACGGCCCGCATGGCCTCCTCGCCCGGGCTGTCGATGGGCGTCGGCGGCAGCCCCATGCGCTGGTAGGAGTTGTAGGGGCTGTCCAGCCGGGTGTCCTCCATGCTCATGCGGACCGTGCTGCGGTTGAGGGCGTAGTTGAGGGTCGAGTCCATCTGAAGCGGCATGCCGTGCTCCAGCCGGTTGAAGACGACCCGGGCCACCTTGCTCATGTCGGCCTTCGAGGCGGCCTCGGCCTGGACGATGCTCGCGATCGTGATCGCCTGGTACAGGTTCATGGAGTTGCGCTCCGGGCCGGCGGCGACCGGGGCCGCGGCGAACCTCTTGTTCGCAGTCTCGACCATGTCGGTCAGCAGGGACTGCGGAGTGGTCTTGTCGTCGATGGGATACGTCGCCGGGAAGAGGTAGCCCTCCGGGTTGCCCTCGGCGGCGTTCGGCAGGTTCAGCTGGGCGTCGGCGAGCGACTGCTTCGCGGTGCCGGGGGCCAGGGCGAGGGCCTTGTCGATGGCGGCGTAGATCTGGCCGGACCGCCAGCCCTCGGGGATCACCAGCGTGCGGGGTCCTGCCAGGACGTCGTGGCGGAGCGTCAGCAGCGGCACCGCCACGGCGGTGCCGGCCAGGACGGCCCCGGTCAGGACCAGGACCACACGGCCCCGGCGTGTGAGTCGGCTCGTTCTCCGTGACGGAGTGTTCCTCTGCATGCGGGCACGGTAACCCCCAAAGAGCCACAAACCCGGCATATCGTCAGCTTGTCGGTTCCAGTTGCGCGTCCCGGCGGACCAGGGCCGCGTAGCGTCCGTCGAGTTCCAGCAGCGCCTGGTGCGTACCGCGTTCGGCCGGTCGCCCGGAGTCGAGGACCACGATCTGGTCGGCCCCGCGCACGGTGGACAGGCGGTGCGCGATGGTCAGGGTCGTCCGGTTGGCGGACAGGGCGTCGATGGCCTCCTGCACGGCGGCCTCCGTACGGGTGTCCAGGGCACTGGTGGCCTCGTCGAGGATGAGTACCGGCGGGTCGCGCAGGATGGTCCGGGCGATCGCCAGGCGCTGCTTCTCACCGCCGGAGAACCGGTGGCCGCGCTCGCCGACGACCGTGTCGTAGCCGTCGGGCAGGGCCGCGATGTGGTCGTGGATCTGCGCCGCCTTCGCCGCCGCCCGCAGTTCCTCGTCGGTGGCGTCCGGCTTGGCGAAGCGGAGGTTCTCGGCGACCGAGGCGTGAAAGAGGTACGTCTCCTGGGAGACGACGCCGACCGCGCGGGCGAGGGTGTCGAAGTCGAGGTCGCGCACGTCGACGCCGTCGATGGTGACGCGGCCGCCCGTGACGTCGTAGAGCCGGGGCACCAGGTAGCCGAGGGTGGACTTGCCGGCGCCGGTCGGGCCGACGATCGCGAGGCTGCTGCCGGCGGGCACGGTGACGTCGATGCCCTCCAGGATCGGGCCGCTCTTGTCGTCGTAGCGGAAGTCGACGTCCTCGAAGCGGACCTCGCCCTTGACGCGGTCGAGGTGGATCGGGCGCTCGCGCTCGGTGATGTCGATCGGCAGGTCCAGGTACTCGAAGATGCGCTGGAACAGCGCGAGCGAGGTCTGGATCTGCACACCGGTGGACAGCAGGCTGACGGTCGGCCGGAACAGTCCCTGCTGGAGCGAGACGAAGGCGACGATCGTGCCGATGGAGACCTGGGGTCCGCCGAACTGGAGGGCGACGCCCGCGGTCCAGTAGATGACCGCGGGCAGGGCGGCCATGACGATCGTGATGACGGCCATGCGCCAGCGCCCGGCCATGTTCGACCTCACCTCGAGGTCGACCAGGCCTTCCGACTCCGCACTGAAGGACTCGGTCAGCGAGGCCGAGCGGCCCATCGTGCGGCCGAGCAGGATGCCGCTGACGGAGAGGGATTCGGTGACCGTGGCGGCGATCGCGGCCATCTGCTTCTGCCGCTGGGTGGTGATCTTCTTGCGCTCGTTGCCGACGCGGCGGCTGATCCACACGAACACCGGGAGCAGCAGCAGCGAGACGACGGTGAGCCGCCAGTCGAGGGCGACCATCGCGACGATCGTGGCGACCACGCTGGTGACGTTGGAGACGAGCGAGGTGGCGGTGGAGGTGACGGTGGCCTGCATGCCGCCGATGTCGTTGGCGATGCGGGACTGCACCTCGCCGGTGCGGGTCCGGGTGAAGAAGGCCAGGGACATGCGCTGCAGCCGCCCATAGACGGCGGTGCGCAGGTCGTGCATGACCCGCTGGCCGACGGTCGTGGAGATCAATGTCTGCAGCACGCCGAAGACGCTCGTGAGGACGGCGCTGAGGATCATGCCGAGGGCGAGCAGGCTCAACAGGCCTGTGCGGCCCTGCGGGATCGCGACGTCGAGGGTCTCCTTCAGCAGGAACGGCGTGGCGACGGAGACCAGCGAGGCGGCCCCCACCAGCAGCCCGACGATCGCGAGACGGCCCCGATAGGGGCGGAAGAGGCGCAGGATCCGGCGGACCTGCCGCGGCTGCTCCCCGGCGTCGGCGGGTGGGGTCCAGAGGGGTTGATGGTCGGGATGCATGGGCTCCTACGGGGGTGGGTGGGTGCCGGCCCGCAGGTGCGGCCGACGTCGACCACCCGATCTTAGCTCACTGTTACCTATACTCACAATGAGCGAGGTCCTGGTATTGTTCCGGCATGACCACCCCCGACCCCGACGGTCTTCTCGCCGAGCAACTGCTGCGGCTCACCCGCCGGGTGCACCGCATCCAGAAGCGGCACCTCGAACAGCACGCCCTGGGTATCACGCCGGCCCAGTCCCGGCTGCTGCGCACCCTGGCACACTTCGGCGAGCCGCCCCGCATGGCGGATCTCGCCGAGTCCCTGGAGGTCGTGCCCCGCGCGGTGACCACCCTCGTGGACGGCCTCGAAGCGAGCGGCAAGGTGCGTCGGGCCCCCGATCCCGCCAATCGCAGGGTCATCCGCATCGAGCTCACCGACGACGGGCGCAAGGCCCTGGGGGAGCTGCGCCGCGCCCGGCGGGCCGCCGCGGAGGAGATCCTGGCGCCCCTGACGGGTGAGCAGCGCGAGACGCTCGGCGGACTGCTGGATACGCTGGTGGGCACGGTGCCCACTCAGGGGCGCGGCTGCTGAACCGCACTTCGACGCGTCAACGCCGGTCCGAGCACGGCGCGTTGACGACAGGAGCGGGGAAAGTGCGGGGCGGCTCGGCGCACCACACGGCGCTCTTTCGCCGGCCACACAGCCGATGCGGTGGCTACCGCCGCAGGTGGGCCTTGTCCCCCATGACGATGACGGGCTTGCTCTTCGGATCGAGCCTGCGGAGCAGGTGCTCCATCGCGGACTCCGGAACACTCACGCAGCCCAGCGTGCCGTCACCGTGGTCCAGGTGCAGCCAAATACCGCCGCCCTTGCTCTGACCCAGCGGACGGGTCGGATCGTCCGGACGGGTGCCACGCAGGCGGTTGTAGTCGATGGCGATGACGTAGTCGAAGTCGTGCCAGTGCGCCTCATCCCAGTAGAACGGGGAGATGAAGGCGTTCTCGTCCTGGGTGTACGGGAGCCGGGTGCCGGGGTCGTCGAGGACGCCGCCGGCGTCGGAGAGCGTGAACACCCCCACCGGGCTCCGCTCGTCGTTCTCCCAGTGGTCGACCACCCAGCCGCGCTTGCCGTTGTGGGCCGGCCAACTCCCTTGCGGCTCCCACTTGGTGCCGTACTTCTCGTAGAGAACGAGCGTGGAGTCGGGGGAGGTCTTGTGGTCGCCGAAGACCGCCACGATCTGCCGAGTGCCGCTGGGGATCTGCTGCCACATGCGGTCCCCGATCCCCGGAACCCGGGACGGCAGCACGGGCGGGCTGGGCGGAGCGGTCCCCGTCGGCCCGCCCGGCCTGGGTATGTCGCCGTAATGGCGGACCTCGCTGGGCGTTCCGCCGCACCCGGCCAGCGCCGCCAGAAGGAACCCACAGGTCGCCGCAGCGACCATCGCACGCCTTGCACCGCGAGTCTGCATGTCCTCATCTTGGCCAGGAGAAACGACGTGATCTAGTCGAGATTGGCCCAAATAGCCTTATCTCCTTCTCATTGGGGCATTCCACTGTTCGACTCCTGGTCAGAGGCCCCTGGCACGCGGGGCGGAACGCGCCGGACCTTTGTATCCGACGGGCCGGGAGCGAAACGGCCAATCCCGTTCCCCTGTACGGAAAACCGCTTGCTTTCGACCACTTTGCGCCGACAGGCTGTCACGGCTCGCCCGCCGCCCCGGCGGCAGCCTTCCGCCCCTGACACGAGCCACTGGGACGTCATGCAGATTCAAGACCTTCCGTATCCCGATCCGGGCGTGCCTGACGCACGCTCGGGTCCCCGACTCCTGTGGTGGCTGGGGCGGAACCAGCTGGGCGGGCAGATGAAGGCACTGGCGTGGGGACTGCTGCACTTCGCCTCCGTCTCCGCCCTGCCGTTCTGCGTGGGCCTCGCCATCCAGGCGGTCGTCGACCGCTCGGGTGCGCGGCTGGCCTTCGCCGGCGGGCTGCTGACGGTGGCTTGTGCCGGCAACGCGCTCGGCGACACCTACCTGCACCGCGCCGCGGTCACCAACTGGATCACCGCCGCCGCCCGCGTCCAGCAACTGCTCGCCCGCAAGGCCGCGGCGCTGGGCTCAGCGCTGACCCGGCGGGTGGCCGCCGGCGAGGTGGTCGCCGTGTCCACCGGTGATGTCGAGAAAATCGGCTGGTTCGTGGAGGCCGTGTCCCGGTTCACCGCGGCGGCCCTCACCATCGTGCTGGTCTGTGTCGCCCTGCTCGTCTACCAGCCCGCGCTGGGCGTGGTCGTCGCCGTGGGTCTGCCGGCGCTGGCTCTCGCGGTGCTGCCGCTGCTGCCCCGCGCGACCCGGCGCGCCGACGTGCAGCGCGAGAAGGCGGGCCGCGCCACCGAACTGGCCTCGGACACCGTCGCCGGACTGCGGGTGCTGCGCGGCATCGGCGGGGAGGAACTGTTCCTCGACCGCTACCGGCGTGCCTCCCAGGAGGTGCGGCACGCGGCCGTCCGCAGTGCCCGCATGTGGTCCCTGATCGCCGCGATCCAGGTCCTGCTGCCGGGCCTGCTGCTGATCGGGGTCGTCTGGTACGGCGTGCACCTGGCCCGCGCGGGCCGCATCAGCGTGGGCGAACTCGTCACCGTCTACAGCTCCGTCATGGTCCTCACCTACCCGCTGCGGCACTTCGTCGAGATCGCCATGGCGTACTCCTTCTCCCGTCCGTCGGCCGCCCGGGCCGCCCGGGTGCTGTCCCTGGAACGGTCCACCGACGGGACCGGGACACGGGCACCCGTCGTGCCGTCAGGTGAACTGCACGACCCGGCGACCGGCCTTCGCGCACCGGCCGGTCGGCTCACCGCCGTGGTCTGCGGCGACCCGGACGCCGCGGGCCGGCTGGCGGAACGGCTCGGCGGCCACCCCACCGAGCCGGGCACCTCGGCGCTGCTCGGGGGCGTACCGCTGGACGAGTTGCCGCTCGGCTCCGCGCGCACGGCCGTCCTGGTCCAGGACAAGGACCCGGTACTGCTGTCCGGATCGCTGCGCGCACTGCTCGACGTGCCCGCCTCGGGGGAGGTCGCCGCCCGGGAGGCGCTCACCGCCGCCCAGTGCGACGACGTCCTGGACGCGCTCGCGCAATCGTCGCCGTCCGCCGAGGACCCGATGGACGTCCGGATCACCGAGCGCGGCCGGTCGCTCTCCGGTGGCCAGCGCCAGCGTCTGGCTCTGGCCCGGTCGCTGATCACCGACCCCGAGGTGCTCGTCCTGGACGAACCGACCTCCGCCGTCGACTCGCACACCGAGGCGCGGATCGCGCAGGGCCTGCGCGATCTGCGGGCCGGACGCACCACGGTGGTCTTCACCTCCTCGCCCCTCCTCCTGGACCGCGCCGACCGGGTGGTGCTGGTCCACGAGGGCGCGGTCGCCGCAGTCGGTGTGCACCGGGACCTGGTGCACACCGAGCCCCGGTACCGCGCGGTGGTCACCCGGGAGACCGACGAGGAGCGCGCCGCGCACGACCTGCTCGACGGCGGCGGCAGGCTGCGGGCCGCACCGGACCGCCCGCGGCACGACGCGCCGTTCGACGACGAGGCCACCCCGCGGGACGCCACGGAAGAAGCCCTGAAAGAGGACCTGGGAGAGGACCTGGACGGGGCCCTGGACGGGGCCCTCGAAGAGATGGAGGAGACGGCATGATCGGCGTGGCGCCCCCTGCCTACGACCCGGCGGCCCCGACCACGGCCGACACCCTGCCGGTCGGTTCCGCCGCGACCGTACGCTCCTACGTGAGCGAACTGCTGCGCCGGCACCGGCGCGCCTTCGTCCTGCTCATCACCGTCAACACCGTCGCCGTGCTGGCCTCCATGGCCGGTCCCTGGCTGCTCGGCGACCTGGTCGAACGGGTGGCGGACGGCACCCGGGAGCTGCATCTGCCCCTCACCGCCGCACTGTTCGTCCTCGCGTTGCTCGTCCAGGCGGTATTCGTACGGGAGGTGCGGCTGCGCGGGGCGATGCTCGGCGAACGGATGCTGGCCGACCTGCGCGAGGACTTCCTCGTCCGGTCGGTGGGCCTGCCGCCGGGTGTGCTGGAGCGGGCGGGCACCGGCGACCTGCTCTCCCGTATCACCACCGACATCGACCGGCTCGCCAACGCGATGCGCGAGGCCGTGCCGCAGCTGGCGATCGGGGTCGTGTGGGTGGCGCTGCTGCTCGGCGGTCTGGTCCTGACCGCGCCGCCGCTCGCCGCGGCCGTGCTGCTGGCCGTGCCGCTGCTGGTGCTCGGCTGCCGCTGGTACTTCCGGCGCGCGCCGTCCGCCTACCGCTCCGAGGCCGCGGGCTACGCCGCCGTGACCGCCGCGCTCACCGAGACCGTCGACGCCGGGCGCACCGTCGAGGCACACCGTCTCGGCGAACGCCGCGTCGCCCTGTCGGAACTCCGGATCACGCAATGGACCGCGTGGGAACGCTACACACTCTGGCTGCGGTCGGTGCTCTTCCCGGTCGTCAACATCACCCACGTCACCGTGCTCGCCTCGGTGCTCATGGTCGGTGGCGTGTTCGTCCTGCGGGGCTGGATCGGGGTCGGCCAGCTGACGACGGGTGCCCTCATCGCGCAGATGCTGGTCGACCCGGTGGGGCTGATCCTGCGCTGGTACGACGAGTTGCAGGTGGCACAGGTGTCGCTGGCCCGGCTCGTCGGGGTGCGCGACATCGAGCCGGACGCCGGGGACGACTCGCTGGCCCCCACCGGCCGGGACGTGGACGCGGACCGGGTGCACTTCGGCTACCTGGAGGGCGTCGACGTCCTGCGCGAGGTCTCCCTGACGGTCGCCCCGGGCACGCGACTGGCCCTGGTCGGCCCGTCCGGCGCCGGAAAGTCCACGCTGGGCCGGCTGCTCGCCGGGATCTACGCGCCCCGGGACGGCCGGATCGCGCTCGGCGGCGCCGAACTGTCCCGGATGCCCGCCGAACGCGTCCGCTCCCATGTCGCCCTCGTCAACCAGGAGCACCACGTCTTCGTGGGCTCCCTGCGCGACAACCTGCTGCTCGCCCGCACGGACGCCGTCGACGCGGAGCTGTGGGCGGCACTGGGCGCGGTCGACGCGGACGGCTGGGCTCGTGCCCTCGACGACGGTCTGGACACCGAGGTCGGCTCCGGCGGTCTGGCCCTCACCCCGGCCCAGGCCCAGCAGATCGCCCTGGCCCGGCTGGTCCTGGCCGATCCGCACACGCTGGTCCTGGACGAGGCGACCTCGCTGCTCGACCCGCGTGCGGCCCGGCATCTGGAGCGGTCCCTGGCCCGCGTCCTGGACGGCCGCACGGTCGTCGCCATCGCCCACCGGCTCCACACGGCCCACGACGCCGATGTCATCGCGGTGGTCGAGAACGGCCGCATCAGCGAGCTGGGCAGCCACGACGATCTCGTCACGGCGAACGGCGCCTACGCGGCGCTGTGGCGGTCCTGGCACGGGTGACGGCATGATCCCGCCGCGCCCAGGGGCGCGGCAGCCGGCCCCTGCCTCGGAACGCGAGCCGTCCGGCCGTTTAGCCTGCGGCGGGCTCTGTGGTCCGGGGTGACGGGTTCGGGGGTGCCGCGAGGACGGGTGCGACGGGCGGCGCGAGGACGGGTGCGACGTCGTGCGCGGTCGCCGGGACCGACGAAGTCGGCGGGATCGGCAGAACCGGCTCCAGCGCGGCGACCGAAGCGGTGGCCGACGTGGCGGCGAGCGCGGCCGTCGGGGACCGGCAGCATCTCGGGGACCGGCTTCGGCGCGGTAACCCGGGCGGCGATGGGCACAGTGACCGGCGCAGTCGCCGGGACGGGCTCCGTCGCGGTGACCGGGGCGGTACCGGACCCGGCGGCCGGGGCGGGCCCGGGACGGGACGGGCCGTGGACAGGGCATCGGCCGGTCCTCGCGGTCGGTGCCGTTGCGCGGTGCCGAACAGCGGTGGAAGGCTGGAAAGCGGAAACGGCTCGGGGAGCGCCCGGGAACCGTGCGGTTCGTGCCGGGTGCCGGCTGCGCCCCGCGCACCGGCGGCCGCACACCGGCCGCGCAGAGAACGGGCCCGTCCCCACCACCTGGAGGTACCCGTGGACAGCGCCGACGGATGGGGAGACGACGTCTACCAGCCCGACGACTCCGAAGTCAGGGAGGACACGGGTGTGCTCGACCCGGAGGACACGCTGCTGTACGACGGTGTCGATGACCCCCTGGACCGTGGCTGGTCGCCTCCGGAGCGGCCGTGGGCCGTGGAGCACACCGGCGTGACCGCCGCGGAGCGCCGGCAGGGCGAAACCCTGGACCAGCGCCTCGCCGAGGAGCTGCCCGAACCGCCTGCCTGGGACGGCGACGACATGGGCGACTGCGAGGACACCGACGGGGAACTCCTGGACAACGAGGTCGGCGACGTCCGCTCCGGCCGTCTCGTCGCCCCCGACGAGGGAGCGCACGAGGACGACGAGAGCGCCCTGGTCGCCACCGACGTGGGCATCGACGGCGCGGCCGCCTCCGCCGAGGAGGCCGCGATGCACGTCGTCGACGAGGAAACCCCGCAGGGCTGACCCGGCCGCCCGCGTGCCGTCACGCTCTCCCCCGCCGCACGAGGAGCACCCATGCAGCAGGACAAGCACCCCGACTACCACCCCGTCGTCTTCCGGGACCGCACCGCCGGTTATGCCTTCCTCACCCGGTCCACCGCGACCAGTGAGCAGACCATCGAGTGGGACGACGGCGCGACCTACCCGGTCGTGGACGTGGAGATCTCCTCGGAGAGCCACCCGTTCTACACCGGCAAGGCCCGCACGGTGGACTCGGAGGGCCGCGTCGCCCGGTTCGAGCGGCGTTACGGCGGCGGGCAGGGCCCTGGGGGCGACGGGGCCGCCTGACCGGCGACCGGCGGTGGAACGGCCTGCCCGGCCGGGGGCCGGGCGGGGCCCGCGTTTCGGGCGGGACCGGGCTCCGGGCAGGGCGGCCGGGTGCTGTGGAGCGTGAGCGCTGCCGAGCGCGTCCCTCAGATGAAGTTCAGTGCGACCGCGCAGCCCACTCCGCCGAGCACCATGAACGCCGGCATCAGCACCTTGAGCTCGACCCAGCTGCCCGCCCGGAACCGCATCGCCTTCGGCGGTCCTATGGGGTACCAGCGCTTGCGGCCCAGTGGTATCGGCCACAGGATGGGGCAGCCTGAAACGGTCAGCGCGTCGCCGATGTCGTGCATCAGCGCGCCCAGCACGATCGGCAGGCCCAGCCACAGGTACTCCTGGCCCGGAGCGGTGAACAGCCAGTCCGATCCGTTGCCGGGCTGGTCGAGGACGTCGGCCAGGATCCAGGCGCTGGTCGCGGCCAGCAGCCAGACCAGGACCGCGCTGCTGGAGCCGCGGGCCGCCCGCCACAGCAGGCCCTCGATGGCCAGCACCATGTGGACGAAGAGAATGGCCAGCACCGCCCAGCGGCCCCCGGTGATCGCCAGCGCGGAGGTGCCCGCCCCGATCAGCACCGCCCACAGCCAGGTGTGCGTCAGCGTCCGGTGCCCGCCGGAACGGCGCGGGTCGCCCTGCTTCCGCGTCGCCTTGTAGACGGTGTAGGACAGCTTGTCGACGATCTCGCACAGCGCGTGCGAGACCGGTCCGAAGGCTCTCGAGATGGTGGCGGCCTTGTGGTCCAGGTCCGGGGCGAGCGCCGCCCCGGCGCAGATCAGCGCACCGACCAGCAGGACCGGCCAGGGCATCGGGTGCCCGGCCGCGGCGACCGCGGCTCCGACGCCGAGCCAGGCTGCCGCGCCCGACAGTGAGTGTGCTGGTCCCATCATGGCCGTTGCCCGCCCCATTCCTCTTACGCCGCTGTCCAGTTGACCCGGTGTGCCGATGTCCTGTCGGCGACACAGCGTAGCGGTCGTGATCTTCGGTCCGGCATCCGATTCCCGTCTCGGCCGGGGCGCCAGGCAAGATGGGGGCGTGACCCTCATCGATCAGCTCCCGCCGACCGCCGACCCCGACGCCCTGTACGAGGCCTTCGAATCCTGGGCGCAGGAGCGCGGTCTCACGCTCTACCCCCACCAGGAGGAGGCGCTGATCGAGGCGGTCTCCGGAGCCAACGTGATCGTGTCGACGCCCACCGGGTCCGGCAAGAGCATGATCGCCGCCGGCGCTCACTTCGCCGCGCTGGCCAGGGACGAGGTCACCTTCTACACGGCGCCGATCAAAGCGCTGGTGTCGGAGAAGTTCTTCGAGCTGTGCAAGATGTTCGGCACCGAGAACGTCGGTATGCTCACCGGCGACGCCTCCGTGAACGCCGACGCGCCCGTCATCTGCTGCACGGCGGAGGTCCTCGCGTCGATCGCGCTGCGCGACGGCAAGGACGCCGACGTCGGCCAGGTGGTGATGGACGAGTTCCACTTCTACGCGGAGCCCGACCGGGGCTGGGCCTGGCAGATTCCGCTGCTGGAACTTCCGCAGGCGCAGTTCGTCCTGATGTCGGCCACGCTCGGAGACGTCTCCTTCTTCGAGAAGGACCTCACCCGTCGCACCGGGCGCCCCACCGCGGTGGTCCGTTCGGCGACCCGCCCGGTTCCCCTGTCCTACGAGTACCGGCGCACACCGCTCACCGAGACGCTCACCGACCTGCTCCAGACGCGCCAGGCGCCGGTGTACATCGTCCACTTCACCCAGGCCCAGGCCGTGGAGCGGGCGCAGGCGCTGATGAGCATCAACATGTGCTCGCGGGAGGAGAAGGATCAGATCGCCGAGCTGATCGGCAACTTCCGCTTCACCACCAGGTTCGGCCGCAACCTCTCCCGCTACGTCCGGCATGGCATCGGCGTCCACCACGCCGGCATGCTGCCCAAGTACCGGCGCTTGGTGGAGAAGCTGGCACAGGCCGGTCTGCTGAAGGTGATCTGCGGTACGGACACGCTCGGTGTGGGCGTCAACGTGCCGATCCGTACGGTGTTGTTCACCGCGTTGACCAAGTACGATGGCAGCCGCGTACGCACGCTGCGCGCCCGTGAGTTCCACCAGATCGCCGGCCGGGCCGGCCGCGCGGGCTTCGACACCGAGGGCTTCGTCGCCGCGCAGGCCCCCGAGCACGTCATCGAGAACGAGAAGGCCCTCGCCAAAGCGGGCGACGACCCGAAGAAGCGCCGCAAGGTCGTCCGCAAGAAGGCACCTGAGGGCTTCGTCGGCTGGACGGACAACACCTTCGACAAGCTCATCGCCTCCGAGCCGGAGCCGCTGACCTCCCGCTTCCGCGTGACGCACACGATGCTGCTGTCGGTGATCGCACGGCCCGGCAATGCCTTCGAGGCGATGCGGCGCCTGCTGGAGGACAACCACGAGCCGCGCAAGCAGCAGCTGAGGCACATCCGGCGGGCGATCGCCATCTACCGCTCGCTGCTGGACGGCGGCATCGTGGAGAAGCTCGACCGGCCGGACGCCGAAGGCCGCATCGTCCGGCTCACGGTCGATCTCCAGCAGGACTTCGCGCTCAACCAGCCGCTGTCCACCTTCGCGCTGGCCGCGTTCGAGCTGCTGGACCCCGAGTCGCCGTCCTACGCACTGGACATGGTGTCCGTCGTGGAGTCCACGCTGGACGACCCGCGGCAGATCCTCGCCGCCCAGCAGAACAAGGCGCGTGGCGAGGCCGTGGCCGCGATGAAGGCGGACGGCGTCGAGTACGAGGAGCGCATGGAGCGACTCCAGGAGGTCACGTACCCCAAGCCGCTGGAAGAACTGCTCTTCCACGCGTACAACACCTACCGCAAGAGCCACCCCTGGGTGGGCGACCATCCGCTGTCGCCGAAGTCCGTGATCCGCGACATGTACGAACGAGCTCTGTCGTTCACGGAGTTGGTGTCCCACTACGAGCTGGCCCGCACCGAGGGCATTGTGCTGCGCTACCTGGCCAGCGCGTACAAGGCCCTGGAGCACACCGTCCCGGACGACCTGAAGTCCGAGGACCTTCAGGACCTGATCGCCTGGCTCGGCGAGATGGTGCGCCAGGTCGACTCCAGTCTGCTGGACGAGTGGGAGCAACTGGCCAACCCGGCGGAGATGACGGCCGAGGAGGCCCAGGAGAAGGCCGACCAGGTCAAGCCGGTGACCTCCAACGCGCGCGCGTTCCGCGTCCTGGTCCGCAACGCCATGTTCCGCCGCGTCGAACTCGCCGCCCTCGACCAGGTCGGGGAGCTGGGCGAGATGGACGCCGATTCCGGGTGGGACGCCGATGCCTGGGGCGAGGCGATGGACAAGTACTGGGACGAGCACGACGACCTCGGCACCGGTCCCGACGCCCGCGGCCCCAAGCTGCTGGTGCTCAAGGAGGAGCCGCAGAACGGGCTGTGGCGCGTGCGGCAGATCTTCGACGACCCCGCAGGTGACCACGACTGGGGCATCAGCGCCGAAGTCGATCTCACCGCATCCGACGCCGAGGGCCGCGCGGTCGTCCGTGTGACCGACGTCGGTCAGCTGTGAGCCGGCGTCGACCCGTTCTGAACCCAGGAGTCTCCCACCCATGACGAACCCGGCCGAAAGGCTCGTCGACCTGCTCGACCTGGAGCAGATAGAAGTCAACATCTTTCGCGGCCGCAGTCCGCAGGAGTCCCTCCAGAGGGTCTTCGGCGGCCAGGTGGCCGGCCAGGCGCTGGTCGCCGCCGGACGCACCACGGACGGCGAGCGCCCGGTCCACTCACTGCACGCGTACTTCCTGCGCCCGGGCCGGCCGGGGGTGCCGATCGTGTACCAGGTGGAGCGGGTACGGGACGGGCGGTCCTTCACCACCCGCCGGGTCACCGCAGTGCAGCAGGGCCGGACGATCTTCAATCTGACCGCCTCCTTCCACAAGCCTGAACAAGGGAGCTTCGAGCACCAGCTGCCGCCGGCTCGCGAGATCCCGGAGCCGGAGTCCCTGCCGACGGTCGCGGACGAGATCCGGGAGCATCTGGGCACACTGCCGGAGCAGTTGGAGCGCATGGCACGGCGCCAGCCGTTCGACATCCGGTATGTGGACCGGCTGCGCTGGACCGCCGAGGACGTCAAGGAAGCCGAACCGCGCAGCGCCGTGTGGATGCGCGCGGTGGGGCCGCTCGGTGACGACCCGCTCATGCACACCTGCGCGCTGACCTACGCCAGTGACATGACCTTGCTCGACGCGGTGCGCATCCCGGTCGAGCCGCTGTGGGGGCCGCGGGGATTCGACATGGCGTCGCTGGACCACGCCATGTGGTTCCACCGGCCGTTCCGTGCGGACGAGTGGTTTCTGTACGACCAGGAGTCTCCGATCGCGACGGGCGGCCGCGGCCTGGCCCGCGGGCGCATCTACGACCTTCAGGGGCGCCTGCTCGTGTCGGTCGTCCAGGAAGGGCTGTTCCGCGCGGTGTAGGCGGACACTCCCTCCGCGGTGGTCCGTCGGGCTCTCCGCGGTGGTCAGTCGGGCGGTCCGGTCCAGTCCGGGACTGGTGTGTGTGGTTCAGGTAGCTCTGCGGAAGAGCCTGCCCACCAGGCCGCGTGACCGCCGGGGGTTCTCGGACGGCCGGGGGTTCTCGGATGACCGGGGTCGATCGCAGCGCCTGGGCGCGGGCGTACGCCGGTGCCGTGCCGAGTGCGGGTGTGAGTCCGGCTGCCGGTGAGGGTCCGGGCCCGGGTGTGGGTCGGGGTGCCGCGAGGCCGGGCGGGGCGCGGGCCGGTGGGTTCGCGCCTCCCGCACCACCCGTGCCAGGTCCGCGCGGAGCAGGTCGATCTCGTCGGGGTCCTGCGCCGTCGTGATCCGCTCGGTGAGGTGGGCGGCCGGCGAGCCGGGTGCGCCATGGGCGGATGGCGGCGGCCGGAAACGGCTCAGATGGGAGCGCTCGTAGGGATCCGTGACGATCTCGGAGATCTGGACCGGGTCGAGCAGCGAGGCCACGACGCCCGCCCGCTCCCATGGGTCCCCGGCCTGACGCAGCAGGAAGCCGAGGTGCCGTCCGCGCCAGTTGCGGGGGCGCAGGTCCAGGCCGGTGTCCAGTTGGCCCCGCAGTGTCTCCGGCAGGGGCCGGTTCAGGAGCGAGGCGTTCTTCGCGTCGGCGGCGAACTCCCTTAGCTCGTCTGCCAGATACCGCCAGACCACGGCCCGGTACCGGTTGAGATGGAACGTGACCGGAACCAGGAGGCCCAGTCTGGCAAGACGGGTGAACCGGGCGGCGGTCACCTCCATGATCGCCGAGCCCTCCCTGGTGCCCACGGTCGCCACCCGCTGCCGCAGCGCCTCCGGGAAGCCCTCCTGCCCGCGCAGCCGTTCGACCTCGGTGCGGTCGACATGCCGGCCGCCTCCCGCCTCAGCGGGACGGGTGCGGATGTGGCCGAGGTGCACGGCCAGGTCGAACTCGCTGCGTTTGAGCCCCAGTTCGCGGGTCGCCCGGCTCTGCGAGAAGGGCGCTCGGACCCTGGTGGCGGCCGTCCGGGCGGTTGGCGTGACCTCGTGTGTGGCGGTGTTGCCGGACATACTCGTCTCCCCCGTGGAGTGTCGGGATCGCACCGTTTGCGCTCACCTGCGAAAAACGGTAGCCGGTGACGGGAATCGACAGCGCGAGCCTGTGGATAACTCCACAAAGGATGACGAAAGATGCAGGTCAGAGGTCTGTCGACGATGTCCCTTCAGGCCGGCGTGCGTCCACGTCGAGGTGCTCGCCGACCCGGTTGACGAGAAGAGTCATCTCGTAGGCGATCTGCCCGATGTCGGCCTCCGCTCCACTGAGGACGCACAGGCAGCTGCCCGCGCCTGCGGCCGTGACGAACAGCACCGCGTCGTCGAACTCGACCATCGTCTGGCGCACCCCGCCCGCGCCGAAATGGCGTCCCGAGCCCTTGGCCAGGCTGTGCAGACCGGACGAGACGGCCGCGAGATGTTCCGCGTCCTCGCGTCGCAGTCCCGTGCTCGTCCCCGTCACCAGCCCATCGGTGGACAGGACTAAGGCGTGGCGTACGTGTTCCACGCGTTGGGTCAGATCGTCGAGCAGCCAGCTCAGTGTCTGGTTCTGCGCCATGATGCGGTCTCCCCGTGTGATCTCTTCCCCCTGGCCGGAGGATCTGCCGCCAGCCTTCCCCACCGCCGCTGTCCCGGCAAGGAGGATGGGCGCATGGCAGACAAGATGACCGACGAGGAATGGCGGGCGTTCGTCTCGTACGGCACCCGCACCGGAAAGCTGTCGACCGTACGGGCCGACGGAAGCCCTCATGTCGCGCCGATCTGGTTCCTGCTCGACGGCGACGACGTGGTGTTCAACACCGGGAAGGAGACCGTGAAAGGGCGCAATCTGGCCCGAGACGACCGGGTGGCCCTGTGCGTGGACGACGAACGGCCGCCGTTCACGTTCGTGGTGCTGCAGGGCCGCGCCCGGCTGTCGGAGGACCTCGACGAGCTCCGGCAGTGGGCCACCCGCATCGGCGGCCGTTACATGGGCGAGGAGCGCGGCGAGGAGCTCGGAGCACGCAACGGCGTACCGGGCGAACTCCTGGTCCGGGTCAGGATCGACAAAGTGTTGGCGGTGAAGGATGTCGCGGACTGATCCACCACCGGTGGGCTCCCACCCGTCCGTCCGTACGCGGCCGGTTCCGTTCGGCCCGCGGAGTCGCGGAGCCGGGTGGTGCGCCGGCGATCCACCCGGCACACTCCACGCGCCGGACGAGCATCCGCTTCCCGGGCGCCCGTCGGACCCGGTGAGGGATCATGCGGAACATGAGCGACGACCACACACACGTCCAGGAGTTCTTCACCGCCCGCGCCGCCGATTGGGACAGCCGGTTCCCGGACGACGGCCCCGCCTACGCGGCCGCGGTCGTCGAACTCGGGCTGCGCGAGGGCGACCGAGTCCTCGACGCGGGATGCGGCACCGGGCGCGCCCTGCCCCCACTGCGCGCCGCAGTGGGGGCGCCGGGCATCGTCGTGGGCGCCGATCTCACGTGGGCCATGCTGGAAGCCGCCGTACGGGCCGGGCGGGACCAAGAGGGGCTGCTGCTGCTCGCCGATGTCGGCGCGCTGCCACTCGTGTCAGGGTCGTTCGACGCCGTGTTCGCCGCCGGCCTCATCGCGCACCTGCCTCATCCCTCGGAGAACCTGCGCGAGTTGCGGCGCGTCGTACGTCCTGGTGGCACCCTGGCGCTGTTCCATCCGATCGGCCGTGCGGCGCTCGCCGCGCGCCAGGGTCGGCAGATCACGCCGGACGACCTGCGCGCCGAACCCAACCTCCGGTCTCTGCTCTCCCGTTCGGGATGGCGCATGACCTCCTACGTCGACGAGGACGCCCGCTTCCTGGCGCTGGCCGTACGCGAGGACTGACCCCCTGTCCGACCGTACGGGCCCCACAGTGGAGAACCGCAGGTCCAGCTGTGCACGGGAGTCGTGACAACGGCCTTCCACTGGCACTAGGGTGCGCGCCGTTGGACGAACCGATGGGGAGGCTGAGATGGCCGAGACGGACGAGGAGGTCGCCGCCGCGGACGACGCTCTCTATGTGCTCACGGCGGTACTGCTGACGCCCGCACAGTTCCCGAGCGTTCTGGGCGACGACTACCCGGAGGCCTGCGCGGCGCTCGGCCTCGCACCGCTCGCCGACGGGTACGGTCTGGTGCTCGGTCAGGACGGCGACGGGGCGCGGTGGACGGTCGTCGTCGATGACGTGTCGCTGGTCGCCGTGGCCATCGCGTCCTGGGACTGCGGCATGGAGTACGACCTGTCGCCCGACGAGCGCAGCGTCGTCGCCGCCCTGCCGGGCTGGCCCCTGGCCCTCGCCGTGGCGGCTCCGGGCGTGCCCGCACCGCACGACCCGGACCCGGAGTCTTCGGGCGGGCCCGCGCTGTCCCCGCCCGACACCAGCGTCTGGGGACCGGCCCAGCGCCGTCTGGGCGCCGACGAGATCGCGCTGCAGTGGGCGGTGTGGCGCGAGCAGATCGACGACGCGGAGTTCCTCGCTCCCGCAGACCGGGCCGGAGCCCAGGCCGGGAACGATGACGGTCCGTCGAGCGCGTCGACCGACGAGAGCGGCGAACCGCAGGACGGGACGGGTGGCAAGGCTTCCCCGAGCCACAGCGGCATCCGCAGGGTTCTGGCGCAGGCACGCGCGTACGTGGACGCGCCGCCGCCGCTGGGCCGGGTCCGGTCGTCCTTCGCGCCGGGCGACGCGCGCACCCTGCGGGCCGACGGTCCCGGCTGGTCGATGGTGGCCCGCACCGACGACATCGCCTTCGTGCTCCTCGACGACGAGCCCGGTGAAGTCCTGCCCGTCGGCCGGGGGCCGGAGCTTCCGGGTCTGCTGGAAGCCCTCGACAAGCTGGCGGTACGCCCCCTCTGAGGTCCGGTGCTCGGAGGGAGAAGCCTCCCGGCACATGTCTTGCCTCTCCATGACGAGCTCCGGCTCCATGTGGTGCCAACCCATGGATGACGGGGCGACCGGTCCGCACGATGGGGCAGCCCTGGGTGCTCCATACGCCCGCGCTGTACCCGCCGACCCGTCGTGCCGCTGGAGGCCGTCATGCGTCTGTCCCGAGGATTTCCGCTCGTCGCCGCCGCCCTGATGGCGGCGGCCGTCACATCGTCCGCTCCCGCCACGGCCGCCTCCAGCACCGGCACCGGCACCGGCTGGCATTGTGCGCACCAGGAGCGTGTGCGGGTGCCGGGCGCGGCCTTCCAGCAGACCGCCTGTCTGCCCGATCTGACCACCACCGGGCTGACCGGTACCCCGTACACCGATCCGAACGACCAGGCGGGGCTCACGGCCCGGGCGACGCGCACACCGTCCGGGGTGCCCGGGACGCAGATCGACGGCTACTTCCCGGACTCCTCCCACTCCAACACCACGCACGGCTGGGACCACGACGCCCAGTTCGTGATCAGGCTGCCGGACCGCTGGAACGGCGGCCTCGTGGTCACCGGGGCGCCCGGCACACGCAAGCAGTACGCGACGGACAAGGCGATCTCGGACCAGGTGCTGGCGCAGGGCTTCGCCTACGCCGCGACCGACAAGGGGAACAGCGGAGCCGACTTCTACCGCGACGGCAGCCGTCCCGGCGACGCGGTCGCCGAGTGGAACGCACGCACCACCCAGCTCACGCGGGCGGCCAGGCGCGCGGTCGCCCAGCGCTACGGCCACGCGCCACGCCGTACGTACATGACGGGCATCTCCAACGGCGGCTACCTCACGCGCTGGCAGCTCGAGCACCATCCGGAGCTGTACGACGGCGGCGTGGACTGGGAAGGGGCGCTGTGGACGGCAGACGGCCCGAACCTGCTCACCTCACTTCCGACGGCCGTCGCCCGGACCCTGGGCTCGGCCAGCGACGCGGACCTGTACGCGGTGGGCTTCGCGCGGGGCTCGGAGTTCCTGTGGCCGTACCACGGGCAGGCGTACTGGGGCGTGACGCAGAAGACCTACCGAGCCGCGTTCGACCCGGCCTACGACCCTGCCTGTCCCGGACCGTCCGCCGGGACCACGCCGGAGCAGATCCTGGCGCCCTGCGCCTCGGACGCGGTGTACGACTACTCGGCCCGTCCCGCCTCCGTGCACCGCGCCGTGGCCCGTGTGGCCCTGACCGGACGGATCGGCAAACCCCTGATCACGCTGCACGGCGATCTCGACGCGCTGCTGCCCCGTGCGGCGGACTCGGACGTGTACGCGCGCATGGTCGACGCGAGCGGACGGGGCGGGCTGCACCGGTACTACACCATCCAGGGCGGCACGCACGTCGACGGACTGTACGACACCCATCCCGACCGGCTGCGGCCGATCCTGCCCTGCTACCGGTCGGCGTTCGACACGCTGGTGGCGTGGGTGGAGCGCGGTGTCCGACCGCCCGCGGACCGGACCGTCGGCAGGCCCGCGAGCGGCGATGTGGTCGACTCCTGCGCCCTGGGCGGGAACGCGCGAGGGCGGTAGCGCTTCAGCGGCCGAGCTCCTTGCGGGTGACGCGGCGCAGCCGGCGTCGCTGCGAGGGGTCCAGGGCGAGGTACGCGGCGGCCGGGACTCCGAGCACTATCAGGACGGCGGCCCACCAGGGCAGCCAGATCAGCAGGATGAGTCCGACCGCCACTCCTCCTGCGGCGATCTTCGCGTTCTTCGACATCTGTCGCCTCCTTCGCGGCCACTGCCGCTCTCTGTCGTGAGAACGGGCCCGCGCTCCCGGCGGTTCCGGACCGCGACCCTGAGACGTCCCTGAGGCGCACCCCTACTGGTCGTGCGGGGCCCGCTCTCCTCGGCCCCGCGCGACGCCCCGGTCCGCTGCGCCCTGGGACCACCCGTCCTTCCAGTGGCCGAAACCACCGCACCAATCGTTCCCGGTAGGCCGCCGCTGTGCTGTACCCTCGGCGACCCAACTCCAAGTAGTCAAATTTGAGGAATCGGCTTGGCTGTGCAGAGAACTCCCGCGGCATCACCATCCGAGATCTCCGAACTGGCCCGCTACTGTGCGGTGTTCGTACCCTCGGACCCCGCCCGCGCGGGCCGGGTCGCCTTCTGGCACCCCGACGGCCGTACTCCGCCGGCCGCGGTCCCGGCACCCGTCGAAGAGGTGACCGTCGTCCTCCCCCTCAGCGGTGGTGTGGAGGCGGTGACCGTGCCGGCCGTCCTGCTTCCCGTGCGTACGGCCCTGCCGGTCCTCACGCACGCGCGTGTCACCGGACACGGGCACCGGGCCACCATGTTCTGGGGCGCGGCCTCCGTCCTGGGCCTGCACCTCGTGGCACGGGGCCTGCTGCTGCCCGGCCTCTCCGCCGGCGATCACGACGCCTGGCGCGCGGCACCACTGCACGGCCGAGACGCCGAGCACATCCGGGCGCTGGCCGCCTCGATGCCGCCCGAGGCGCACGCCGTCCCCCTCGACCGCACCGAGCGGCCGCGACTGCCCGACCCCGAGCGTCTGCTGCGCGGCTTCCTGGACGCGGTGGCCGACACACTGCCCCGCTCCCCTGCCGCGCCCCTCCTCACGGGTGGCCCTGCCTACACCGCCAGGGAACCGCGGCGCGTTCCGGAGTTGAGGGCGTGGACCGCCGACGTCGCCGCGGGTCACGACGCGGGCGCGAGGATCTCGCTGCGTGTCGAGGTGCTTGGGCTCGAGTCCGCCGGGCGGCACGGCGCCGAGCCGCGGTTCCGCGCGGTGCTTCAGGTGCACGACGTCGACGATCCCGCGCAGGTCGCCGACGCCGCCGACGTGTGGGCCGGATCGGGCCGCACGGGCCAGGCGTTCGGCCCCGGGGTGCGGACGGACGTCCTGCTCGCCCTGCGCCGCGCGGCCCGTTCGTGGCCGGCGCTGACGCCGCTGCTGTCGGCATCCGTGCCGGACGCCGTCGAACTCGTCTCCGAGGAGGTCGCCGAACTCCTCGGCGAGGGCGCCCGGACCCTGGCCGCCGCAGGGGTGGACGTACACTGGCCCGCGCAGCCGGCCCGCGGACTGGTCTCCGGTCTCACGGTCGGACCCGTGGACGGGGACGGCGGCTCCGGCAGCACCGGCGGCACACTGCCGGATCCCCGAACGGCCCTGTCCGCGGACGCCCTGGTCACCTTCGACTGGTGGTTCGCACTGGGCGGCCAACGGCTCACACGCGAGGAGCTGGACCGCCTCGCGGAGGCCAACCGACCCCTCGTGCGGCTGCGCGACCAGTGGATCCTCGTCGACCCTGCCGAGTTGCGCCGCGCCCGGGACCGACAGGACCGGAAGATCAGCCCCGTGGAAGCGCTGGGCGCCGCCCTGACCGGCTCGGCGGAGGTCGACGGCCGCCAGGTCGAGGTCCGCCCCACGGGATGGCTGGCGGCCCTGCGGGACCGGCTGGCGGACCCTGAGGCCGGGGAACCGGTCGGGCAGCCGGCCGCGCTCGCCGCCCGCCTGCGCGACTACCAGCTGCGCGGGCTCGACTGGCTGGTCCGGATGACGTCCCTGGGACTGGGCTGCTGCCTGGCCGACGACATGGGGCTCGGCAAGACGATCACGCTGATCGCGCTGCATCTGCACCGCCAGAGCGACCCGGCGTCCGCCGGACCGACCCTCGTGGTGTGCCCCGCGTCGCTGATGGGCAACTGGCAGCGGGAGATCGAGAAGTTCGCGCCCGGCACGCCCGTACGGCGCTTCCACGGCTCCCGGCGCGATCTGGAGGCCCTGGGTGACGGCGAGTTCGTCCTCACCACGTACGGCACCATGCGCCTGGACGCGCCGCGCCTGGCCGAGGTGGCGTGGGGCATGGTCGTGGCGGACGAGGCCCAGCACGTGAAGAACCCCTACTCGGCGACGGCCCGGCGGCTTCGCTCCATCGGCGCACGCGCACGCGTGGCACTCACCGGCACCCCCGTGGAGAACAACCTGTCCGAACTGTGGGCGATCCTCGACTGGGCGACGCCCGGACTGCTGGGTCGGCTCGGCACCTTCCGCACCCGCTACGCGGCTGCCATCGAGAGCGGCCGGGACCCGGCCGCCGCCGAGCGCCTCGCCCGGCTCGTCGGCCCGTTCCTGCTGCGGCGCCGCAAGTCCGACCCGGGGATCGTGCCCGAACTGCCGCCGAAGACCGAGACCGACCGCGCGGTGTCGCTCACCGTGGAACAGACGGGCCTGTACGAGGCCCTGGTCCGCGAGACGCTCGCGGCGATCTCCGGCGCCGACGACATGGCGCGCCGAGGGCTGATCGTGAAGCTGCTGACCGGTCTGAAGCAGATCTGCAACCATCCGGCGCAGTTCCTCAAGGAGGACCGGCCGAGGATCGCCGGCCGGTCCGGGAAACTGGAACTGCTGGACGAGCTGCTCGGCACCATCCTCGCCGAGGGGGCGAGCGTCCTGGTGTTCACCCAGTACGTGCGGATGGCGCGCCTGATCGAGCGGCATCTGGCCGCACGCGGTGTGCGGTCGCAGTTCCTGCACGGCGGGACACCCGTCGCCGAGCGGGAGGCCATGGTCCGGCGCTTCCAGGCCGGAGAAGTACCCGTTTTCCTGCTGTCGTTGAAGGCGGCGGGCACCGGACTCAACCTCACGCGCGCGGAGCACGTCGTGCACTACGACCGCTGGTGGAACCCCGCTGTCGAGGCGCAGGCCACCGACCGGGCGTACCGCATCGGGCAGAACCGGCCCGTGCAGGTGCACCGGCTCATCGCCGAGGGAACGATCGAGGACCGTATCGCCGAACTACTGCACCGCAAGCGGGACCTGGCCGACGCGGTACTGGGGACGGGCGAGAGGGCGCTCACCGAACTGACGGACGCGGAGCTCTCCGACCTGGTGGAGCTGCGAGGAGGATCGCGATGACGGAGCACCGTGCCGACCAGGAGCGCACGTTCGCCGCGCTGCCGCCCGCACGGGGGCGGGGTTTCGCCCGCACGTGGTGGGGCCAGGCCTGGCTGAAGGCGCTCGAGGACACGGCCCTGGACGGCCAGCAGGTGAAGACCGGCCGCAGGCTCGCCCGCGACGGCGCGGTGGGCGCGGTCTCGGTGCGCCCGGGCCGCATTACGGCCGTGGTGCACGACCGCGATCGTACGGCGCACCGCGCGGACGTGCTGCTGGAGGAACTGTCCGACGCCGAGTGGGACCGGTTCCTGGATGTCGTCGTCGAACGGTCCGGGCACCTGGCGGCGCTGCTCGACCGCGACCTGCCACCATCCCTCGCCGAGGACGCCGCGGCCGCGGGGATCGAACTGCTGCCCGGGATCGGGGATCTGGAACCCGAGTGCGACTGCGGCGCCTGGGACCACTGCGGGCACACCGCGGCGTTGTGCCACGTGGTGGCGCGGCTGCTGGACGAGGATCCGTTCGTGCTGCTGCTGATGCGCGGCCGCGCTGAGCGACTCCTGTCCGCCGACCTCCAAGGCCGTGACACGGCAGGCGACGAAGGGCCGTCGGAGCCGGACGGTGTGGACGCCGCGGAGGCGTACGCGGCGGGGTACGCGCTGCCTGAGCTGCCGCCCCTGCCGGAGCTGCCCGCGGAGCCGGGCCTGCCGCCCACCCTGGACACCGGGGCCCCGCCGGCGCCGGGGGTCGATCCCACCGCGCTGGAGATCCTGGCCGCGCGGACGGCGGCGGCGGCGCACCAGTGGCTCGGCGAGACGCTGAGCGCCGGGACGGCGGCGCACTCGCCGGTCCCGGAGCCGACCGTCGCCCAGGACGCCGTACGCCTGGCCGCGGGCGTCACCGACAGTACCGTGCTGGACCGGCTGGCCGAAGGCTCGGGCCGCAGCAAGGAGGAGCTGGCACGAGCCGTGCTCGCCTTTCGGCTGGGAGGCGTTGCGGGCCTGTCCGTGCTGGAGGAGGAGTGGGCGCCGGCCGGCGACGACCACGCACGCGCGTGCGTCGCTGTGCAGTCGGCGTGGGAGGAGGACGAGAGGCCATCGCTGCGGGCCGAGAACAACCGCTGGACCGTCGACGGGGAGGACCGCCAGTTCCGCCTGGGACGTGACGGCCGCTGGTGGCCCTACCGGAAGTGGCAGGGCCACTGGGTGCCCGCCGGGTCACCCGCCCAGGACCCGGCGACGGCGCTGGCCGTGACGGCCCGTGCCGAGGGCTGGGAGGAGTAGCCGGGCCGGGTGAATCTGCGTACGGCAGCCCTGTCCGGTCCGATACGCGTCCGGCTGCCCCGCCCGGTCCGGCCGGCCGTGGCAGCGGGCCGCCGCCGTCCGGTCAGGGAAGCAGCGATTGGAGATCACTGGGGATCTCGCTCGGCAGACCGCTAGGGAAGCCGGAGGGCAGGGAGCTGGGGAGCCGGGTCGGCAGCTCGGTGGGGAGGCTGAGGGTCGGGGCGGGTGACGGGCTCGTGGCAGGTGACGGGCTCGTACGCGAGCTGCTGCCCGTGGGCGGGTGCTCGTCCCGTGAGCCGCTCCCCGAGGAAGCGAGCACCAGCACCAAGGCGACCGCACCGGCGGCGGCCGGCACGGTGAGGAGGAGGAAGAGCGGGTTCCTGCGCCTCGGCGGCCCGGGCGGCCGAGACGGTACGGGCGGGATGGACATGGCGCCCATCGTCGCCGTCGGCCGGACAACGCGCGGGCCCCGCGCGGAAGTCGATACGAACCCATGCCATGGATCGCATGGTTCCGCGGCATTCCACGCGGGACCGGTCACGGGCGGACGGACGGCGTGCCGCCCGAGGCGTCCACGGCACGCACGCGCGTGCGGACCCCTCGGCACGCACGCGCGTACGACCCTCCGGGGCACGCACGCGCGCGTGCCCCGGGAGCCGGACACCTCCGTGTCAGCCGCGCGCCCCCAGCAGGTGGTCCATCGCGAGCTGGTCGAGCCGCTCGAAGGCCATCCCGCGCGCGGCGGCCGCCTCGACATCGAAGTCCTCGAAGGCCGAGCGGTCCGCGAGCAGCGCCTCCAGGCCGTCCGCCGCCGTGGGCTGCGCCAGCTGGTCGAGCCGGGCGGCGCGCAGGGCCTCCTGGACCTCCGGGTCGGCCCGGAAGGCGGCCGAACGCTCCTTGAGGATGAGGTAGTTGCGCATGCAGCCCGCGGCCGACGCCCACACGCCGTCCAGGTCCTCGGTCCGCGGCGGCTTGAAGTCGAAGTGGCGCGGGCCCGCGTAGCCGGCGCTCTCCAGCAGGTCGACCAGCCAGAAGGCGGCACGCAGGTCACCGGCGCCGAAGCGCAGGTCCTGGTCGTACTTGATGCCGGACTGGCCGTTGAGGTCGATGTGGAAGAGCTTGCCCGCCCACAGCGCCTGGGCGATGCCGTGCGGGAAGTTGAGCCCGGCCATCTGCTCGTGGCCGACCTCGGGGTTGACGCCGTACAGCTCGGGGCGCTCCAGGCGCTCGATGAACGCGAGCGCGTGGCCGACGGTGGGCAGCAGGATGTCGCCGCGCGGCTCGTTCGGCTTGGGCTCGATGGCGAAGCGGATGTCGTAACCCTGGGAGGTGACGTACTCGCCGAGGAGGTCGAATGCCTCCTTCATGCGGTCCAGAGCGGCCCGCACGTCCTTGGCGGCACCCGACTCGGCGCCCTCGCGGCCGCCCCAGGCCACGTACGTCTTCGCGCCCAGTTCGACGGCCAGGTCGATGTTGCGGATCGTCTTGCGCAGCGCGTACCGGCGCACGTCGCGGTCGTTGGCCGTGAACGCGCCGTCCTTGAAGACGGGGTGGGTGAAGAGGTTCGTGGTGGCCATCGGCACGGTCATGCCGGTCGCGTCGAGAGCCTGCCGGAAGCGCTTGATGTGCGACTCGCGCTCGGTGTCGGAGGCCCCGAAGGGGATCAGGTCGTCGTCGTGGAAGGTCACGCCGTGTGCGCCGAGTTCGGCCAGGCGCTGCACCGACTCGACCGGGTCGAGGGCGCGGCGCGTGGCGTCGCCGAACGGGTCCCGTCCCTGCCAGCCGACGGTCCACAGGCCGAAGGTGAACCTGTCCTCGGGGGTGGGCTGGTAGCTCATGCCGCGGCTCCTTGCTCGCTTGCGACTATTTCGTCATGGCGATTTACAAATTAGTATGCCGACGCATCCCTGGGAAGGGAACAGAGGGCCCCGACCGGGACGGCACCCGCGTCGCCGGGCCGTGTACACCATGAGAACCGCAGGTCAGATCCCGCGAGCCGCGGAAAGAGGGAGAGCCGATGTCAGCAGCCGAGGGTCCGCTCGTCGTCGGTGTGGACTCGTCCACGCAGTCCACCAAGGTGCTCGTCGTCGACGCGGCCACCGGGCAGGTCGTGGCGAGCGGCCAGGCGCCGCACACCGTCTCGTCCGGTGACGGCCGCGAGAGCGATCCGCGCCAGTGGTGGGACGCGCTGTGCGAGGCGCTGCACCAGTGCGGTGAGGCGGCCCACGAAGCCGCCGCCGTGTCGATCGCCGGCCAGCAGCACGGACTCGTGACCCTGGACGCGCAGGGCGCCCCGGTGCGGCCGGCCCTGCTGTGGAACGATGTGCGCTCGGCCCCGCAGGCCCGCCGTCTCGTCGAGGAACTGGGCGGTCCGAAGGCCTGGGCGGAGCGTACGGGCAGCGTGCCGGGAGCCTCCTTCACGGTCACGAAGTGGGCCTGGCTGGCCGAGCACGAGCCGGAGGCGGCGCGGTCGACGGCGGCGGTGCGCCTGCCACACGACTACCTCACCCAGCATCTGACGGGCGAGGGCACGACCGACCGGGGAGACGCCTCGGGTACGGGCTGGTGGGCGTCCACGACCGAGGCCTACGACGAGGAGATCCTCGCCCATGTGGGGCTCGATCCGGCGCTGCTGCCCCGGGTGGTGCGCCCCGGCGAGGTGGCGGGAACCGTGCGCGACAGCCACGACCTGCCGTTCTCCAAGGGCACGTTGGTGGCGGCCGGCACCGGTGACAACGCCGCCGCCGCCCTGGGCCTCGGGCTGCGGCCGGGAACCCCGGTGCTGAGTCTCGGCACCTCCGGCACGGTGTACGCGGTGTCGCGCCACCGGACCGCCGACCCGTCGGGAACGGTGGCGGGTTTCGCCGACGCGCGTGGTGACTGGCTGCCGCTGGCCTGCACCCTCAACTGCACGCTCGCCGTCGACCGGGTCGCCGCCCTGCTCGGCCTGGACCGCGAGGCCGTGGAACCCGGCACGTCCGTCACCCTGCTCCCCTACTTGGACGGCGAACGCACCCCGAACCTGCCGAACGCCTCCGGGCTGCTGCACGGGCTGCGCCACGACACCACGGCCGGACAGCTGCTGCAGGCCGCCTACGACGGAGCCGTGCACGCCCTGCTCGGCGCCCTGGACCTGGTGCTCGACCAGGACGCCGACCGCACCACCCCGCTGCTGCTGATCGGCGGCGGCGCCCGGGGCACGGCCTGGCAGCAGACCGTACGGCGCCTGTCCGGGCGGCCCGTACAGATCCCCGAGGCCCGAGAGCTGGTCGCGCTGGGCGCCGCGGCCCAGGCAGCGGGGCTGCTCACCGGCGAGGACCCGGCCGCGGTCGCCCGCCGCTGGCGGACAGCCGACGGCCCGGTGCTGGACGCGGTGGAACGCGACGAGGCGACCTTGAACAGGATCTCCGAGGTACTCTCCGATGCGGCGCCGCTGCTGGCGCGCGGGACGCGGACCCCCTGACGGGCACCTGCTGGCGGACGGCCGTCCGACGGCCGTCCGCCCGCATCGCACCCGTTCGGCGCGAAGCCGGCGGACACCGACCAAGGACGACGGAGGCATGACCGCACCGCTGCACGAGGCCCGCCCGGCCGGTACGGGGCGCGCGCTGCCCGACACCCAGCGGGGCATGCGCCGCCGCAACCTCGCACGGGTCATGCACACCGTCCGCGCCGAGGGGCCGCTGTCGCGGGCGGCGGTCGCCTCACGCATCGGACTGACCCGTGCCGCGGTGTCGACCCTCGTCGACGAACTGGTCCGGACCGGACTGCTGGAAGAACTGGGACCCGAGCGGCCCGGCAGGGTCGGCCGCCCCGGTTCGGCGCTGGCCGTCAGCGGGCACGGCCCCGCCGGGGTCGGCGCGGAGGTCGGGGTCGACCACCTCGCGGCCTGCGTGGTCGATCTGCGCGGCCAGGTGCGGGCACGGGCGGTACGCCACGGAACCAACCGGGGCCGCTCCCCCGAACCGGTGACGAGCGAACTCACCGCGCTGATACGACAGGTCGTCGCCGAGGCGGAGCGGCAGGACCTGTGGCCCGCGGGGCTCTCGGTCGCGGTGCCCGGACTGATCGCACGGGACGGCCGTACGGTCGTGCGGGCTCCCAACCTCGACTGGAACGACACCGACCTCGGCGCCCTGCTGCCGCCCGGCCTGCCCCTGACGGTGGACAACGAGGCGAACTTCGGCGGACTCGCGGAACTCTGGCTCGGCGAGGACACTCCACGTGACTTCCTGCACGTGTCGGCGGAGATCGGCATCGGTGCCGCCGTGGTGGTCGACGGGCGGCTGCTGCGCGGGACGCGCGGTTTCGCGGGCGAGCTGGGGCATGTGCCGGTCGAACCGGAGGGGCCCGCATGCCCGTGCGGCGGCCGCGGCTGCCTGGAGCAGTACGCGGGGGAGGAAGCCGTGCTGCGGGCGGCCGGCCTGGAGCCGGGCGAAGGCCGGGTCGGGCTGCTCGCCACCCGCGCCGCCGAGGGCGACGAGGACGTACGGCGGGCCCTGCGCGACGCAGGCAGGGCACTGGGCGTCGCGCTGACCGGGGCCGTCAATCTGCTCGACCCGCGGAGCGTCGTGCTGGGCGGGGCCCTGGCCGCACTCGCGCCCTGGCTGCTTCCCTCCCTGGAGGCCGAGTTGGCGAGCCGAACCGCGGGGCCCGCCTGTCCGGTGTCCGTGTCCCGGCTGGGCCCCGAGGGGCCGCTGCTGGGTGCCGCGCACGCGGTGGTACGTGCCGTCCTCGACGACCCGGCGGCGGTGGCCGAACGCGCCTGATCGCAGGCCCACTTCACCCGATCGAGTGGCGGAGTTTTCCACATTTCCTCGGGAGTCCACCGAACCCCGCCGGACTCCTCTGCCCAACCCGCTAGCCCCGTAACGTGATTCACGCGAGGTGCCGCCGTCGAGTCGGATCGACCGCGGATCTCAGGTGGACGAAGGGGTTCACATGACGGGGGCAACAGGAGCTGTTCCGGACACGCACGTCCTGTCCGCCGACGAGGCACGCCGGCCGGTGGACGCGTTCGGGATATCCCGGGTCGCTGCGTTGAAGTGACTCGTGCGCGACCGCGGGTTCGGCGGGCCGGACCCCGGCCGCCCCGGCCCGTCGGCCACCCGGGCCGACGACTCCCCGTTGACCGATCCGTGTGACACCGACTCCGCGTGCGTGGCCAAGCTCCGCAAGGAGCGGCCGTCGGTGAGCGAGACTCACCGCGGGCCGCACCACTTCCCCACCCACCGGGCTCCCGCCCCACCTCCCCCACTTCCCCACGGACACTCGCACCGCCACTCCCCCCACAGAAAGGCCACCGCCCATGGAACGGGCTCGATCTCTCCCCAGCCGACGACACCTGCTCAAGGGCGCCGCTCTGGCCGCCGTCCCCTACGCGCTGCTTCCCGCCGCGCAGGCCGGCGCGCGACCCCAGGCAGTGGACTACCCGGAAGCCGAGTGGCAGCCGGCGAGCAACTCCAACTTCTCGGTTTCCAGCCGGCCCATGAGCTACTCAGTGGACCGGGTGGTCATCCACGTCACCCAGGAGACCTATGCCAGCACTCTGGCGATCTTCCAGAACCCGAAGAAGGAGGTGTCCGCGCACTATGTCGTCCGGTCCGCCGACGGACACGTCGCGCAGTGCGTCCTCGAGTCGGACGTCGCCTGGCACGCAGGGAACTGGGACTACAACACGCGCAGCATCGGCATCGAGCACGAGGGCTGGGTGACCAAGCCCGCCTACTTCACCAACGCCCTGTACAAGAAGTCGGCCAGACTCACCGCGGCGATCTGCGACAGACACCGCATCCCCAAGGACCGCGCGCACATCATCGGGCACTATGAAGTACCGGGCACGGACCACACCGATCCCGGGCCCAACTGGGACTGGGTACGTTACATCAGGCTGGTGAACCTCGCCTGACGGCGAGCCCGGGCGAAGAGGTTGTCCGGGCGCGCGCCGGGAGTGACGATGTCCCCAGCCGCATCGCCGTCCGGGGAGGCCGCGTTGACCGATCCGTGGGTGGCCCTGGAGCCGGGAGCCGACCCTGCCGAGCGTGTTGTGGCCCTGCGCAGGGCGCACGAGACGTTCACCGCGGTGGGCGCGGTGCCGCGCCCGGTGCGTCCGGTGGTGGCCGACTCGTGGCGGCGGTCCGCGCGGGCGGGTGTCGGGCCGGACGGCACCGCGAGCGTGGAACTCGCCGACAGCGACCTCGGCACCTACCGGGCGGAGCATCCGCTGGCGCGGGTGATGCCACTGTTCCGGGAGCTGCTGGGCACGTTCGCCGCCGACGGGGAGCATCTGCTCGCGGTGTGCGACGCGCACGGCAGACTGCTGTGGGTGGAGGGGCATCCGGAGACGCGACGCAAGGCGGACCGGATGAACTTCGTGCCGGGCGCGCGCTGGTCGGAGTCCGCCGTCGGGACGAACGCGCCGGGCACGGCGGTCGCCCTGGACCGCCCGGTGCAGGTCTTCGCGGCCGAGCACTTCATCCGGCGCGTCCAGCCCTGGACGTGCGCGGCGGCCCCGGTGCACGATCCGCGCACGGGACAGGTGCTCGGTGCGGTGGACATCACCGGTGGGGACGGGCTCGCCCACCCGCACAGCCTCGGTTTCGTGCGGGCGGTGGCGCGGGCCGCCGAGTCCGAACTGGCGCTGCTCGCCCCACGCCGGCCCGCCGCCGAGGCTGCCGAGCTGACCGCGCTCGGCCGGGACGAGGCCCGGCTGGTGGTCGGCGGTCGCGGTGTCCGGCTGAGCCGTCGGCACAGCGAGATCCTGGTGCTCCTGGCCCGTCACCCGGAGGGTCTGACCGGGGACGAGCTGCTGTGCGCGCTGTACGAGGACGAGTCGGTGACGCCGGTGACACTGCGGGCCGAACTGGCCCGGCTGCGCAGGGTGCTCGGTCCGGGGCTGCTCTCCTCGCGCCCGTACCGGCTGGCCGTTCCGGTCGGCTCGGACGTGGCGGTCGTCCAGCACCGGTTGGAGACGGGAGCGGTCGCGGCGGCCGCTGCGGCGTACTCCGGTCCGCTGCTGCCCGGCTCGCAGGCTCCCTCCGTGGTGCGGCTGCGGCAGCGTCTCGCCGACGGAATGCGGAGCGCGCTGATCGCGCGTCGCGACCCCGACCTGCTGGCCGACTGGGCGCACGCGCCGTGGGGCGAGGACGACCTGGACGTGTGGCGGGCCCTCGTCGCCGTGCTGCCGACCGCGACGGCCCGGGCCCGGCTCGCCGCGCTGGAGGCGGAGCTGGCGGCGCCGCCCGGCTGGTCCCGTACGGCACCCCGCTGACGTCTCCGGCCCGGCAAGGGCCCGCGGTGGCCCGCGCCGCAACGTCCTTGCAACGTCGGCATGTCTAGCCTCGCGCCAAGAGCTGCCCAACGGCGGGCAGCGCTGCTGAGGGAGGCAGACCAGGATGACCCGTTACGCGGCGCCCGGCACCGAGGGCGCGATCGTCTCCTACCAGACGCGCTACGACCACTTCATCGGCGGCGAGTACGTGCCGCCGGCCCGCGGACAGTACTTCGAGAACCCCTCGCCGGTGAACGGGCAGCCGTTCACGGAGGTCGCGCGCGGAACGGCGGAGGACGTCGAGCGTGCACTGGACGCGGCCCACGCGGCCGCCCCGGGCTGGGGCAGCACGTCCGTGACCGAACGCTCCGACATCCTGCTGAAGATCGCCGACCGTATGGAGGCCAACCTCGAATCCCTGGCGGTCGCCGAGAGCTGGGAGAACGGCAAGCCGGTCCGCGAGACACTGGCGGCCGACATCCCGCTGGCCATCGACCACTTCCGCTACTTCGCGGGCGCCATCAGGGCGCAGGAAGGGTCGCTCGGGGAGATCGACAACGACACGGTGGCGTACCACTTCCACGAGCCGCTCGGGGTGGTCGCGCAGATCATCCCGTGGAACTTCCCGATCCTCATGGCGACCTGGAAGCTGGCGCCCGCGCTCGCGGCGGGCAACGCGGTGGTGCTCAAGCCCGCCGAGCAGACCCCGGCCTCGATCCACTACTGGATGAGCCTGGTCTCCGACCTGCTGCCGCCCGGGGTGCTGAACATCGTGAACGGCTTCGGTGTGGAGGCGGGCAAGCCGCTCGCCTCCAGCCCGCGGGTGGCGAAGGTGGCGTTCACGGGCGAGACGACGACGGGGCGGCTGATCATGCAGTACGCCGCCGAGAACATCAAGCCGGTCACGCTGGAGCTCGGCGGCAAGTCGCCGAACATCTTCTTCGACGACGTCTCGGCCGCGGACGACGACTTCCGCGACAAGGCGCTCGAGGGCTTCACGATGTTCGCGCTCAACCAGGGCGAGGTGTGCACCTGCCCGTCCCGGGCGCTGATCCAGCGGGGTCACTACGCCGAGTTCGTCGAGGCGGCGGTCGCCCGCACCAAGCTCATCACGACGGGCCACCCCCTCGACACCGACACCATGATCGGCGCCCAGGCGTCCAACGACCAGCTGGAGAAGATCCTCTCCTACCTGGACATCGGCCGGCAGGAGGGCGCACGCGTCCTGACCGGTGGCGAACGCATCGAGCACGACGGCGAGTTGAAGGGCGGTTATTACGTCCAGCCGACCATCTTCGAGGGCGACAACCGGATGCGAATCTTCCAGGAGGAGATCTTCGGTCCGGTGGTCTCGGTGACGTCCTTCGACGACTTCGACGACGCCATCAAGATCGCGAACGACACGCTGTACGGCCTCGGAGCGGGCGTGTGGACCCGGGACAACGGCACCGCCTACCGCGCGGGCCGCGCCATCCAGGCGGGCCGCGTCTGGACGAACTGCTACCACGCCTACCCCGCGCACTCCGCCTTCGGCGGCTACAAGCAGTCCGGAATCGGCCGCGAGACCCACAAGATGATGCTGGACCACTATCAGCAGACGAAGAACCTCCTGGTGTCGTACTCCCCGAAGAAACTCGGCTTCTTCTAGACACTCGAAAAGAGGCGCCTGACCTGGCCTTTCGGCCATCAGGCGCCTCTTGCTCGACCCACTCACGGCAGGGCCCTGTAGCCGCAGCTCGACACTCATGCCGCTGGCCCTTCACCCGGCGGCTGGGCCTGATCCGGTCGCCGGCGACGACCGGGAGCGCATGCCGCGGACCTGGAGTGAAGCGCCTCGCCCAGGAGCTGCCGCCTGTGGGCACGACTGTTGACCTCGTCGACGGGGAACACCGGTGAGCGTCCCGGAAACGTGCGGCTCACCGTCTTGCGAGGTCAGCACCCATCCGCATGCGCGGTCTTCCAAACTGGCGACATGGCCGCACGCCTCTGTTCTCAGCGTGCCGCCTGACTGGTTGGCACAGGTGCAACCGGACGGACCGCGGTGAAGTCCTGGAACTCGTAGCGGGTGGCGGAGAGCAACAGCAGCCATTCGTCGCAGCCCTGCCACGGATAGAGGTCGCCGGCGCCTCCGCGCACCACCCGCGGTCCGTCCCCGGTGCGAGGGCGTGCGTCCACCGGCGCGTCCGTGAAATGCGGGATCCACACGTCAGCGCAGATTTCGTTCGCCGACCCCATCGCCGCCAGCCCGAAGGCGTTCTCAGCCGCGGCAGTGCGCTCCTCGTCGGCAAAGTCGTCGAGCACCTGGTCCTCGTCCGGCCTCCCATCCCCGCGGAAGGTCAGAGTGGTCGTGCCTGCCCGGGCCGCATACTCCCACTCCGCCTCGCTGGGCAGCCGGAACGGCAACGTCCCGATCAGGTCATCCACGTCGTCCTCGAACCGGGCCGTGCTCGAAGCCGAGCCGGCGAAGCTGTCCTCGTACTCGGGGAGCCAGTGCCGTACTTGCGCCACCGTAAGCGGATGCCGGGCGATCAGGAATGGCTCGACCCGCACTTCTCGCACCGGCCGGGTTCGGACAGCACCAGCAAAGAACGCCTCGAGGTCGTCATCGGCGCCGTCGGCCCGCTCGATGGCACGAACGGCGTCCAGTTCCGCGTCGGACAAGCCCATCCGGAACGTCCCGCCGGGAACAGCCCGGAAGACCACTCCGGAAGGGGTGTGCCGCCAAGCCGGTCGGCCGGCCACGATCTCTTGAGCCCACATGGTGCCGGACGCTAGCAGCTGGGCATTCCAAATGAAGGAGGGGATCCAGTGCCGCATCAGGCAACGTGTGCCCTGTAATCGCCTGGGGCGTCAGCTCGTGCTGAATGGTGCGCTCGCCTCAGCGTCGAGCTGGTGGTCCGCCCAGATATAGCTTTCGGGAAGCAGGTCGGTGACGGGCACCATCCGGAGGCCGTCGTTTGTCCCGACGATGACCTTGAGGGCTGGAAAGTAGTCAAGAAGGACCTGACGGCAGCGGCCACATGGGGGCACGACGCCTCGGTCGCGGTCACCCACGGCGACGATGGTGTCCAGGTCATAGGCACCCTGGGCGGCAGCGGTGCCGATCAGGACCAGCTCCGCGCAGGGGCCTCCGGTGAAGTGATAGGCGTTCACCGCGGTGACGATCCGGCCGTCTCGGGCGCGGGCCGCGGCCGCCATGGTGTGGTTGTCGCCCCGGCAGCGTGTGGCCGCGACGTGTGCCGCTGCCCGGATCAGCTCGTGGTCGACACGGTCGGTCTGTGTGGTCATCTTCTCTGCCTTCTTGCACGGTCAGGCGACGTTGGCCCTGTCGACGACGGAGCGTAGGCGCCGGTCGTCGGCGTGACGGTTTCGCCAGATGATGTAGCGGCGGATCATGCTGCCCTGCTTTTTGTGGGTGGCCTGGTCGGTACCGTCGAGGGTGAATTGACATCCTCGCCGCCCTGAAGGACGGCGATTCCCGCCTACCGCGCCGTTGAGGGCTGCGGTGTCGGGTGGGTTCCTGCTTCGCCGCGCTGTGCCGGGACGAGTCCCGGGCTTACCTGCGCTCCACAGGCTGACACGGCCAGTCCGGCCGCCTTGGCGACGTTGACCGCCGCGTTCACATCCCGGTCCAGGACAGCCCCGCACGCCCCGCATGTCCAGATGCGGACGTGCAGGGGCTTCGGGCCGTCCTTCACACCGCACACCGAACACACCTGAGATGTGGGCTCGAAGCGGCCGATGCGGACGAAGGTGCGCCCGTACCGGGCGGCCTTGTACTCCAGCATGCTCACGAACGCCGACCATCCGGCGTCGTGAATCGACTTGGCCAGGCGCGTGCGGGCGAGGCCCTTCACCGACAGGTCCTCCACGGCAACCGCTTGGTTCTCGCGGATCAGCTTCGTGGAGAGTTGGTGGTGGAACTCGCGGCGCGCGTCGGCCACCCGCGCATGCGCGCGGGCGACCTTCAGCCGGGCCTTGTCCCTGTTCCTGCTGCCCTTCTCCTTGCGCAAGAGA